>DAOOCG010000014.1:0-2147 GCA_035408245.1 Minisyncoccota bacterium
TGACGGAAATACTTGGTACAAAACCATTACAACGGGATCAAATTACTATGGATATATAAAATGTTATGATACAGAATAACTAAATTAAAAATTGTATTTAAAAAATCACTTGGATAACAAGTGATTTTTGTTGTTTGAAAAATAAGTATCAATAGACTAATATTTATTCAGAACTTATTGAGGAAAAAAGAATGACGAAAGCGAAAGTGGTTACCCACCATGACGATCCACCTTGTTATAGACGTCTAAATGATGATGGTTTTTGTCAAAATTGCTGTTTGTTTCCAGACACTCAAAGTATAAGCCTTTATGCCTATTGTCCATTATGCGACTGTCAATTAAACAATTTAACTTGCCCCATTTGCAAGGAATCATTTGAGAATCCTTTTTCTTCTTGTTAAATTAACAAAGTAAAATTTATTCTGACCACCGGTCAGATTTTTTGTTTAAATTTTACTACCAAATTCTGTCTATACTGCTTAAATATAATTGACTACAAAGCGATCCTCCTTGAGCCGCCTTAATAAGATCGCTGGCGCTCCCCCATTTCCATTCGGAATATTGGGTTACGTTAGAATTTTCTTGAGGCACTAAAATATCGCCTTTTCTGATTCTTGCTTCAAACTCTTTCATATGCAAAATGTAGTCATCTCTGTCTATTTCTCCCTCATTTACAAGTCTTCCAACACCAACTTCAATTCCCATTTTTTCTTTGGCTGATCTAATAACACAATTTTCAAAAGTTTCTTCCTCTAATAAAGAACCGACTGGCAAGCCCCAGACATTGGGTAAATCCTTATCATCCTCAGGGCGTTTAACAATCACAAAATTTGATCTATCCGGATTATATATAACAAACGCCACTGAATGTTTAATTGGTTTCATAATTTATATAAATAACATAAATAATCTCACGTGCTCGCATGAATTAAACTCTTAAATTATATTAATTCTTTTAATTTATTAATCACTTTTTCTTTTGCAATCTCCGGATGTAAGGTTATCCTATCTAAATTCGAAAAAACAACCCATTCAAAAACATATTGATTATTTTCATTAGCGCGTTGCATTTCCGGTCCGCCAAGTTTCGGTTCATTCCCGATAAAATTATCTATAAGATAAAAATAATTTTCTCCGCGTTCAATATCATTAATAACAAATAATTTTTGGGGGTTTTTAACATCAAAACCAGTCTCTTCTTTTGATTCTCTGATTATTGCAATTTCTGGAGTTTCATCCTCTTCAATTCCGCCCCCGGGAAAAACATAATAGGTTTCGCTTGGCTTTACTCGCTTAATAAGAAGAACACTTTTATTTTTTATAATAACAGCGGAAACTCTGTTTCTCTTTTTATTTTCCATGATGGTTATTAAAAAATTTATTTCTTAATTTTTAAAATGTTATCTACGGAAATCCAGGCTGACATTATCCCAAACCCGGTTTTATCAATCTCAAATGGTTTGATTTCTTTCGGATTTTTTAAAAATATAAGCATACAATACCTCTTATCTTTAAATCTTTTAAAAAACTTTGGGATACTACTTTTTTTCAATCCATCATCATCTCCATATTTATCCAATATCTCTTTAATCTTATTTGGAGTTAAATCGGAAAATTGCATTACCTTGCTTACTTCTGCTTTTAATTTCACTGGTTCTCCCGAATCTTTAAAATAAACAGTTTCCCCTTTCTTTATTTTATCCCAAGGACTGCACCTTAAAGAATACCAACGTGATTCAATCTTTTTTTGACCACTTAGGATTTTTTGAGTTAATCCCCAAGATTTTTTCATTATCGCCAAATGCTCCATATTATTTCTGTTTGTTATAAAAATTTTTACATCTCTTCCCATTTTTTAACAACTTCATCGCTTGAATTACCACTCATACTAATATCAATAACCCCTCCTTCATTAAAAATAATCATACGAGACATCCCCCCATCTCCCAAGTAAATTTTAAACGAAACAGATCTACCATCAATAAAATCTCGCAACTCTTCTTGATCAAGTGCAACATACTCTGCTCCAGTTAACTCTTTATTTATCTCTCTTAATAATTCCGTCACTTTTTCAACGTTCTTTTCTCTAATTGCTAATTTGAGTCTTGTGGATTTTTTCTGTTCTATTTTTGATTCCAAATTTTCCA
>DAOOCG010000014.1:2247-14004 GCA_035408245.1 Minisyncoccota bacterium
TCCGAATAATATCTGACAAATTTTCCCAAACTTTTTGCATAGTCTATTTCTTTTTTAGTCGATTCACCAATATATTCTCCCGGATTTATCACGTATATTCCATCAGAGATGTTAATCTTATCAACATGAAGTTCCCACAAAAGTTTTGCCATTTCTGGTGAATATTCCAATCCTTCAGCCTTACCATAAAACGCCGGAGGAAGAACTATTTTGCCGTCCATCGTTAATTTTCTTTCAATTTCTTTGAATTGATCTTTAAACCGAGTACTCCCACACAATGTAATTATTTCACGTTTCATAAAAAATTGTTTTCATTGTATCTCGCCTGAAAATCTTTGACACCCTGGAGCCACCCGCCAGTAAAACGCGTTTCTGGTTCAAACGTCTTTACCGACACCCATTCATATTGATTATGACTCTTTCCAAGATTAATTTCACCTCCTTGATATTGAGCTGTGTATCCTATAGCAAATATTCTGCGTCTATCTTTATCGCCCGATGGTAATATTTCATTACGTTCGTGCCGCATGAAAACCACCGGATCACCAAGTCTATATTTTACGCTCTCTCCAATCTCTTCTTTTATTTTTCTTTCCACAACCAGATCTAATGGTATATTAAAATCTTGCTCTCTAAGTCTGCCACCTGGTATATCCCAATCACCAAACTGATCTTTAGTTATAAGAAAATTTCCTTCTGAATCAAGAAGAAAAACTTTTACTGCTACAAAATATGTATCTTTATTTCCCATGACACTTTTTGTATTTTTTACCGGAACCGCAGGGACATAAATCATTACGGCCTATCTTAGGTTCATCTTTTGAAGCCGGCATCACTACTTCTACCGGTTCAGTATTTTTATTTTCCAATTTAAATACGTTTGATACAGTCCATTCTTCAGCATTAGCAATCAAATTTTTAAACAAATCAAAACTTTCCCTCTTATATTCAACGAGTGGATCTTTTTGACCATAAGCTCTCATTCTCACCGATTCCATAAGAGCTTCAAGATTTTCAAGATGATTGGTCCAAAAAACATCAATAGAGGCGATAATTCTAAGTCCCGTTTGCATATTCTTAGAAACCTCAACTATTTTTTCACTGACAGATTTTGGAAGTTCGCCCGATGCGACTAAATTAAACTCATCTTCAGTTATTAATTTATTTTCGTTAATAATTCCTGAATCTAAGAGCCATTTTTCAAATTCTTCTTTTGATGTTTGGGTGGATATTCTGGAACAAACTGATAATGTAATCTCTTCCAAAACTTTCTGAATTTCCCCTTTTTCAATTCTTTCCAAAAAACTTTGACGTCTGCGATAAACAGCCGATCTTTGTTTGTTAAGAACGGTATCATAGTCCAAAAGATGTCGGCGCACATCAAAGTTAATTCCCTCAACTTTTTTTTGGGCTTCATCTACCACTTTAGCAACAAATCCAGATTCAATCGGCACATCTTCTGGCATTTTTAAAGTTGTCATAAGTGATTTTATTCTCTCTCCGCCAAAAATTCTCAACAATTCATCTTCTAAAGACAAAAAGAATCTGGACTCTCCCGGATCCCCCTGTCTTCCCGATCTTCCTCTAAGCTGATTATCAATTCGACGAGCCTCGTTTCTTTCTGTGCCCAATACAAACAAACCGCCGCAATTTTTTACCTCTTGAGCTTCTATTGGATCTTGGGGATTTCCTCCTAAAACTATATCAACACCTCTTCCAGCCATATTAGTGGCAAGAGTTACCGCTCCCAATCTTCCGGCTTGAGCTATTATTTCTCCCTCTCTTTCGTGATTCTTGGCATTAAGAACTTCGTGTTTTATTCCAGCATTGGATAAATTAGCTGAGATTATTTGATTTTCATCTATTGATGTTGTTCCGATAAGAACCGGCTGTTTCTTTTCATTTCTTTCCTTAATTTCCTTAACTATGGCTTTATATTTTGATTCTTTGTTTTTATAGACAAAATCGGGAAGATTTTTTCGCTGAGATGGCTTATTTGTCGGAATAGTTAAAACTTCCAAACCATAAACTCTATGAAATTCTTCCGACGATGTTTCCGCCGTTCCTGTCATACCCGATATTCTTTCATAAAGTTTAAAATAATTTTGCAAAGTAATCTGAGCAAATGTCTTCTGCTCTTCTTGAACCCTAACTCCCTCTTTGGCCTCAATTGCCTGGTGAAGTCCCCCGGAATAACGGCGACCAAACATCAGTCTTCCGGTAAATTCATCAACAATAACAATTTCTCCATTTTTTACGACATAATGTCTGTCTTTAAAGAAAAGAGCTTTGGCTTTTAGGGATTCTTCAAGATAATGAACCAATCTCAGATTTTGCGAATCATACAGATTTTCTATGTTGAGCATCTTTTCAATCTTGGTTATACCGTCAGGAAGTATCTGAGCTGAACGATTCTTTTCATCAACGGTATAATCCGTTTCTTTTTGAAGATTCAAAACTATTTTTGCAAACATTTTATAAAATTCCGCCGCCTGAGTATCGGGAGCAGAAATAATAAGAGGAGTTCTGGCTTCATCAATTAAAATACTGTCTACCTCGTCAATAATGGCAAAATAAGGCTGACGCTGAACTTGATTAGTAGTGGAATAAGCCAAGTTGTCTCTTAGATAATCAAATCCAAATTCGTGATTAGTCCCATAAACGATATCGGCCAAATAAGCTTCTTTTCTGGAAATGGGTTTTAAGTATTCTTTTTGAACCCTAAAACTTCCGGTCGTATCGCGTTCCTTGTCTATTAATTGATCCCCTTGTTCGGTAATATGCCAATTAGGATCATACATATAAGCCGCATCATGAATTAAACAAGATACTGATAATCCGAGAGCATCATATATTTGTCCCATCCAAATCGCATCACGTTGTGCCAAATAATCATTCACTGTAACTATGTGAACTCCTTTACCAGTCAGTCCATGGATATAAGCGGGAGCAGTCGCCGCAAGAGTTTTTCCTTCTCCCGTGCTCATCTCGGCAATTTTTCCTTCAAAAAGAGCTAAGCCTCCGATAAGTTGAACATCATAATGTCGTTGTCCTAAACTTCTTCGAGCCGTTTCTCTTACTATTGCAAAACCCTCATTAAGAATATCATCGCTAATTTTCAAAGAGTCACCGCCTATTTTTTCTTTGAGAGTCAAACTTCTTTTTTTAATATCTTCATTAGTAAGCAAACGGACGCCCTTTTCAAGGGCGTTTATCTGCTCAATACGACTGTGATATTTCTTAATGGGTGAAAAGAAATTGTTTATAAAAGACATAATTTTTTGCTATTTAACATTCTCGCCTCTGTTTTTCTTCTGAACTTTCTCTTTAAGTTCTTCTATTTTTAATTTAAGGCGTTTTTGAGCTAAATCTATGGATTCGTGCATATCTTCCTCGTACTCTTCAATTCTGATGATTGTTTTAGCTATAGGCAAAGTGCATTCCACATAATACACATCACCCTTGTTGTGATGTTTTGTTGATAAAGCCAATTCAATTTTTAAAATCAATTCTCCATTTTTTTCAAAGCTATTTACTAATTTATTAAGAGGAGAAAATCTCTTGTTAATGTATTCAGTAAGTGATTCAGTGAGCTCAAATTTAGTGGTTTTTATAATAATTTTCATATTCTATAAAGAGCTTTTAATTCCCTAAAGAATAACATAAAAAAATACCCAAAAAAAGACCCCGCGGAGCGGGGTCAGAAGGCTTATTTTTTGCCCTTCTTTGATTTTTTGGCCTTCTTTGTAACTTTCTTAGTTACTTTCTTCTTGGCCACTTTCTTTTTTGCCATGTGTACTTTTAAGTTCTTACACAGAACTAGTTACTAATGCCGAACGGCAATTGTCGACCAATCAATCACGCGAACGACGATATAATATTCAATATTATATATTTAGTATAGAACATTAATTAAATAAAGAAATAAAAAAATGTGGATAACTCAAAAATATTTTAAATAAAAAATAAAAATTATAAAATTTCAATTTCCTCTTCCAAAATGATTCCAAATTTTTTAAAAATTCTTTTTTTTGCCATAGAAATCAATTTTTTTATGTCCTGACAAGAAGCTTTTTTAAAATTTATTATAAAATTAGGATGTTTTTTAGAAAAACACGCTCCTCCCGCACAAATTCCTTTTAATTTAGCCGCTTCCAAAAGAACCGCGACGGGCAATATGGGAAAAGGATCTGATTTAATTTTAGACTTATATTCTTTTTTGATTTGATTGGGAACATTTTTAAGAGAAATATTTTTAAAGGTGCAACCTAAACTAGGAAAATCCATCGGATGTTTGTCCCATCTGTATTTTATTATTTCTTGGGCTCTATTTTTTGCGTCAATAATTTCTTTTTTGTTTTTACTCTTTTTCAACTTCAAAAAAACTCCCACAATAATATGTTTTGTAAAATTTTTATTTTCTTTTTTAAAAATACTCGTCCTATATCCGAATTGACACTCTTTGTTTTTTCTAAAAACAAAATTGATGTTTAAATTTTTGTCGATTTCCAATGAAACAACTGCGGATACAAAATCTTTAATCTCTCCTCCAAAAGCTCCGGCATTTCCCCTTATTGCTCCCCCCAAAGTCCCAGGCAGTCCACTAGACCATTCCAAACCAATAAGATTTTTTTTAAAACATTGATTAAGCAAAGAACTCATCTTTGTTCCCGCGCCAACATAAATAATTTCAGGGTTTTTTATAAAAAAATCTCTTATGTCGTTTTTTATGAAAAATCCTTTTACTTCCTCATCGGGAAAAAGAACATTAGTTGCGTCGCCTAAAATTTGCAAACGTTCATTTTTATTCTCAATTTTCCATTTCTCTATACACCTAACCAATTGAGATAACGTTTTTACGACAAAAAAATGCCGGGCTATGCCCCCGACATTCATATGACTTACCGATCTAAGCTTTATTTCTTTTTTCATTTTCCCCAGCATCTTTTTGGTGGCGGGGGTGACCTCCTGTTTTTTATTTTGAGTGAGTGCTCGCCCACCACCGATTATTAGTATAAATAAAAGAAAAGAAAATGCAAGATTTAAACCCCTATAAACAAAACCTCCCCCCGCCCGAAAGCGGAGGGAGGAAACAGTAGGAACATTCCTAAGTCGATATCATCGTTTAGGAATATCTATCACTCACTCAAAGCCATTATACTCCTCTAACGCCATTTTGTCAAATCAAAGGTTGTTGGTTTTGAGCTTTATTCTTGGTTATAAAGACAAAGAACTTGTAGCCAACGAAGTTCCAAATTAAAGAAGCCAAAGTCGCCACTAATGCTCCCACATTAGCCCATTGAGCCTCGTTTAATCCTCCTTGAGGGCCTATTAGATTAACAATTATGGAAGCTAAACCGATATTAATAACCAACCCAACCAAACTCACAACAAAGAATTTTCCATACTCTTGTCCAGTTGCTTTTCCAGAAGTTTCAAACGTCCAAGCTCTGTTCCAAAAATAACTTCCGATATTGGCAATAATAAATGAAGCCCCCTTAAACAATGAATAAGTTGCTCCTCCAGCAATAGCAGTCAAACTGATTAATGCATTAAGGACTCCCCAATCAAGAAATGTATTGAATGCCCCGACAGCCGCAAATTTTGCCAACTGAAGGGTAATTGGTAATTTTTTAGCAATTTTTCCGGCAATCCAAAGAGCTATAATAGCTAAAAGCGTAACAATCACAACTATTAAAAACTTGAACAACAAACCGATTTGAACTGAAGGGATAATATTTGGAATGATCGCAAAAGAAAACAAAGCAAAACATGCTCCTATAATAGCAACGTAAAAATAATCTTTTTTTATAATCATTTTATATTTTATTTTAAATTAATTAATTAATTATCGTAGAAATTCGACCGATTTATGAATTTATGAATTTTATTATTTCATCCGCGAGCTCGGGATGGCTTTCCAACATCCCCGTTCCATGACCGGCATCTTTAAAAAATATCTTATTCTTTTCCACACCTTCGGGAAGAAGGCCGATTAGTTCTTTGCTCTCATCAACCGCGTAACCGTCATCTTCGCTGGCAACGAACATTATTTTTTTATCTTTTGATATTTGAGTAGCTGAATTTTTTGTCAAAATTCCATGATAATCAATACCGGGAGAAAGCAAAACGGCTTTTTGACAATTATTATTTTCACTGATTAATTTAAAACCCAAGTTAGCTCCGATAGAAGCGCCGATTACAAACAAATTATTTTCAACATTTCCCCTTTGAGACAAAAAATCCGCTCCTGCAACAACATCGTTATATTTTTCCTGATGTTGAGTATTTGAAAAACCGAGATACCTATCAGGTCCACCCTCAGAAGATCCGTGTCCTCTAAAATCTATAGCTAAAACTTCAAAATTTTTCTCTTGAAGTTTTTCGGCGAGTTTAATATATGATTCCTTGGTTGACGGCATCATATGCAAACAAAGCACCCAACCACGCGGGTTAGGTGCTTCAAAGAAAATTCCTGAAAGAATTTTCTTATCCTCGGTTGTTATTGTGATGTTAGAATACATGCAATAAACATTTATCTGACAAAAACATAAATAATGTCAGAGAGCATTGCTACGGTCAAGAAAACCAATATAACAACAACAATTACTCTTCCAGTTTTACCTAATTTCATAAGTTATATTTACATTAACGGAAACTTCTTGGCTTCCCGGTTCAATGCTGGGAGCTGCTATTGGAGCCGATATAGATCCGCCCATTCCATAATCCCTACTTGAACTCTCTTTAAGGCTATAATTACTGTTAGTGTAATCAGAAACGCTCATTATTTTTCCCAAGCTGATTCCATTTTGTTGAGCCATGGTAAGAGCTTTTGCACGGGCTTTTTCAAAAGCTTTCAATCGAGCTTCACTTAGATATTTTTCTGGATCATCTATTCCAAACGAGATATTGCTTATTCTATTAGTTCCCATTCCGGGTAAAGTTTCTAAGATTGAAGAGATTAATTTAAAATCACGAATTTTAACCGAAACACTTTGGGTCAAAGAATATTTTCCAATTTTTGACACAAAATCTCCAAAATATTCCTTCCCAGGAACCGTATAAACCGGGGAAAGGGTATATTCGGTTGTTTTAATATCCTCCGCCTTTATGCCTTTCTCCTTAAGCATATTTATCGCATTGTTTATTTTTTTATTATTTTCATCCGTAATAACCGTTATATCTTGCCCCTCGGTAACTACAGAAAATGAAAGTTGAGCAATGTCGGGGGTAGCCGTTACTTTATCAGTAGCCGATACATTAATTGTTCTGGCTGAATAAAGAGATTTTGAATAATCCGAAATAGGACCGAAAAATACCGCATAAATAAGCAAAATTGTTAAAACACCCACAAACCCGCTTAATACTTTAAACAACGTTTCTTTTGAAGATTGTTCTTGCATAAGATTATTTTAGTTAATTTTATTAATTATACATTGCAATTGACTTTTATCCAAACCGGCCGATCCCACCAAAAAACCGTCAATTTCTTTATAAGAAGTAAATGATTCTATATTGTTGCAACTGACGCTTCCGCCATAAAGAACCTTAATGGATAATTTATAACGATTTTTTAAATGATCTTTTATTAAAACGATTAAAGATGCCGAATGTGATGCATCTGTTGTTTTGTTTCCTCCTATAGCCCAAACCGGTTCATAAGCAATAATTAAATCTTTGTTTTTGAGTTTGATATTTTTTATTAAAGATAAGTCTTGATCCAATTGTTTTTTAACAAAATTCCAAGCCTTAGAAACCGACATTTTGGTTTTTTCCCCAACACAAAGAATTGGAATTATTTTATTGTTTAAAGATGAAAAAACTTTTTTAGCAACCAATTCATCACCTTCATTTTGAATATATCGCCTTTCTGAATGACCGACGATAGCATAGGCAACTCCCATATTTTTAAGCATCAGTGGTCCAATTTCTCCAGTAAAAGATCCCCTCTCTTCTTTCCAAACATCTTGCGCTCCCAAAGCTATTTTCTTGGATCGGACTCTGGCAAGTTCGTTGATATACAAAAAGGGAGGAATAACTATCAAGGGATTTTTTGTATGAGTAACCACCAAAGCAAAAATCTCGCGAGCTTCTGCACTGGTAGAAGGATTCATCTTCCAATTAAAAACCAGCAGTCTTTTTTTATTTACCGTCTTTTTCTCCATTTTTTCTTATTTTACCACCAAAATGATTCCATAACCAATATATGAAAATAATGGCTATAACAACAACTATCGCTATATCAAATCGTCTGAAATATTTTTCCAAAGATTGCCAGTTATTTCCCAAATACCATCCGAAATAAGATAAAGCCGCCGACCATATAAATGATCCCAAAAAGGTATAGGTTATAAATTTACTCATCTTCATTTTTCCAAGACCGGCTGGGAGAGAAATGAAAGTTCTGACTACCGGGAGTATTCTGGAAAACAAAACGGAAACTGATCCGTATTTTTCAAACCATTGACGAGATTTATCAAGAAAATTATCCGATATGGTAATTTTTAAAATCCACAACTTATGACGATTCATTACTATCCAATTCGCCAATTTGTAAGACACATAAGATCCAAAAACATTTCCTAAAGTTCCTATAATAATAACTACCCAAATTGAAAAATTTCCTTCGGCCGCTAAAAATCCGGAAAATGGCATTATTATTTCTGAAGGGATGGGTATGTTGGCGCTTTCTAAAGCCATAAGAACGAAGATGCCGGCGTAACCCGTTGTCTGAATACAAACAATAACTATATGAGCAAGAAATGCTAAAATTGATGAAATCATGTTTAATGAGTATACCAAAATTATTTATTTTAGAAAGTCAGTCGCAATCAGTTCTAATTCTTTAGAATTTTTGGCTTTCATAAATTTAGCCCTTAAGCCGCTCGCATCTTTAAAATCACTTATGTAACCTTTGATGTGTTTCCTAAAGTGATTAAATCTTCTTATTCCTTCAAGCTCCCGCTCAAATAATAACGCATGCTTAAGCATTGCTTTTATTTTCTCTTCTATCGATATTTCTTTGTTTTTATTTTTAAAAATCCAAGGATTTCCCAAAGCGGCACGACCAATCATAACACCATCACAACCGTATTCCTCTGCTTTTTTGATTCCATCTTCTCTTGAGCAAATATCGCCATTCCCTATGGAGATGATATTGTTTTCTTTCATTATAGAACTGGCAATGGCTATCTGATCCCAATGAACAGAAACTCTGGACAGTTCTTTTTTTGTTCTGCCATGAATAGTAATGGCTGAGGGATAAGCCTCTGCCAAATTACTCACCCAAGATTCTGTGATTATATAATCAAATCCGATTCTGGTCTTTATTGATACTGGAATATCGGCGGCACCTTCTTTAGTTGCTTGAATTATCTCTCTGGCTCTTAAAAAATCATTTATCAAAGCCGCTCCCCCTCCATTTTTTATCACTTTCTTATCGGGACATCCCATATTTATATCTATTCCGTCAAATTTCAATTTTTTTAAAATTTTAGCCGCCTGATTAAACTTCTGAGGATCATTGCCCCAAATTTGAGCCACAATCGGACGTTCTTTTTTAGAGAATTTTAGATAATAATTAATTATTTTTTCTCTTGAATAACTGTGAGTAAGACCGTCCACCGACACAAATTCAGTCATCATAATCTCCGGTTTACCATAAAAAGAAACAACTTGTCTGAAAGCGGTGTCTGTAACCTCGTGCATTGGAGCAAGCACAAAAAAAGGTTTTGAAAATTTTTTCCAATCCATTGATGTTTTTATATTTTAAGCACGTCCAATCCGGTTATTGAAAGAATATAGGCGCCTATTAAGAAAGTTATGAAAGTAGCGAGAATAAAAGGATAACCCAATGTTGTATATTTGTCTTTAAATACGAGAAGTCTAAAAATAGAAACTAAAACAACCGAAACAAAAACCAAGATGATAAATACTATACTCTTGGGCCATCTTGATAAAATCGCGCACAATCCGCCCAATTCTATTTCACCATTCTCAAAAAATCTTTCTTGGTGTTTTTTTAGAAATTTCAGAAAATAAACAAATAAGAACCCAAAACCGATCGTCAACAAATATTCAAACCAAAACTTCATAAAAACATAATAAATATAATAATTAAACGAATTAGGAATTATTAAATTGAAAAACTTTCCGATTATTCCGGTATTCTCTATATTAACTTGTTCTTGAATTAAAGCCTTGGATATCGGATTTTCGGACCATACGTAATACTGACCAATACTCAAAATTAGAGCGTAAAATAAATAAAAGACTGTAACTATTACCAAAAGCCGGTGTACTATCTTTATAAATTGTTCTTCGTTTATTTTATTTTTTATAGCGTAACAAAAAACAAGATAAACAAATATTCCACCGATCATTCCTATATTTAAAAAGGTGGGATTAAATTTCGTAAAAAAAACCAAGATGTTCATAGTCTTATCAACGTCTCAATAATTTTAAGAATACCACATTAAAAGCTCCTTTTGGAGCTTTTAATTGTTTTTATATCAAATAATTTTTCCGCTATTTTGTAACAATAACGATTCCAGACTGAGTCGGATTAAGATGATTATGATATTTCCAACCGTTAACGTTTATTGCATCAAATTTAAACGACCAAGATTCTCCCGGTTTGTAGGCTTTGCAAGCATCAAAAGTGCTCCCCACACAACCTCCCGTGGTCGGGTATTCTTTATGAGTTGGATGAACAGCTGATGCCGGCCAAAAATCTTTCAAGCTGTTATTTTTAAAAACGACAGTAGATCCCATCTTTATTGTTATTGTTGAAGGAGAAAATCCTTTGTCCGTATAAGACACTTCAAATATTTGTGCCCCAGATGCGGAACTGTCGGTAATTTTACCCGCCTCTTCAAGATTGGGAGCATTTACTTCGGGTATTAAATCTGTTCCCTTTCCCATTCTATTGTCAATTATCCACAATACTACTCCGATAATAGCTATGATTGTAATAATTATTCCAATAATTATGTATTTTTTATTTTGCATATATTAAAAATTAATTACCAAATATCTATCTAAACAAAAGCAAAAAGGCTCCCCCTCCAAATTGCATATGAGGCGAATCAATTTCTCCCAAATCTTCCCCGGAAACGCTAAGCACTACCCCATCATCTCTCACTGTTCCGACCCATTCATAAGCAGCGTTATAAACCGAACCATCAAAATTTACTTTGCCGGTATATTCTCCCTCATGATCATAAACAGATCCGTCATTAACCACTTTCCCAAGATATTCTCCTCCCTGATCATAGACATATCCGTTATCTTCTATTCTTCCCATTTCATCTCCGTCTATTTTATGTATAGAACTTGATGCCATAATTTATGTTGTAAATTAAAAATAATGAATTGAAATATTTAATACAAATTAATTATTCGGTTATTCTAAAAAGTCCTATTATTCCTCTGCATAAAAGATCCTCTTTGTTATTGCACAAATCTGTCTTTAATGAATATCTGTATTTGATTCCATCAACAATTATTATTACCAACCATTTTGGCGCAACGATACGTTGATGATTAAAGAATATCGATTAGCAGGAACAGATACCATTCATCAGCGCACAGAATCAATTCAGTATATTATTGGCAGTGGTCAGCATACCAACTCACATATGTTGAATATCAACGGGTATGTATTTCAGGCACCCATTACTTTTTACACCCAAAAACAAAAATGGGATTTGGCACCGGGAATGGAGATGGGATTTAATTCACGTTTTTCGCGCATTA
>DAOOCG010000015.1:0-13782 GCA_035408245.1 Minisyncoccota bacterium
ATGAGAGAAAACGATAGAGCCGAAAAAGAAGAGGGTTATAGACAAACCAGAAGATTTTATACGTTTGTCAGATATCTTGAACAAGATGGATTGGTTAGGAGAGAAATTGTTGAAAAAAAGATTTTTGTGGAAATAACCCCAAGAGGCAAGGAGAGACTGAAAGGAATAAAGTCTTCAAAGAGCCTTTCGTTTCCAACGTCCAAGTATGAAAAAAAAGACAGTTCCCAAGATTCCAACCATGTTGCTACTATAATAACCTTTGATATCCCCGAAAAAGAGCGTGCTAAAAGAGATTGGTTGCGATATGCTCTTAACAATCTAAATTGCAATATGATTCATAAAAGTGTTTGGATGGGAAAACAAGGAGTTCCCGATAAATTTTTGGAAGATTTAAGAGATATGAAAATGGGGGATTATGTGGAAATATTTGCCATTACCAAGATGGGATCGTTGAAAAAATTAATGTAAGTTATATGGAATAGATAAGTAAAATAAATTTTCAAGTTCTGCAGATGAAATAAACGTATAATATATACAAAAATGGTTTATTATCAGTATCTCACGATCGTGAGATACTTGACAAAGGGGAGTTGGGGGATATATTTTGATTTAAATATATTATGTTTTCAATTCAATTTTTAAATAAAAATTATTAAAATTATCAAAAATAATATGAGCGAAACAGAAAAAAAGGATAATAATCAGCCATCAGATCAAAACAATTCAACCAGTGATTTAGTTGAAGAAACTGAGGACAAAATAAAAAAAGAAAGAGACGAATATTTAGATGGTTGGAAGAGAGCCAAAGCCGACCTGATTAATTACAAGAAGGATGAAGCTAAACGTTTTGAGCAGATTCTTAAATTTGCCAACGAAACTATTATAAAAGAAATCATAATAGTTTTAGATAGCTTTGATTTAGCCACTCAGGCATTAGTTCAAGATGAAAAAATTAGCAAAGGACTTTATCTCATTAGAACTCAATTGGAAGATGTTTTGAAAAAATATGGATTAGAAAGAATATCTGTATCAGTCGGACAGCAATTTGATCCAAGTGTTCATGATGCCATAGCGACTATTGAGTCTGATAAGCCTTCAGGAACCGTTGTGGATGAGGTTGAAAAAGGATATATGCTTAGCGGTAAACTTGTTCGAGCAGCCAGAGTGAAAGTGGCTAAATAGAAAGTTATTGAATTTCCAAATAGTTTTAGTTTTTATTAAAAATTATAAATTTTAAATTATGTCAAAAATATTAGGTATTGATTTGGGAACAACCAATTCAGCAATGGCGGTGGTTGAAGGGGGAGAACCGCGCGTTCTTGAAAACGCCGAAGGAAACAGAACAACCCCATCAGTAGTTGCAATTAGTAAAGCTAGCGAGCGTTTGGTTGGAATGCTTGCCAAACGTCAAGCAGTTGTTAATCCTAAAAACACCATCGCTTCCATTAAAAGATTAATTGGACGAAAATTTGATGATGCTGAAGTTCAAAATGATTTGAAGTGGTTTTCATTTGAAGCAAAAAAGTCCTCATCTGGAGGAGTGGAAGTTAAAATGGGAGATAAATGGTATAAACCCGAAGAAATATCAGCAATGGTTTTGGCAAAACTTAAAGCCGATGCCGAAATAAAAATCGGCGAGAAAATAGAAGAAGCGGTTATTACTGTTCCTGCTTATTTTGACGACTCTCAACGTCAAGCGACAAAGAATGCCGGAGAAATCGCCGGACTTAAAGTTAGGCGTATTATTAACGAACCAACCGCAGCTGCGTTGGCTTATGGACTTAATAAGGGAAAAAACGAAAAAATTTGTGTTTATGATTTTGGTGGTGGAACTTTTGACGTTAGCGTTCTTGAAATAGGAGATGATGTTGTTGAAGTAAAATCAACTGGAGGAGATACCCATCTTGGAGGAGATGATATTGATAAAAGAATAATGGATTATCTGGTTTCTGAATACAAAAAAACCGAAGGGGCTGATTTATCCAAAGATCCTCTAGCTCTTCAGCGCTTAAAAGAAGCTGCCGAAAAAGCTAAGCATGAACTTTCTACCGTGATGGAGACTGAAATCAATTTACCCTACATAACCTCAGATGCATCCGGACCTAAACACTTTCTTATAAAGATGACTCGAGCAAAACTTGAGGATTTGATTCATGATTTAGTAGATCGTTCCATTGAACTTGTTCAGAAAGTTGTGAAAGATGCTGGAATTTCTTTAGGAGATATTAATGAAATTGTTATGGTGGGTGGTCAGACTAGAATGCCAATGGTTCAAGAAGCGGTTAAAAAACTCTTTAACAAAGAACCTCATCGTGGAATTAATCCAGATGAAGTTGTGGCTATCGGAGCGGCTGTGCAGGGTGGAATATTTGCCGGAGACGTCAAAGATGTTCTTTTATTAGACGTGATACCTCTTTCTCTTGGAATAGAAACAATGGGAGGAGTATTCACTCCAATAATTGAAAAAAACACCACTATTCCAACTTCTAAATCACAGGTTTTTTCTACTGCAGCTGACAATCAAACTTCAGTTGAAATCCATATTCTTCAAGGAGAGCGTCCAATGGCTACTGATAATAAAACATTAGGAAGATTTATTTTAGATGGTATTCCTCCTTCACCTCGTGGAATTCCTCAGGTTGAAGTTACTCTTGATATAGATGCTAATGGTATTTTGAATGTATCGGCGAAAGATAAAGCAACAAACAAAGTTCAATCAGTTCGTATCGAAGCTTCCACACAACTTTCAAAAGACGAAGTTGAGCGTTTGAAAAATGAAGCAGCGGCTCATGCTCAAGAAGATCAACTCAAAAAAGAAATTATAGAAGCTCGCAATCAGGCAGAACAGATAGTTTATCTTGCTGAAAAAAACATAACAGAATGGAAAGAAAAAATTACTCCGGATGTCAAAGAGTTAATAGAAAAGAAAATAACCGACACAAAAGAAGCTCTAAAGTCCGAAGATGTTGAAAAAATAAAATCAACTTCCTCAGAACTTTCTAACGAACTTCAAAAAATAGGTCAGTCAATGTATACTAAAGGAGATGAAAATCCTGCTCAACCAGCGGAATAAAATCATCTTTATATGATTGGACAATACAAACCTCAAGATTCTCATTCAAGCGTGTACACGGGTGCTTTTTCAAGATGGAAAGCATTTATATTAAGCACCCTCGCTGTTATTAGTGCTTTGATTGGTGGTTATTTCATGAACAGTGTGGCTTATGAAGGGGTTGATCTATCGGTGAATATGTATGTGGTTTTGGGTGTTGTCTTGGCTTTTTTCTTAGCGTTTCAGATTCTTGCAGTTCTTCTGATTGATAGAAAATTATGGTTACTTTCCACAATACTTATTTCCGGGATTGCTTTGGGGGCAGGTTTTTTTGCCAACTTTAATCAAACTTTGGTTCTTGCTGTTATTGCCGCCGTAATTATTCTTTGTTCTGGAGGATTTAGTGCTCGAGCAGCTCTTGATGATTCGCTCAAAGTTCATTTTTTCAGATTTTCCAATAATGTTCTTCGCAGAGGAGTTCTTGCCTTGGCTTTATTTGCATCAATAATATTTTTTAACGTTTTCTCGTTAAAACCGTTTGATGTTAATAATCCGTTGTTTCCTCAAGCTGTTTTTGAAGCGAGTTTAAAAGGGGCTTCCCGGGCTTTACAGGGAGTATTACAAGGAATGGATTTTTCTTTGAGTTTGCGGGAAATTGCGTCAAAAACTCTTGATCAACAAATTGCCTCTCAACCGACGATCGCAGAATCAATAACTCCGGCTTTAAGAAAACAACTTGAAACAAGGGTTATGGAAGAATATCAAACAAAACTCGAAGGAGTTCTTGGACAAAAAGTAAATCCAGATGAAAAACTTTCCGATTCTATATATTTTTCCGTTCTTGGCAAAATAAATAATGCCTCACAACAAACCAAATTAATTATCTTGATAATTTGTGCCGCGTTGGTATTTTTTGGAATATCAGCAATATCTCCAATTATTCGTCCAATAATTGCTCTACTCGCTTTTATAATTTATGAAATTCTCATTACTTTTAAATTTTGCACGGTTGTTTATGAGAATAAAAGCAAAGAAACTATAGTATTGTCATAAAAAATATAAATATAAGGTATCAGGAATTAGTAATTAGTAATTAGGGATTAGTAATTAGTAAATAAAAATACAATTACGAAACAGAAATTTATTTAGTCCTAATCCTTAGTTACTAATAACTAGTTACTGATTTATAATCTTATGCGTGATTATTACGAAATTCTTGGAATTCCAAAAAACTCTTCAGAAGAAGAAATAAAAAAAGCTTTTAGAAAACTTGCTCATCAATATCATCCTGATAAAAAAGGCGGGGACGAAAAGAAATTTAAAGAGGTAAATGAAGCTTATCAAGTTCTCTCTGATTCAAAAAAACGTGCTCAATATGATAAATTTGGGCGAACTTTTGATTCTAATCAAGGCGGTGGTTTTGGAGCGGGTGGACCGTTTGGAGGATTCTCCTCCCAAGGCGGACAATGGGATTTTAACGGATTTGATTTTGGCAATGCCGGAGGATTTGAAGATTTAGATGATATCTTGGGGTCATTTTTTGGGGGAGGCAGGCGTGGCAATACATCCACTCGTCAAAAAGGAAATGATATGCAAGCGATAATAGATATAACGCTTAAAGAAGCTTTTTTTGGAGTTAAAAAAGATATATCTTTTAGAACATTTATTTCTTGTCAAAAATGTTCTGGATTTGGTTATGACCAATCAGCCGGAACAAAGAAGTGTGACAATTGTCATGGAACTGGAAAGATAAAAGAACAAAAAGCTTCATTCTTTGGAAACTTTGTTCAAGTAAGAGAATGTGGAAAATGTTTTGGAATGGGTCAAGCTCCAAATAAAGTATGTTCTGAATGTGCTGGAGCGGGTAGAATTATTGGAAATAAATCAATTACCATAGACATAAAGCCCGGAGTTTATAGTGGTCAAATGATAAAACTCTCAGGACAAGCGGAAGCCGGATTACGCTCCAACTCATCAGGAGATCTTTATATCAAAATAAATATTATTCCCGACAAATTATTTAAAATGGAAGGGGATAACCTTATTTTTAAAAAAGACATAACAGTTGCCGATATTTTTTCGGGTAAAGAAATTCAAATAGAAAATATTGATGGAAAAAAAATAAATATTGAAATTCCATCTAATTTTGATATAACAGAGCCGGTAATTATAAGGGGAGAGGGGATGTATAGATCCGGAGGAATGTTTGGGAAAATTAGCAGAGGAGATTTAATTGTTCAATTACATCCCAAAACTCCCAAAAAGATGTCGGTGAAAGCAAAGAAAATGGCGCAAGAATTGATTGAAGAGCTTGAAAATGACCAGTAAAAATTATAGAATATCCAGACGTAAATAGTTTTTATGCGCCCGTAGCTCAGCTGGTAGAGCAGCTCCCTTTTAAGGAGATGGTCGAAGGTTCGATTCCTTCCGGGCGCACAAAATAAATTTTAAAATAATTTTTAATAATCAGTGTATGTTCAAATCAATTATTCATTTTTTAGATAAACTTGAGGACAGAATTAGACATAGTTTAAGCAAACACCCAGTAGTCTATGCTTTCATCGGAGGTTTTGCCATAGTGCTTTTTTGGCGGGGAGTTTGGATGTTTGCGGATTTGTTTGATTTTATGACTGCGGGAGTTTCCATATTAATAAGCGTTATTATTATGCTTTTAACGGGAACATTTGTTTCATTCTTTATTGGAGAAGAAATTATTATGTCCGGATTAAGAGAGGAAAAAAGAATTGATCAAAAAACAGAAGATGATATAAGAAAAGAAGAAGCTCGTTTGGCCCAAATTATTAAAGAAATTGAAGAGATGCACGCTGATATATTGGAAATGAAAAAAACTATTGAAAGTAAGGGTAAAAAATCTAAATAATATTCTTCAATATTTATTCTAAAACACTCTTTATCAAGAGTGTTTTTTGCAATTTTTATAAAAAAAGAAATGCACAGGATAAGCATTCTTTTAAAAAAGAGTGTTTGCTATAATAAATGGTGGATAGGTCTATATAAAATACTAAATAACTTAGTCAAAATTTTTATGCTGTCTTCGCGACATTCTTTTAAGCTTCTTACTAAAAAAGAAGCGGATGATATAAAAAGGTCATCTTTGAAAATAACCAAAGAATATTCTCATAACAACAAAAAAACATTCTTAAAAGTATTAGGAGTCGTTGGTTTGGGTTTTTTGATTACTTCACTTCTTCCCAAAAAAGCCGACGCTCTTGTTTTTGGAAGCACTCCATCCTCTAGCACGGTTGGAGTAAAGGATGCTTCTAATATTCGTATTAATCCGGCTACAAATGAAAAACTGGATGATGTTATAACTGCTTTAAATACTTCTGGTGGATATAAAATTTCTGATATTGATGAGACTGGAGCGATAAATTATTTTGGTTATGTAGCGAGCTCAGGTGCTTGGTATATTTTGGCTTATGACACATCAGCCAATACTTTCAGATACATAAAAGGAGACTCTAATTATTCAGCAAGTTGGTCTACTCACACTTCCCTTAGTTACGGGTATTATGATGTAGTATTTTAAAAATTAAATTAATTAAAAAATATGAAAGCAATATTAAAAAAAGTTGAAGATTTCAGTTCGGAAGTTTCTGATGGAGAATTAGCAAATAAATTATTTATTAAAGAGCAAAAAACCGAAACAGATGAATCCGGTAATTTAATTGAAACAAAAAAAGAAATTGAGGTTATCGAGCCAATCTTTATTGAGGTTGATGATAATACCTACATTAAGTTTGACAAACGATCTAATCGATCAGAAACAATAGATGCCAGAGAGCTAAGAAGCAGAAAACAAGAAATTGAAACTAAACTTTTAGAACTAAACGACTACTCAGATGAAAATCTTTTAGCTTGGGCTAAGAAAAATTATCCTACTCCTGATGGACTTAGAGAAAAAGAGCAACTGGAAGGAGAGTTGCAAAATATTACTAATTCATTAAACGAAATCAATGGCGATTAAAGTAGCAATAGCTTCGGGAAATTTTAATACAGCAGGAACTTGGTATACTGGGACTGAAACAGGGACTGGTTCATCAAATGGTGCTGGGTTGGGTGCTGCCAGATATACTGCGGTCTTTACTGCCCCCAACACAACCAATGCTTGTTTGGGTATGATTGTTTCTATGTATTCCATTGAACCAGTTAGTGTTTCCACTATAACGGCTCAACTTCAAGAATATGATGGAGCGGCTTGGAATGATTGTGCAGGGGCAAGTGCTACTGTCAATGAGGCAGATTTGATTCCTTACACCTTCTTTTCTGGCTCTAATGCTACTGCGATGTTCTTGTTATTTAAGTTTGCGACTCCTTATGTTTATACAACTACCACAGCAGGGTATTATCGTATAAAAGTGTCAAGAGCTGTAAATGATTCTTCTACTGCTTTTTATGCTACTACTGTAACACTTGAACCTTGGGCAGTAGTTATTGATAACAGGACTGGGGCAATTGGTTCTACTGATACAGCTTATGTAGTAGGAACATTAGGAGCAAAAACAACAGTTACACTTGATGGTGCTTGTGCTTGCGGCCCGACCGTAGCTGTTGACGGAACGGACTATTCAACGATTGTCCCATCGCAGTCTGCGAACTGGTCTTTATGTATTGGTTATATGGGGCAAGTTATACCTGACGCTACACAAGATACTACTTTAACAATAAATGGTTCTTCTCCGATTATTGTAGCACAAGGACAACTTAACTTTGGAACTGCTGCATCTCCACATACCGCATACAAAGCCAAAATACAATTTACGCCCAAAACTACTTATGCTAGTGGAATAAGAGTGTATGGATACAACACAGCTGTTGAACATTTTACAATGGTAGGGCAGACAAAAACCTTTAAGACACTGTATGCTTCTGGGGCAGGAACTGCTGTTTCGCCACTTGTTGTAGATACAGCAACTAATTGGGCGGTGGGAGATTTATTAGGTTTTTCTGCTGATACTTACAGCAAATATGAATTTAAATATATCAGAACTATTGCAGGAACTTCTATAACTCTCGCAGACAGCGTAGGTGGAGCAGAAAGTGCTTTAGCCAATACTCACTATGCAGCTGACTGGGTTCTTAATCTTTCTAGAACAGTGGGTATGAGTTGTTCTGCTGCCAATCAACAATGGTTTGGATATTTATATTGCACTTCTACTACGGCAGTGGCAATGAAATATGCTGAATTTTCGGATATAGGGGGGAATGCTTCGTCAAGATTTACTTTATTTGCCTCACAAAATACTCGTCACGCTGTAAATGTTGAGGGGTGTGCTTTTTATGAAATAAGGTCATCATTTGTTTCATCAGCTCAACCGATATATTATGCTTATGAAAGTGCTATTGCTGACAATAAATACAAAGACAACGTTCATTTTATAAGTTATTCTCCAAATCCGTATACGACTTCCGGAGCTAGACTTAGTTTCAAAAATAATTCTGCTTCTTTGGTAACCAATAACTATCATATTGGAGGAAGATATGCTGGGTTTGAATTATATGGCTACGGGTCAAATTTTGATAATTTTCACGTTAGAAATGCTTCAACAAGTTATGCTGGTAGTGCATCTTATGGTGCAATTATGTTTCTTAGCAGTGCAAATGTTACCGCAACTAATTGCACAGTAAATGCTTCAAGGTCTAATGCTTTCATTGTTAATTCTGGTGTAAACAATTTACGTCTTAAAAACTGTTCGGCGGGAACTGTATATGCTAACGCAACCAATGGGGATTTCTCTTTGTATAATCTTGGTTCATATAGCACGGCAGTTATAGATAGTTGCAACCTTTCAGCAACTGGTGGTTGGTATTACTATGTGGTAGACGCTAACGGGTATATGTATAATGCCCCTGGTTCACAGTATGCTTTCCAAAACTATGACAACGTAGCAGGCGACCATAGAATTTACAAACCAGACGGAGTTATTCAGAGAACTGCCGCAGGACTTACAGACACCACTGTTAGAACTACTGGTGGGAGTTGTTTGAGATTTGAATCTAATAACACAATCAATAATCTTGTTTGGGAGCAATATGTTCCAGTCGGAAATGTATTGGCTCAAACAATGACGGTCGGTGTTTGGGTAAATATAAATAGTGCTACTTATTATGCAGGCACTCATCAAATGCCTCGTATTACAGTAGACTATGACAACGGAACTACGGCTTATGCAGAAGCGGCACAGATTGCAGGGAGTTGGCAATTTCTATCAATCCCTATCACTGCTACGACTTCTTATCCTCAATTCAAAGTAACTCTTTCTACCAATACAGATGCTACTACAACAGATGCTTATGTTTATTTCACAGACTTTGCCGTTCTATACCCCGCAGGTTATCAGTTAAAACTTGGAGAGTTGGCTTACTTTGCAGATGGAGAACCAATAAAACCAACAATCGCTACAAACCTTTCAGCGGCGGATGTTTGGGCGGTGCAGACAAGTGGGTTGACTGGAACTGGGACGATTGGAAAATTTGTAACCAAACTTTTGACAGTGGCTAAATTTTTGGGCCTTAAATAATAGAGTGATATGGCGGGAATAATAAAAAAAACTTTTTCCAAATATTATCCATATCTTGAAGATATTAGACAAAGGGTATATGGACTGGTGGTAATATTTTTATCATTGTTTGTTATTGGTTTTTTAGGAGCAGGGCTAATCTTAAGTTTTTTAATAAAAATATTTCAAATCAAAGATGTTTCAATAGTTACCACCTCACCATTCCAATTTATAGATTTAGCGATGAATGTGGGACTTCTTTTTGCTCTGGTGCTTTGTCTTCCTTTGGTTGTTTACCACATATACGCTTTTTTGAAAGATTGTTTGAATAAAAATGAAAAAAAATTATTTTTAGTATTATTACCAACCAGTCTTATTCTTTTTGTTTTGGGTTTCGCTTATGGATTTGGAGTTCTTTATTATGCCTTGGGAGCGATTGCTAAAATAAATGTATCAATGGGAGTGGCAAATTTATGGGATATCAATAAATTTCTTTCTCAAATCGGATTAAGTGCAGCTTTACTCGGTATATTATTTCAATTTCCCATAATTCTATCCTTTTTAATTAAAGCCAAAATAATTACTACCGATGTTTTAAAAAATAAAAGACGTTATGCCATAGCCACCATTCTTATCTTTACGGCTTTTCTTCCCCCCACAGACGGTCTCTCCTTGATAGTTATGGTTTTACCTCTCATAATTATGTATGAGTTAGTTATTTGGATATCACCCAAACCGATAAAAAAGAAGATGGTTTATTCATAATTTCTTGGTGTTAAATTTTTATAAAAATATTTATGGAAACAAAAAATAAAAATTGGAAATATTTTAAAACAAAGTTAATTTTATCGGTTTTTGTTCTGCTCGGTATTTTCTTATTGGGTGGCGTTGAATATACGAATGCCTACCAAACGGTTTCTCCCGGACAATCAATAATAATAGGGGAATTTGTTTATGATGATGATTTTCAGGCGACTACAACGCCTTGCACGATTAATATTTACGATCCGTTAGGAAGTCTAATTATTCAGCAAGCTATGACGGCTCAAGCGAATGGCTGGCACTATTATGTTTTTTCAGGAACAAGTACTCAAGGCACTTGGCCGACTTTTATTAGTTGTGGTTCTTTAGCGGGAGGAGATTTGGCGAAAATAGACAAAACCTTTATCGTTGGTTATTCGGAAATTTCAACATCCACATTTTCCGATATTCCTGCCAATGTTTGGGAAAATGCCACCAGAACTCTAACCTCCGGAACATCGATAGCTTCTGATGTATGGAATGCGACAACGCGACAACTGACAACTTTCGGAACTCTTGTTTCCAATATTTGGAGTGATGCAACAGCTCCAATAAGAAGACTGACTGATAAAGTTTTGACGGGAGGCGGATCGTTGGCGACCGAAGAGATAATTAATACGGCTACATCAACGATTATCAATGAAACCAACAATCAAACAAATTCGGCTACAACAACAATTATAACCGAAATTAAAAACTACATAGATACGGCAACATCAACTGTAATTGGAACGATAAATGAAGTTCAAACAGTTCAAAATACCGGCTGGAGAGTTTCTATGTCCAATGTTGAGAGAGTTTTAATCGGAAAAACATTTAGAGCAAAGATATTTGTTGTAAATCCGACATCCACTCCGACTGATTCATTTGATATTCCTCAGGTAACTTTATACGATGCCGATAGAAATACCGTTGTTTCCGCGGTTGATATGACTAAGCTATCAGATGGTGTTTATGAATATACCTATCTTGTTCCAGGATCGGCAGCTGAAGGTTTGTGGGAAGCCAAAGTTTCAACCGAGGTTGAGTCCGGAAAAATTATCCAAACCAATGATTACTGGAGTGTAGAAGGAGCACCGGCTCAAGTTATAATTAACGGCGTAACGGGTACCACTATTCCCAATATTTTAGCTAATGTAACAATCACTAACGAGGGCTTAATTGGTTATGAATATCATTATGAATGGTGCGTTGTTTCTTCTGTGGATAATTCTTGCGGAGGAGGAGACGATACTTATTATGCTTCTGCGTCTAAATTCATAAATCCCGGCATAGACTGGAACACTAATCTGTCCGCTACAGTCGTTGCTGCTGGTAATTATTATTTTAAACTTGTTGTTTATTATGGAACGGAAAAATCCGGAGCATCCCGATCTTTTGTCGCTCAGGCGGCAGTTGTTCCTCCACCCGGTGGCGGAGGAGGGGGTGGAACACCGGTAGTTAGTCCAATTGCAATAGAGTGTAGCGGAGCCGACTTTAATCGTGATAAGACGGTTAACTCTATAGACTTTTCAATACTTCTTGCCTTTTGGAAAACAGTTTGGCCGTTTAGAAATCCTTGCGTGGATATAAACAGCGATAAACAGGTTAATTCCGTTGATTTTTCAATATTAATGTATCAATGGGGAACTAAAAGGCCTTAATTCAAGTTATGGAAATGATAAATAAATTTTCAACTAAAATGACAAAAAACAAATTTTTCCTTGTTTGGATAATCGGTCTAATTTCTATTATTGCGGCTCCTGTTTCCATAGCTGCTTCAATTTATTATCAAACCAGTTCTCAAAATATTGGAGTGGGAGATACTTTTGTTGTTGATGTATTACTTGATACTGAAGATCAAAAAATAAACGCTATTGACGGTAAAATAAGCATTAAAAGTGAATCAGAAAAATTTGCAATCAAGGATTTCTCTTTAGCGGGAAGCGAATTTAAGTATTGGCCTCAACAACCATCCTTATCTTTAAAAGATGGAATTATTTCTTTTGTTGGTGGTATACCCGGCGGGATTAATGGTGATAATATTCATTTATTTAAAATTATAGTTTTGGGAAAATCTTCCGGGAATGTGAGTTTATCCTTAAACAGTGCTACGGCATACATTAATGATGAAAAAACAAGTTTAATTTCCCTCAAAGGAGACTCTTTATCCATAAAGATAAATGAACAAGATAAAAGCAATATACAAAATGAATGGGATTCTATTATTAGTCAGGACAAAACAAAACCATACAATTTATCGGTAGAACTTACTCAGGATCAATCTGTTTTTGATGGAAAAAAGTTTTTAATTATGTCGGCTTTAGACGATGAGTCTGGGGTAGATTATTTTGAAGTTAAAGAAGGAGACCTCCCTTCGGTAATTAGCGGATCAACATATATTCTTCAAAATCAGGAGGATGATCAAAAAATAACGGTTACGGTTTATGATAAAGCCAAGAATTTTCAGACCACAACGATTGGTTCCAAAAAATCATTTGATTTGTTCTTGTTATTTATTGTTTTAATAATAATTTGTTTGATTATTTTATTAACAATAATTGTTTTAAGAAAAAGGCGTAAAAATAGATGGCAAATATAAAGCTCTCTAATAAAATATTATCCAAAGTGTTTTTCGCTTGTTTTGCGGTTTTTTTGCTGGTTCCTTTTGGGGCTAAGTTAGAAGCGGCTACAATGTCTCTTGTTTCCTCCTCTTTATCTGTGGATGTTGGGGGGATATTTACCTTAAAAGCTTTTGTTGATACCCAGCAAAAATACATAAATAACGCGGAAGCGACTATAAGTTTTTCTCCGGATTTAGTTGAGGTTGTTTCAGTTAGCGGAAAAGACTCCATTTTTTCTCTTTGGGTTGAACAACCGACATTTTCAAATATTAACGGCCAAATAACATTCAACGGCGGAGTGGTTAACCCTGGTTTTATTGGTTCAAGGGGCGAAGCGGTATCGGCTGTCTTTAGAGCAAAAAAATCAGGCACGGCAAACTTTCTGCTTTCAGGAGTGGCTATTCGGGAAAATGACGGATTAGGTACTAATATTTTAACTAATTATGGCTCTGCGGTTGTTACGATTAAATTTCCCACCACACAACCTTCACCCACTGTTCCGGTACAAGAAGAAATCCCGGGTGTTCCTCAAGTTGGTGGTATGGGAACGGGGGAATCACCGACAGTTTCTTCCCCAACATGTCCGGATCAAAATCTTTGGTGTTCATCAAAGAAAGTTGTTTTTACCTGGGATCTTCCCGAAGGAGCCACAGCCGTTCAAACTCTTTTAGGAAAAAACCCGGATTCAATTCCAACAATAACTTATGATTCGCCGATAATCAAAAAAGAGGTTGATAATCTTGGCAACGGTGTTTTGTATTTCCATATTCGTTATAAAGATGGAACGGGTTGGTCAAAAACATCT
>DAOOCG010000016.1:0-3055 GCA_035408245.1 Minisyncoccota bacterium
ATAAAATAGTCACCACCATCTGAACATCACGTCTAAGCCTTTCGTCAAACAAAGGCCTTATGGAACGATCAATCAATCTTCCCGAAAGCACGGCAAGATCGGACGGTCTGCCCTCTCTTCTTATAAATCGGCTACCGATAATTTTTCCAGCCGCGTAAAAACGCTCTTCATAATCAACTGTTAAAGGAAAGAAATCCACAGATCTATCTTGTTTTCCCATAACTGCGGTAACCAATACCGAAGTGTCTCCATATTGACCGATAACTGCAGCATTAGCCTGCCCAGCAACGTCAGAAACTATAAACTTAAGCTCCTTGCCATTAAACGGCAAAGAAAATTCTTTCTTATTTTTTAGATTCATATTTTTAAAGCCTGCTTCCCACTATTCAAACCTCAGAATTATAACCCATCAATTTGAAACCTGAGTTGCAATTCTGAGTTTTGATACGTGAAAACAGACTTAGAATTAATATTTATTATTTATCACGCAAACGACCAAACTTTGTTTTCATCAATGCTTTTGGATTTTCATCCAAATCAACATAAACATCAACCGATTCTTTAAGCCGGGATGAAGTGCTGCGACCAAATGATGCAGCCTCGACCTGTTTTCCCGCTCCCCATTTTAAATATTCAACTAAGGGCACAAAATCACCGTCTCCGGTAACTAAAATAACCACATCCAAGGAAGAGGCCATTCTGATAGCGTCTACCGCCAATCCGACATCCCAATCAGCTTTCTTAGCTCCACCGGCAAATATTTGAAGATCTTTAATTCTCAATTCAATGCCGCTTTTTTCCAAAGCTTCAAAAAAAGCGGATTCCCCCGAAGAGATATCGCTTTTTACAACATAACCAATGGCTCTAATAAGTTGGCGTTGACCGACTAATTGTTTAACCATTTCACCAAAATTGACCCTCGCTTGATGAAGGTGTTTGGCGGAATGATACAGATTTTGAACATCTACGAAAACGCCCACTCGTTGATCCTTATAGCGCATTGTTTATTTCTTAAGTCCAAGCTTCTTTATAAGCTTAGCATAAGCCTTTTCGTCTTCTTTGGAAAGTAGGTCTAAAAACTTGCGGCGCTTTGAAACCATCTTCAAAAGCCCTCGGCGAGAAGAATTGTCCTTAGGATTGCCTTTTAAGTGTTTGGCGAGTTCATCAATCTGGCGGGATAAGATACCAATCTGAACCTGAGCCGATCCGGTATCTCCTTCGTGAGACTGGATGTCTTTTATAATTTTTGATTTAACTTTAGCAGTAAGCATCGGCTTTAAGATACATTTTTTAGAGACAAAAGTCAATCTTATATTTTATGATTGAAATATTTTTAATTATCTGTTAAAACATAATTAGTAAAAATAAGGAGTTCAAATGAGCCCGCTAGAACGTCTTATGGTTTTGTTAGTTTCTCTGGCAACAAGTATCTTGGCGGCATTAATGAGTGCCCGATTAAATCAGGTCATCCCCATAATATGTAATGATCCCATCGTTGATTGGGGGTTTGTTATTACTATTTTATTTATTGTCGTCTCAATCGGCTTCTTGCTTGTTTGGATGTATCAGGATCATTTCCATTCTCAGACTCGCTAATTCGCGAGTTTTTTTATAAAAGCAATCTGTCGCAAAATATGATAATATTAGTCTAAAGAATGGATTTGCTTTTAAATTTTGGGTTAATTTTATGACTGAAATAGAAAAATACGTAAAAGAATATCTTGATTATCTTGAAGTGGAAAAAAATCGATCCCCAAAAACGGTTGAAAATTACCGCCGTTATTTGATGGCGTTTATTAAATCAACCGAATCTTCTTTTTTGAAAGATTTAAACTCAGAAAATATCAGACGTTTTAGACTGACTCTGTCCAGAAAACCGGGAGAAAGCAGTGAGTTTATGAAAAAAACAACCCAAAGTTATTATGCTATTGCTCTAAGAAATTTTTTGAAATATCTGGTAAAAAATAATATTAAAACCCCTCTTTCGCCAGAACAGATAGAGCTTCCCAAAATCCAACAAAGACAGATAGAAATAATGGATTATGGAGATTTGGAAAGATTTTTAAGCGGTCCAAAAGGAATTACTTTAAAAGATTTAAGGGATAAGGCGATATTGGAAACTTTGTTCTCTACCGGACTTCGTATCAGTGAATTATGTTCTCTTTCCCGTTATCAGGACTTTGACAGAGGAGAAATAACGGTGCGCGGAAAAGGAAGTAAATTAAGAGTTGTTTTTCTTTCCCAAGATGCTAAAGAAACTATCAAACGTTATTTGGAAAAAAGAGGGGATGCCGAAGAAGCTTTGTTTATAAGTTTGAGCAAGGCAAAAAATCCAAAAGTGCTTGGTAAGATTCAACCCCGAACCATTCAAAGATTGGTTCAATACTATGCCAAGAAGGCGGGCATATTGGGAAAAGTTACTCCTCATCAGTTAAGACATCAATTTGCCACCGACCTTTTAATGAATGGTGCTGATATCAGATCGGTTCAATCTCTTTTAGGGCACTCAAATATTTCAACCACTCAAGTTTATACTCATATAACCAATAAAGAATTAAAAAATGTCCATCGGGCTTTTCATGGAAAAAGGCGAGGATAGATTGATTTTTTGAGTTTTAAAATTTATCATTGCCTGAGTGGTATATGTCCTCGTGGCGGAATCTGGCATACGCGCAGCGCTTAGGACGCTGTCCTTAAAAAGGTTGTGGGTTCAAATCCCACCGAGGACACTTATTAAAAAATAAACACTGTTTTAAAACAGTGTTTATTTTTTACACAAACCTTGGATATTGACTTGGATATTATAAATATGTTTTTATACGATCAGAACAAGGAGTGTAGAATGCTAACAAGAATCAAAAGGATTCAGGTCAATACTAGTAGGGTTGTTAATCTTCACCCTGAAGTCTGGGGAGATTTTTCAAATATTTCAGGAGATGTCTCCAATCTTGGGGGAGATGTTTCTTGTATTAGAGGGAATGTTTCTGATATTAGAGGGAATGTTTCTGATATCACGGGAGATGTTTCTAGTATTAGAGGAGATGTTTCTAATATC
>DAOOCG010000016.1:3155-13596 GCA_035408245.1 Minisyncoccota bacterium
TGTTTCTGATATCACGGGAGATGTTTCTAGTATTAGAGGAGATGTTTCTAATATCACGGGAGATGTTTCTGGTATCTGGGGGAATGTCACTGGTATTAGGGGGAATGTTTCTGATATTAGAGGAGATGTTTCTGGTATCTGGGAGGATGTTTCTAATCTCATTGGAGATGTTTCTGGTATCTGGGGGGATGTCACTGGTATTAGAGGATACGTTTCCAATCTTAGAGGAGATGTTTCTGGTCTTATGGGAGATGTTTCCCATATTGTAGGGGATGTTTGTCATATTGCGGGAGATGTTACTGGTATTGAGGGAGATGCTACAGATGTTTCTGGTAATATTGAGGATCTTGTCAAAGACTAACAACGCTTTTTTATTCCACTTCAATTAGAGGTGGTTTATTTTTTAAATTTAAATAATTCAGGTTTAAAGAATTCTTAGTTAACAAAATCCCCCAAATTGGGGGATTTTGTGCACTCGCGAGTAATACTTTTAACTATTGAGCAAGTCCCGATTGAAGGGAATTTTGAACCAAAGTAACAACTCCGTAAGAAAGCAACGCCACAGCAATACCAATAATGGCATAGAGAAGTTGTTTCTTGGCAGTTCCTGTTTTAACCGCATCTCCCTTGCTAGTGATAAAGTTAAACGCCGCTAATAATATAAACAAAACGGCGACGATGAAGATTATGGTGTAAATCCAGCGAACAACAGTGATAAGTACATCAACCCATCCGGTAATAGTAGTCGGTCCGGTTGTGCCGACGATTGGTCCTGGAACTTGTCCCGGGGTAACAGCGGCAACCAACGATGCACTCAAAACCAAAGCAATCGCTACTAATCCAATTGTTGAGAATATTTTTTTCATATGAATGTATGTCTTTACGACCTTTCTTAAATAATAATAAAAATATTTTGTTTTAACAAACGACAATTTATGAATTTCTTGACAAGAAGAGTTCTATCATCAAGGAAACCCCGCTCGCAACCAAAGCCACGACAATGGCGATAACCGCATATTTCAGTTGGGACTTAGCTGTCTCAACCGCTTTCGGATTACTTCCACCCTGCATAAAGTTGTAAGCTGCGATGAGTATAAACAATACGGCAACTATAAAGAATATTGTATAAAGCCATTTGACTATATTTGCAAGAATATCCACCAGCGTATCAGGGTCGGCTGGAATCGCCGAATCAAATGTTTTTTCCATAGCACTGTCTGGACCTTCAGCTTCAATAGCAAACGCTCTATTTGATAACAATCCTATACTGGATGACAACATTATTGAAACAAATAATATCGACAATAATCCGTATTTTATGGTTTTATTAATCATTGTTTTTCTATTTCTAAAAGTAAGACGGTTCGACCTTTTTCTTACATTATTTATTGACTGAATGAGACTAAAAATTTCTCTATCAAAACAGATATGCCGCTAGCCACTAAAGCTATAACAATTGCGATAACCGCATAAGTCAGTCTTTGTTTAGCCGATTCCACATTTTTTGGATTATCTCCTCCTCTTAAAAATTGAAATGCCGCCAAAAGAACGTAAATTATAGCTATTATGAAAAATGCTGTGTAGAGCCACTTGGCTACATTTTCAAATATATTAACGATTTGGCTGGGTTCGGTAATAATAGGCTCAACCGCATAAATAGTAACCGGCATCAAGACAAACGCTATCAAAAAAAAGTATATTATTTTTTTCATATTATTTTTTAATTAGCAGCCGCCCTTAAAAAGTTTTCTATGACTTTAATTAACCCACTGGCCAATAATACCACGGCCGCGCCGACAATCGTGTAGGTAATTGTTTTTTTACCCTCTTCAAATTGAGTGGTATTCCCTCCGGCTGTCAATATTTTAAAAGCTCCGACTAAAATAAATATTGTAACCACAGGAGGAACAATATAAATAACGACAAAATTTATAATACTATCCAAAAGCCCGGGAACCGAAGTGATACCCATTTGTTCCAGCGGATTTGGAAGAGTCAAAGCCAAAGCTCCCAATGGAAAGGCTATAAAAATCAACGCTGTATATTTTAAGGCGGATTTCATATTGTTTGTTTTAGTATAAAACATTATTGACCTATTTTCAAAAAACTCAAAACGGTATTCACAATCAGCCAAGCCCCAAAAACAATAACCAAACCGATAGCGGCGGAAGTGATAATTTTCTTCCCCTGATCAAAAGTGGATTTATTTCCTCCGGAAATAATCATTTTGACTCCCCCAAAAACAATCATAGCTACTGTTACCGGAGCGGCGATATAAAGCAAAATAAAATTAAAAACCCTTGCGATGGTGCTTTCTAAATCGGCGAAAGTGCAGGGAGCTTGACCTTCATTCCCACAATTTATCAATCCCGTGGCGGCAAAAACCGGCGGAATTAATATAAAACAAAATAGAATTATTACTGACAAAGAAAAAAATATCTTTTTCATATTTATTATTGGTTTTTATAAAGACTGTTAATTTCTTCTTCAGCTGCATTAACAGCTCCCTGAAGATTGATTCGGCCCGAAAGAATGTCCCCTATCATATTGGAAAATATTTTTTCAATAACATCATCATCCGCCTGATACCAAGATTTTGCTGTTAAAGCCGAACGAACAAAAACATCATTATCCCCGCCCAAATTGCTTTGAATAAGCGAAAGAAGCGCCGGAAGCTTGGCTGTTTTTTCAAGATAAATACTGGATACTCCTGGTGTAGTGGTTAAATATCTTATAAAATGCCAGGCCGGATAAGTGTATTGACTCTGTTTGGAAACAGTTAATCCCCAATATTGGGATGCGTTAGAGACGCGGGAAGAATCTTTTAAATCAATTTGAGGAAGATCAGCCACCGCATAATTTAGATAAGGATTTCTATTTTTTATCTCAGCCAACGAACTGTAATACTCAAAAATCATTGAGGTTTTTCTGGAAGCGAAAGCGGAAAGAGAATTGTCAAAACTTTCGTTCCAAGTGTAGTAAGGACTAACAGGATCAGAAAACTGAGTATAAAATTTAACAACTCTGTTTGTAATATCATCAAAACTCACCCCTTCCCCATTGGGATTGTTTATTATTGATCCCGATTGAAACATTAGGACACTTAAAATATCTTTTAGATGGTTTATATTCTTGGCTGTCCCAAAAGAAGACGCGGCCAAAGATATTTTTTTGTTTTCATCAACTTCTTTTATTTTAGAAACTACGGAAACAAACTCGTCCCACGTTTTTGGCGGATAAACAATTCCTTTAGAATCAAAAACATCTTTGTTGTATATGAGAGCCAAAGCGTCCATGTTAAGCGGAAGAGCATAAATCGCTCCATTTATAACAAAATCTTTTGTCACCACCGCCGGAAACAAACTGCGAATCTCTTGGGGTGTAATAAGAGGAGTCTGGGTTAGCCCATTGGCCGGAAATATTTTTCCAAAATGCTTATAAGCCCAAGTATTTTTCACCATAAAAATATCCGGGCCACGATTTTCGGCAAGGGCGTTGATGAGTTCTTTTTGATAAGTATCAGCATCGTCAAATTTTGTGTAATTTATTTTGGCGTTAGGAAATGTCTGTTGATAGGCTTTTATAATATCGTTATAAACAGAATATTCATCACCCACCCCCCACATCTCCATAGTAAATTTGGTTGAAGGAAAGTTTGGATCGGCAACGTTTTCTTTTTTAAAACCGGGAATGATACCCAAAAGCCCCAATACAAAAACCAAAATCACGACCGCTATTATTCCAAGAACGATTATTTGTTTTTGAGAAAAATTCATATATTCATTATCCAATACCATCAATTATTATGCAAACAAATACCCGCTATTACAGCGGGTATTATTATTTTAATTTTAAACCAATTTTATAAACAAATGATGGCGGCAATTTTATCTCCTTCTTTTAAACGCATAACTCTGACTCCCGATGTGGCTCGGGCGCTTTTTCTTATATCAGAAAGTGGAGTGCGAATAGTTTGTCCTTTGGCTGAAAGCGCTATTATTTCCTGTTCATCTGAAACTATTTTACACATTACCACTGGACCGGTTTTGGTATTTACTTTAGCGGTTTTTATTCCGCTTCCTCCCCGTGATTGGGTTTTATATTCCTTAAGATCGGTCTGTTTGGTAAATCCATTTTGAGTAACGATAAGAAGTTTTCCATCACCCTTATCTTTAATTACATCCAGTCCCGCAATTAAGTCTCCTTTTTTAAGACGAATACCTCCCACACCGCTAGCCGAACGACCCATCTGACGCAACTGAGATTCTTTAAAACGAATCGCCTGACCTTGATTGGTAACGATAATTACCTGATCATTTCCCGATGAAGGTTTAACCCATCTTAAATTATCATCCTTTTTTAAATTGATGGCGATAATTCCATTGCGACGAACATTGGCAAAATCTTCGATAGCCGTCTTTTTTATAACCCCATGAGCGGTTGCCATAACAAGAAACTTTATATCGCTGGATTTGGGATTATAAGTTAAGAGCGTATTAACATTTTCAGTGGGAGGAACATCCAAAAAGTTGTGAATTATTTTGCCTTTTGAAGTTCTTGACCCTTGAGGAATTTCGTAAACTTTGGTCTGAAAAACTTTTCCGCTATCGGTAAAGAAAAGTATGTTGTCATGGGTATCGGCATAAACCAAATGAGTAAGGAAATCTTCATCGCCAACATCCGATCCGATAATGCCTTTCCCGCCGCGTCCTTGAGTTTTAAATATGGATGGATTAACCCTCTTTATGTAGCCGCTGGAAGAAAGAGTAATAATTGTTTCTTCTTGAGCTATTAAATCTTCCTCTTTAAAATCCGTCAGTCCAGAACTAATCACTTGAGTTCTGCGAGGATCGGCATATTTATCTTTTATTTCTTTGAGTTCTTTTTCTATTACCTCAAGAATTTTTTTAGGAGAAGATAATATTATTTCGCATTCTTTGATAAAACTCTTTCGGTCTTTAAGTTCTTCTTCTATTTTTTTGCGTTCCAAAGAAGCAAGAGTTTGGAGTCTCATTTCCAAAATCGCGGTAGCCTGCAAATCGGTAAGTTTAAACTTAACCATCAAATTCTTATGGGCTTCTTCTTTGTCTTTGGATTTTTTAATTGTCGAAATGACGGCATCTATATTATCCAAAGCTTTTACCAATCCCTCTAAGATGTGAGCTCTTTCTTTGGCGCGTTTTAGATCAAATTCGGTTCGTCTTTTAACTATTTCTTGTCGATGGCTAAGATATTGTTCCAAAACCTCTTTAAGTGAAAGTAGTTGAGGTTGAATACTGTTAACCAAAGCGATCAGGTTTGTGTGAAAATCTTTTTGAAGATCCGTGAGTTTGTAAAGTTGATTAAGAATTTTTTGAGGAGCGGCATCATTTTTTATTTCAATAACGATAGACAATCCATCTTTGTCACTTTCATCCCGCAAATCTTTTATTCCTTCTATTCTTTTTTCTGTCACCAAAGCCGCTATTTTCTGAATAAGTTCCGACTTGTTAACCATATAAGGAATTTCCGAGATAACTATATTATATTGCCCGGATTTCCTCTCAATTATTTCCGATTTTGCCCGACAAGTAATTGATCCTTGTCCGGTATTATAGGTTTCCAATATGGCTTTTTTATTATAAATAGTTCCTCCAGTCGGAAAATCTGGCCCCTTAACAAACTCGGCCAAATCATTAGTCGTAGCTTTTGGATTTTTTATCAAATGAACCGTGGCATCTATAACCTCTCCAAGATTATGAGGCGGGACACTGGTAGCCATACCAACCGCGATTCCTGAAACTCCATTAATAAGAAGGCTCGGTATTTTAGCTGGGAGAACTTTTGGTTCTTGACGGCTGTTATCATAATTAGGTTGCCAATCAACCGTTTCTTTTTCAATATCAAAAAGCATTTCCTCGGCTATTTTTGAAAGCCTAACCTCTGTATATCTCATGGCAGCGGCATTGTCTCCGTCCACAGATCCCCAGTTTCCTTGACCGTCCAACATTGGATAACGCAAAGAAAATCCTTGAGCCATACGAACCATCGCATCATATACGGCCATATCACCATGAGGATGATAGCGTCCCAGAACTTCACCGACTACGTTGGCTGATTTTCTGTATTTTGCCGAATGAGTCAGACCACTGTCCCACATCGCCCACAAAATCCTTCTATGAACCGGTTTAAGTCCGTCTCTGACATCAGGAAGGGCGCGTGAAACAATAACCGACATCGCATAATCAAGATACGAAGTTTCAAGTTCGCTTGTAATCTCGGCTGTTAAAGCTTTGTTTTGATTATTATCTGGTTTTTCTTGTATATCCTTTTTCATTGTTGAGTTGTAACTTCCTGAGTGCTGGTTGCAATATTATCTTCTGGATTTTTTTCTTCTACTGATTGATTAGATGAGTTTTTAGCGGATTGGATTTCTTTTTGAGCTTCTTCCCAAATGTTATTTAATTCTTTTTTTGCTTCTTCTGAAAATTTATGGAAATTTGAGAACACGGCTAGATTACTAAAAAACAAAATCCAAATTATCACAATTACCGCAAATATTCCAATTGTAAAAATCCAGAATATTCTTTGCTTTCTATCGCTATTTTCATACCTTAACTGTTTTAATTTGTTTTTTAAACCGTCAAACATATGACTTTTGTTTTCTTTATCTCAGCTAAATCTTTTTTCTTAAAAACAAATTTCTCTTCCGGTTTTTGAACATCACCGTTAAATTGCGAGGTAAAATCTTTCAAATCTGAAGTTTTTCTTTTTAATCCGGGAATTTTGTAAAAAGACGGGATAAATATTTTTGGATTCAGTTGTCTTATAAGCTTGATTGCTTTCTCCTGGGAGATAAACGGATCACCGCCCGATGGACCGATTAAAATATCAAGTTCTTCAAAATCTTCCATAGCATTGGGAGGAAGATCACCGGAAATATGCCCCAGAATTCCTATACTAATATCATCCCATTTTAGAAGATAGACAGTTTTGAAAAAATTTTTAGACGATTCACTTGTTAATTCAAAACCTTTTATTTTAATTCCTTTGGTATCGTAATCACCTGCTCCAACAACTGTCATTTGAGCATTGGTGTTTGTGTAGTCGGTAGGCCAAGGAGTGATTGTTTTTAAATAAACATCGGTTTTAAAACGAGGCGCCGAAATACCCGATACGCTTTCTGGTAGATCGGTAAGAACAGAAACATCTCCATTTTGAAACTTGAAACACCCTTCTCCATGCCAGGTAATAACCATAATAAAAATCTAAGTTCTAATATTTGATGTCTAAATCCTAAATAATATCAATTCTAACTCTCTAAACACATTAAAATTGAAAACAGAGCCTTTAAAACAATGGGCACCCAAAGCGCCTTTTGTAAAAATACTCTTGTATAATAACACGGATTGGGCTTGATTTGCAACCAATTTTTCTGCTATTCTAATGACCAGTTTTGCGACGGTAGCCCCTTCGCTTAACACTTGGGTTTATCTTAATATAGGCCCATGAAATTATTGCAATGGTAACAAAATCGTTAGTGGATGATTCAAAGAAGTCCCACCCTCTTTCAAACATCCTAAAAAACAATCCGGATTTAGCCGCCCCTATTAAAGAAGGTGATGCTTTTGAAGCAGAGCTACTTTACAAAGATTCCCAAAAGGCTTTCTTTGATATTGTCGGGAAGGCAACCGGAATTCTTTATGGCATTGAAATGCTTAATGCCAAAGATATTCTCAAAAATATTGAGGTGGGTAAAAAATGCAACGTAACAGTTGTTGTGAGCGAAAACGAAGATGGTTATGTGGAGCTTTCCTTAATTAGAGCTCTTTGGCAGCAAAATTGGCAGGAAATAAAACGAGTTAAAGACAGTAATGAAACTGTTCCAGTTAAAATATCCGCAGCCAACTCCGGCGGACTTATGAGTGAGCTTTATGGAATAAAAGCCTTCATTCCTGTTTCTCAACTTTCTACCGATCATTACCCGCACGTAGAAGATGGAGATAAAAATAAAATTCTTGAAGAACTTAAAAAATTTGTCGGTCAGGATTTTGATGTTAAAGTTCTGGACTTTAATCCCAAAGCCGATAAATTAATTCTTTCTGAAAAAGAAGTAACCGGAGAAAGTGTTAAAAAATCATTGGAACGATACGAAGTTGGAGATTCTTTGGAGGTTATCGTTTCGGGAATCGCTGACTTTGGAGTATTTGTCAGATTGGTTGATGATCCTAATATAGAGGGATTGGTTCACATCAGCGAAATTGATCACAAACTAATAGACTCTCCCAAAGAAGTGGTTAAAGTAAATGATGTCTTTAAAGCTAAAATAATAGAGATAAAAGATGGACGAGTATCTCTTTCGTTTAAAGCTCTCAAACCCAATCCTTGGGATGAAGCTGAAAAATATTTTACAGCAGACCAGGAAATAGAAGGAGTTATAACGAAATTCAATCCTTTTGGAGCGCTTGTGGCTCTTGGACACGATTTGCAAGGATTAATTCATGTTTCTGAATTTGAAAATTTGGAAAAAATGAAAGAACAACTGGAGATTGGAAAAACTTATACCTTTGTTATCTCAACCATCAAGCCGTCTGAAAAAAGAATAATATTGAAATTGAAAAAATAATTGTTATCTTTTCAAAAACCGTCTCTCTCGTGGGGACGGTTTTTGTTTGATTTGATTTCTTATTCAAGTATAATATTCACAAATATATGAATAAAAATATGAAAAAAACAAACACTCCAATGGGAAAAATAATAAAAAATCTTTTTCTCGTTCTTATATCGTTTATTGCCATTCTGGCGATCTTCTCTTCTTTTTATAGCGATCAAAACGTTTTTAAACAGACAAGCTTGAATGAATTGGCTCTAAAAATAAATAATGGTGAAGTATCGTCGATAATTGTTTCTGGACAAGAAGTAACCGCCGTCCTTAACGACAAAACATCTATAATAACCCGCAAAGAATCCGAAGCCGGACTTTTGGAAACGTTAAAAAATTATGGAGTTGATTCCAAAAAACTTTCTCAAATCCCTCTTTCTATAAAAGATGAATCCGGGTTTGGATTTTGGATGGGAATTTTATTACCGACATTAATTCCTGTTATTTTAATAGGTTTGTTTTTCTGGCTTACCTTCCGACAAGCCAAATCGGGTGCTAATCAAGCTTTTAATTTTGGGAGATCCAATCTGAAAATGTTTAGTTCGTTTAAAGACCGGGTTACCTTTGCCGATGTTGCCGGACTCAAAGAGTCAAAACAAGAGTTGTTGGAAATAGTGGACTTTCTAAAAAATCCAAAAAAATATATTGATCTTGGAGCCCAAATACCAAGAGGAGTCTTACTACTTGGACAGCCTGGAACGGGAAAAACACTGCTCGCCAGAGCAGTAGCGGGAGAAGCGGGAGTTCCGTTTTTTCACATTAGCGCATCAGAATTTGTAGAAATGTTTGTTGGAGTGGGAGCTTCCAGAACACGCGACGCTTTTGCCACAGCTAAAAGATCGGCTCCGGCTATTCTTTTTATTGATGAGATAGATGCTGTCGGACGAGAACGGGGCGCGGGCGTGGGCGGAGGACACGATGAAAGAGAACAGACTCTTAACCAAATTCTTGTTGAAATGGATGGTTTTGAAAAAGACACTCGGGTAATAATTTTAGCCGCCACCAATCGTCCTGATATTCTTGACCCGGCACTTTTAAGGCCCGGAAGATTTGATAGAAGAGTAGTTTTAGATCTTCCCGATATAAATGATAGAGAGGCTATTTTGAATATTCATTCAAAAAATAAACCTCTTAACAAGGAAGTAAATATAAGAAAAATAGCGGTTAGAACCCCCGGATTTTCCGGAGCTGATTTGGCTAATTTAATGAATGAGGGAGCGATATTGGCGGCTCGAGAAGGAAAAAAAGAGATTCAACAGGAAGATTTATATGAATCCATTGAAAAAGTAATGCTTGGTCCCGAACGCCGATCCAGAGCTATCTCCCAAAAAGAAAAAGGAATAACCGCTTACCATGAAGCCGGTCACGCTCTCGTAGCCGCATCACTGAAAGACGGGGATCCGGTTCATAAGGTTTCCATAATTTCCAGAGGTCAGGCTGGTGGATATACTTTAAAATTGCCTTTGGAAGATATTCATCTAAGAACCCGCAACCAATTTCTCGCGGAGATAACTATGGCTTTTGGGGGATATGCCGCTGAAGAAATTATCTTTAAAGATGTTTCCACTGGTGCCTCCAACGATCTTCAAGTAGCCAGTGAATTAGCTCGAAAAATGGTAGTTAAATACGGAATGAGTGAAAAGTTTGGTCCCATTACATTTGGAAAAACTCAAGAGTTGGTTTTTTTGGGTAAAGAGATATCAACAGAAAAAAACTATTCCGATGCCACGGCTTTGGAAATAGATAAAGAGGTGGAAAAAATCGTAAGAGACTCTCATCAAAAAGCTAAAAAAATACTCT
>DAOOCG010000017.1:0-12723 GCA_035408245.1 Minisyncoccota bacterium
CTGGTAAAAAGTTGTTTGGGTGATTCTATAACCCGACCCTCATCATCTTTCCTTAAATATCTGGCAACTAAAACTCTTAAAGCATTGACATCAAACTGCTTATCCACTTCGTCTATCTCTTCCTTATTAAGAATTTGAGATTTTTCCTGTCTGATTTGAGCTCGATGCTGACGGTAAAGAATATATGCTTTGGCCACCTTAGCCAGACCGTGATCAATTAAAACTTTCTCCACCATATCTTGAACCTCTTCAACGGTTGGCAGAGTTCCTTTCTTGTGTTTAGTATCTAATCTTTTAATTATTTCTTTGGTTAACTCTTCTGCCTTTTTCCAATCCCCATTACCCACAGCCATAGACGCTTTAAAAACGGCGTTAGTAATTTTTGAAACATTGAATGGAGCTTTTATACCATTTCTCTTTACTAAATATTTGAACATAACTAATTGATTATACTTTCTGAGGCTTTTCGACAAAGCCCGGGGTTCTAGAAACTCAATCGGAATTTAATAATAGTGGTAAGTGTCCAGTGGTTAGTGTTCAGTCTTTATTGATTGATACGCTAATCACTAATCACTATTCACTGGCCACTATCTGTTTTACTTACGTTTTCCTTTTTTTCTCATAAAGGCCGGGACATCCCACGCCTCATCTTCGTTAAATATTTCTGTTTGAATATTGTCTGCTTTTTTTTCTTCGGTCACTTGTTCTTTGGCAGGTTTTGTTTTATCGGTTTCTTTTTCATTTCCGAATATAGCTGCAGTTTTGCCGAAAGAATCGAATTCCGAAAACAGTGAATAATTTCTTCCATAAGAAGATCCAAAACCGGTTGCTATTAACGTTACTTTGATCTGACCCTTGGCAAGTTTTCTATCATAGTATGTTCCAAAAATAATTTTTGCCGTTGGATCAACATTTTCCGAAATTAATCTGGCAATTTCGTTTATTTCACTCATCTTCATATCCTTATGACCGGATACCGAGAAAAGAACCCCCTTAGCTCCATCAACCGCTGATTCCAAAAGTGGCGAATTGAGAGCTTGAGTAACTGTGTTTACCGCCCTCTCCTTGCCACTAGCCACTCCCACACCGATAATTGAGACACCTGAATTTTGAATAATTGATTTAATATCTGCAAAATCAACATTAATCACTCCAGGAGAAACAATCAGTTCGGTAACTCCCAATACGGCATTTTTAAGAACCTCATCTATGGCCTCAAAGGCTTTATGAAGAGAAGTTTCTTTATCAATAATGGAGAATATCTTGTCGTTTGAAATCGTAATATAGGAATCAACTCTGTCTTTTATTTTCAAAATTGCATCTTGAGCTATTTGAGCGCGTTGTGCTCCTTCAAATGAAAATGGTCTAGTTACAACTGCTACCGTGAGAATACCCATTTCTTGAGCAATCTCGGCAATTACCGGAGCAGCTCCACTGCCAGTACCACCTCCAAAACCAGAAGCAAGAAAAACCATATCCGCGCCATTCAAAGCGGAGATTATTTCCTCTCGGCTTTCTTCAGCCGCTTGACGTCCAAGATCCGGATTCATTCCCGCTCCAATTCCTTTTGTAACTTGTTTGCCGATTATAATCTTTTTCTTGGCACTGCAATATTCAAGATCTTGAGCATCGGTATTGATCGCTATCAAATCAACTCCTTTAGGAAAATATTCAAACATTCTTGATAAAACATTTCCCCCAGCTCCACCGACTCCCACAACTTTTATTTTAGGAAGTAATGATGTTTTTCCCTTGCGAGATTCCTTTGTAAAAACTTTAGAAGTGGGGGTGTTAATTTTTATCTTTTTGGATTTAGATAAAATTCGAGGAGTTGTCACTTTAATATTTAACGATTTTTTTAAAGTATTCTTTTTGACCGACTTCTTTATTTTTTTTGATTTCGGTTTGAAAGATTTTTTAATCAATCGCTTTTTGCCTCCGTTATTTTTTTTGGAAATTTTATTCTTTTTCATATTTTAGTCGGATGGAATTAAAGATTTTAAAAATCTCTTATACCACGATTCGTTTAAAGATCCGGGTAAAGAAGATCCAAAAGAACCACCCTTTTTAAACATATCTATCTTATGAAGAACCAGTCCGCAAGCAACAGCCATCTCAGGATCGTCAATTTCATTTGTTATTTGGGCATGAGAAGACTCAAATTCTGTAAGGTTAGGTAGGCCTATTTGAGCAGGCATTTTAAGTTCATCACGAACCAGATCCAAAATTCCTCCCAATTTTGCTCCACCACCACACAACACTACGCCAGCCGGTAATTTACCGGCTCTACCTAATGATTTTAATTCCTCAGAAACCAACGAAAAAATCTCTCTGGCGCGCACCTCTATAATTTCCGCAATATAACGACGGGACACTTGATTGCTTTGTCCTTCTTCAAACTGAGCCAAATCAGCTTTGTCTTTCGTAGAAACTTCGCGTGAAAATGCGCACCCGAATGATAATTTAATCGCTTCAGCTGTTTTTATGGAACATTTTAATCCTATAGCCAGATCATTGGTTATATTTCCCGCTCCCACAGGAAATATTTTTGTGGACAACATTTTCCCATCCTGATAAACAACCAACGACGTTGTTCCAAATCCAAGATCAATCAAAGCTACTCCTAATTCTTTTTGTTTTTTTGACAATATCGCTCTATCGGCCGCTAGTGGAGAAAAAATTAAACTACCATCAAAACCACTCTTCTTTCCCAAAACCAAATTGGCCACTTTAAGAAAATTTTTATAGACAGTTGAAAAAAGAGCAATCAAAATAACATTAGCCTCAAGTTTTCTTCCTGAAAGTTCTAAAATATTGTCATCCCCAACTTCTATATCATCAACAATAAATTCTCTTGGAAAAGAATGAATGATTTGCCAACCTGGAGGAAGATTAACCGCCAAAGATTCTTTTATTACTCTATCAATATCTTCTCTAATGATTTCCAAATCAGGTCGAGGAATAGAAACAGCAGCTCGAGAAACAAGAAATCTGCTCTTTGTACCCGAAATGCCAAAAACTATGTTTTTAAGACTACTCTTATCAAAATGTTTTATTTCACTCAAGGCCTCAAATAGTCCCTTGACCGTTTCTTCAACGTCAACTATTTCTCCTCTCTTAACCCCATCGGATCTTTTTTTGAGAGTTTTGACCGCAACCAATGTTCCGTCCTTTTTAACATCAGCCACTAAACCTTTGATTTGAGATGATCCGATATCAATTGCGGTAACAAGCATGATAAATAATTAAAAAATAGAATAAAAAATAAATAAATCGTCCAACAAACCATAAACTTACTAATACACTAAGCCAACTATTAAACTCTATATAAGCTTGCTTCAATTTTAGATAAAAAGAGCTTTATACGCAAATATTATGGCAACAAAAAAAGCTTCATAGAATGGGGCTTTTTTATACTTCTTAACAGTTTGAAAAAATGTTTTAGTTTTTAATACTGTTAAAAAATATTTTTTTAATAATTTATGGAGTTTTAAACAAGTAGTCAACCGAACTAAAAAATTTGATTAAATCAATCTTAAATCCCGTAAAAATTAAAATTTTGAAAATATTTTTTTTAAAATCCTATCTTCTATTCTCTCCATATTCTTTTGATCTTTAATTGTTTCATGATCATACCCCAATAAATGAAGAATGCCGTGAACCAACATATGTTCTATAGATTGAGAATGACTTCTGACATAGTCCAGACTGATATATATTTCTCCTAGAAAATTAAATTTGCTTGGCGAGTGTATAAAATTTTTCGGTTCACAAAAACTCAGGACATTGGTAACTTTATTTTTCTTGCGCCAAACACGATTTATTTTTTTTATTGCAAGATTGCTTACTAAAAATATTTCTATGCAACAATTATCTTTTTTAAGAAGAGAAAGAATTTTTTTTGTTGTATTTTTTACCAAAATAACACTTGAAGAAAAATTCTTATTCAAAGGACTCACGGAAATACGATTCATATTTTTAAGAAATATATTTCTTTATAATCAAACTAACCGCGGATCCATCCGCTTGTCCGGAAACCTTGGTCATCACCTGTTTCATAATTGTTCCAAAATCTTTTTGAGTTGGTGAATTAAAACTGGAAACTACTTCTTTGACAATTTTATCCAAATCTTCTTCGGAAATTTGAACGGGAAGAAGAGATTCAATAATTTCCGCCTCTCTCAACTCTTTTTCCGCCATCTCATTCCTGTTTCCCAACTTAAAAGCTTGAGCAGATTCTTTGCGTTTTTTTAATTCTTTACGAAGTGTATCAATAACATCATCATCGGATATTTCTTTCCCCTTGCCTTTTAATTCAATCTCTTTATTGCGAATAGCGGATATAATCATACGAGTCAAAGATGTTCCAAACTCGTCTTTAGCTATCATTGCTTCTTTTAACATTGCGTTGATTTTGTCTAGTAATTGCATGGTATAAATTTAATGATTAATTTTATTCAAGTATACACCTACCCTAACCCATTTGTCATTACTGTTTAAATAAAAATGACCGTAAAACGGTCATTTTTATTTAAAGAATAGACGTATCAAGATTAAATCTTTCCCAATCGACGAAGCTTAAGAGTTTCCATTTTTTTATCAAGCCTATAAAGAGCCGATTCTTTTTTAGCTCTGGTATTTTGAGTTCTTGAGTGAAAACGGCCCTTTTTGGACTGCTTTAATATCCCAGAATGCTGGATTTTTTTGGTAAACCGATATAAAAAAGCATTTACCGACTCGCCTTCTTTTCTTTTGATTTCTATCATAATACACGAAAGCCACAACCACGAATGTGTTTACACGAATATATTCGTAAATTGTGTTTAGTTAATAATTTTATTTTTAATTTCTTCAAGTGATTCTTTGGGTGGACTATTCACAATACTATGAATAGAACCTCCTCCATCACCATCAAAGCGAGGAATGATATGAATATGAAGATGATCAATAACTTGTCCGCTCACCTTACCATGATTAATGCCGATTGTAAAGCCATGAGGAGACAATTTATCTTTCAATAGTTTTGTTACCGTTTGAACGCCGTCAAAAACCAGACCCATTTCATTGGCAGAAAGTTCTAATATGTTTTCCACATGATGACGAGGTAAGACAATCACATGCCCCAAAGATCTTGGAAAAACATCTAAGACCGCTACCACTGATTCGTTTTGATAAACAATTTGAGCCGATTTTTTTCCATCAATAATTTGGCAAAATAAACAATTGTCCATATATGTCACGTTATAATCTTTTCTTTAACGTCTCAACTAATTTTTTTAATGGAACGTTTTCTTGAACACCGCTTTTCATATCTCTAACAATAATTACATCTTCAAAAACTTCCTGCTGACCGAGAATAAGCGCTATATCAACCCCTTCTTTATCGGCAACGCGCAATTGAGCTTTTAGAGAATCTTTTGAAAAAGCTTCTTTGACCGGAATACCCGCATCGTAAAGTTCATTGAGAATGCCTAAACTTTTTTTCTTAGCCTGATCTCCCATATAAACAAGAAAAACTTTAAAACGATTTTTCATTGAAGGGGAAATATTCTGAATTTTAAGGGCTTCTATAAGTCTTTCCACTCCACAAGCCGCTCCAACCGCAGCTGTTCTGGGACCCCCTAATGTCTCGGATAAATAGTCATAACGCCCTCCTCCACCCAAGGCAAAATCCAATCCTTCTATAAACATTTCAAAAACCGTTCGGGAATAATAATCCAATCCCCTAACAAGAGTCGGGTCTATGAGATAAGGGATCTTCATTTCATCCATATATTCCAAAGTTAGTTTAAAATGGTGTTTGCAAGAACTGCACAAATAATCAAGTGTTTGAGGAGCATCATTTTTAAAGGGCTGACATTTTTCTTCCTTACAATCAAGCATTCTCAAAGGATTATCTGAAAACCTTTTATTACAATCTCTGCATAATTTACTCAATTTACTTCGATAATAATCTTTGAGCTTTTTTACATAATTTGTTCTGCAGGTTTTACAACCTATACTGTTAACTCTCATCATAAGACCCCTTAGTTTCATCTCCGATGCCACTCTAAAACAAGCTCCTATAATTTGAGCATCATAGGCCGCATCGTCAGAACCAATAACTTCAAAACCAAATTGATAAAATTGTCTAAATCTTCCATGTTGCGGTTGTTCATACCTAAACAACGGGCTCAAATAGAAAAATTTTGCCGGAAAAAAAACATGAGAAAGACCTTTTTCTATGTAAGCTCTCAAAACTCCGGGAGTCATTTCAGGGCGCATTGCCAGAGCTTCTTCGCTGTTAGTTTTTACAACAAACATTTGTTTCTGAACAACTTCGGAGGTTGTTCCTGTGCCGCGTTCAAAAAGTTTTAAATCTTCCAAAATTGGAGTTTCTATTCTTTCATACCCGGAAAATGAGGCGACTTTTTTAAGAGCCTTTTCAACTTTGTCAAAGTAAAGAAAATCAGCAGGAAGCAAATCGTGCATTCCTTTGGGTGAATGATAATTGAATTTTTTTCCTCCTTTGGGTTTATTTTTTGAAACTGATTTTTTAGGAGCCCTTGGAATCTTTATCGGCATATCGGGTAGCAAAACCGTGATTCTCTTTTATTTTATCGAAAGATTTTCACGGAATAATTTAATTAATAATAAAAACCCTGACAAACCGGGTTTTATTACCCGGTGTAATAAATAATTTTATTTATTGATTAATTGATGATGTTGAATAATTGGGTGACTCAAAAAACGATAAAGATTTGGGAGGCCAAAGTCTAACCTTGACCAAACCAATCATATCTTTTCTGTCCAAAGGACCCCAATATCGGGAATCAAAACTATTGATTCGGTTATCCCCCATTACAAAATACTGATTTTCTTTCAATTTAAAAGTTGCGCTTCCAGACCACTGACTCCCAAAACCATTAGAAAGATATGATTCTTTAAGCACAAAACCGTTGGAATTTGAATCGTTGTATACTCTCACATCACCCCCCTCAACATCAACTTTTTCCCCAGGAAGAGCAATAATTCTTTTAATGTAGTAGACCGATTTATCTTGAGGAGATCGAAAAACAATCACATCACCTCTTTCTGGGTTTTCAAATCGGTAACTTATCTCATCCACCAAAAGATAATCCCCATCATAAAAATTAGGCTCCATACTGGCACCGTTAACTATAAACGGCTGGATAAGGAAATATTTTATCGCCGCAACTGCTATAAGAGCAATCAAAAACACCTCAGCGATCTCCCAAACGGTAAAAAGTATTTTACGCATACCAAGTAGTGAAACTGGGATTTTCTTTTTCGATTTATCGGAAAAGATCTCCACAGAATATTATTAAAAATTTAAAACAAATAACACTTGTGCTATTATAATTACAACTTATGAAAACGTCAAACGGAGAAATTAAGGTCATAATTGGACTTGGAAATCCGAGTTCTGACTATTCCAATACCTATCACAACATAGGTTCTCTTTTTGTTGATTATTTAATTAATCAAAAAAACAACAATATTTCCGATTTTAAACAACCGTCCCACAAACATTTTGAATTCATATCAGGAAAAACAACCTTCGTAAAACCTCTTGTTTTTATGAATGAATCCGGAACGGCTGTTAAAGAAATGGCATCTTTTTTCAATTTTAAACCTGAAAATATTTTAGTAGTTCATGATGATTCGGATATGCTTATAGGGAATTATAAATTATCTTTTGACCAAAATTCTGCCGGACACAAAGGAATTCAATCAATAATAAATAACCTAAAAACCAAAAAATTCCATAGACTAAAAATAGGCATTCGTCCACAGGAAGAAAAAGTTAGATTAAAAGCTGAGGAATTTGTTCTTAAAAAAATAAAGAAAAAAGACGTAGAGTTATTGGAAAATGTCTTCAATTTGATGGTTAAAGACTTAGATTTATAAAAAACAGACTTGGAAGATTCCGAGTCTGTTTTTATTAACGATATTAATCTAATAACTCGAGCTGTTATCTTGGTATTATTTCTCTAATAACCGGGATAAATCCAACGTTAACTTTAGCGGTAACATCATCAAAACCAGTACAAGAAAGCGTATAAGTAACTGTTTTTGTTAATACTTTAGTTGAAACACTTCCCCCAACCGGAGGTTCAACACTTCCTATATCCTGCCCCTCTTGATCAGCACTAATGGAACATTCCGCTCCATCTTCTGGATTATTACAAGACCATTCCAATGTGGAAGTTGCTTTGTATAGAACACTTGAAGGATTGGCATTAATAGAACAAGAATCCCCGACTTGTTGAGTGACAACATTAACCACAACTGAATCTGAGATTGTTCCGCCCGAAGTAATTAATTGGCAATTTCCTTTGAATGTATATTGACCGACGCCAAGACTAAGATTTTTAACTCCCGCAGGTAAGGTCAAATCGCCGCCCCAACTGGAAACCACAGGAGTGCCGGAACAAGAACTTACTCCAGAAGATGTCCATTGCAAATCCAGAGAACCTATCGGATTAGCCGGAGGAACTTCTATGGTTATCGGACCATCGCTATATTGAGCAAATCCGCTTTTTCCTTTGAGATCAAAACTTCCTGATGAAGGCGGGGGTGGAGGCACTCCATCAACAGTAATCCCGGCAGTACAAGTATTAGTAGCTCCGCCAGCATCCTTTATTTCAGCTTTTGCTGTTGCACTGGAGGAATATTGATGATTTGCGCTTCCGTTTCCATAATTAGTGTCGTATATTCCATCACCGGTATAATCGAATCTGTATTCATAAGGACTTGTTCCTCCCGCTCCACTCGCAGAAAGATCAACATTCAAAGGAGATCCACCCGCAGACGGATTAGCGGTTAGAACACAGGAAAATCCGGGTGGCGGAAAACCGGAAACCGTAACCGTCGCCGAATCTTGAGCACTCTCTCCCAAATCATTTAAACAAGTAATCGTATAAGTAGTTGTTGATGGAGGTTGAACAGTCTCCGCTGTTTCACCCGCTCCATTAAGAGGAACTGATCCTATGTTTTGGTTAATGGAACAAGATGTTGCTCCGCTGGATGTCCAAGTCAAATCTGATGTTTCCCCAGAATCAATATTTTCCGGGTTAGCATTAATATCTACCCCAACCCCGGAAGAACAGGTGACTGGAGTGTTTATAGAAGCAATAATAGAACGATCACTTTCACCAGCGCTATTTACAGCAATCACATAATATTCATATTCATCGTTGAGATTAAGACCTGATCCGTCATTATTATCAATTATTGATGTTTGATTAGTTGTTCCGACAGTTTCATTCCACAAAAACCCAACTCTTTTTACAATATATTCGGAAGCATCCGAAACAGCATCCCAAGAAATTAAAGCTTGAGCTTTGGTTGGTGAAAAACAAGAAGCGGAAGCAGTTACATTTGATGGCGCATCAGGAGGAGTTACCACTTGAGCGCTACAATTATTTGTTTGACCGGATGAATTTTTTACAGTTAAAGTGCAGTTTTGAGTTTTTAAAGGATTTACTAACAAAGATCCGGAAGCTCCGTTGAGATTTCCACTACCCAAACTGCCCGTGCACTGATACGGCAATATTCCATCTGCATCATTTTCAGAATTCCACTCCAAATTTGTTTCTTCTCCTTGATCACTCACGCTACCTGGGTTAAACAAAACAGAACAAGAAGGAACATCGCTTCCTGGAGGAGGGGCAAATTCAGCATAAATAGTTTTTTCTTCTTGAGTATATGGATCGGAATAAGATACGGCATTTGAAACTCCGCACAAAGTATACCCGGGTTCGGTAATAGTTGCAGTTTGAGGAGTTATTGATAAAACAACCTTTCCCCAAGGATATATTGTGTTATTTGGATGAACCGAGTGTTGACTAACTATTGGAGTTCCAGTTTTTTGTTCGTAAGTAATTGTTATGGCCGAAGCAAGATCTCCTACCGGCGATGTTTCGGGAGTACTACAACCATTTGGTCTTAAATGAGCATCTACATGCAAAATTTGTTTAAACAAAGAAACATTCGTTGATGCAATTACATTTTCACTTCCTTTAGTACAACGTATTTCATAAGTCACAGAATCTCCTTGAGCCGGAACTGTAACCCATTGATTTCCAGAGGGTTGATTATTTGTATTAAATCCCGATGCTGGTTTAGTAGCTACACAAGAATCACCGTTTGATGACCAGGTTATTTTTACATTATTGTTATATAAAACACTCGGATGTTCTGCGCTAATTGACGCCGTCAAAGGAACTGGGCAAGGAGCAGAACAAGTATGTGTTACCGTGTTTGTTTTTGTTCCATTTGGCCATTGGATATAAACCATTTCAGTGTAAGCGCTGGCGCAAGACCATGGGCCCTTTGTTACATTCCCCAAATCATCGGTTGTAAGCCAATTGGATGTTTTTACATAGGTATTACCACCATCAAGACTCTTATAGAGATCGCCGCTGGTATTTTTTGGTCCCCCGGAAACGGAAAAACTATATTCTCCTCCGCAAGACGTTGAGCTTTGGGAAAAAGAGGATGTCCCGGGATTAATTGGGGCAAAATAAAGATTTATTGTTTTTTCAAGTTGACTCGCGTTATTATCAAGAACTACATCTCCAGAATCTCCGCAATAAGTATAAAGAGAATTGTTGTTAGGGGTATTAAAAGTAACAGACTCATCAACAACTTGATAAGTTGTTGGGACCACATTTCCCCAAACTCTATCATTGCCATCATTTAATCTCTCGTTAGGATAATTTGTTATAACGTTGTTAGGCTTTATGACTTTTTCTGTCAGACGAACATCTTGTTCTAGTGAATTACTCATTAAAGTCGATTCCGATGCCGAACATGAGGTCTTCATATTACCCCTCCAATGGACAAGATGATCGAAAGTTGACACTGACACAGTTTGTGAAGCTTCTGATCTTTCGTTAAAGCAAGTAAGTTTAAACTGAATGGGATCATAAGAATCAGAGTTACGCATCGTCATTGAGATTGAACCGCTTGGGTTTAAACTCTCCAGAGCACTCGTGATGCCAGGATCAATTTTACAATTTGTCGCATTTGTAGAGGACCAAGAGAATGTCACTGTTTTTGACCTATGAACTGGATTAGGTACAGCAGAAAAAGAATTTATAACGACGGGAGGAACAGTGATAGGAGGGATTGATATTGTAAACGACGGTCTATGTATAAAACCACCGACATAAGGAACAACACCAAAACAGTTATGAAAGACCACTCTCCACGCTTCCAATTTATAAGTTGCTCCATTGATAACTAAAGAGTTATCGAGCACCAATGTTGCATGGATTTCGTTATTTTCAAAACTACCCTCGGTTTGAGTAAAAGTATATAAAGTCGAAGCGATAATATTATTACTTCCATCTCTAAGTTTAATATTGGTTAAATGATCAGCATACGCTATTTGAGTAGGCGGACCATTAGGATCCGGCTCATCCGGAGCCCATTGTTTTTCCGGACAATGTGGCATTCCAGGATAAAAATCATAATATTTTGTACCTAGAGCAGTCCCGCTTGGAGTAACATCAACAACAAATCCAGTTTTGAGACCCCAATCCTCTGTCGCTTGAACTTGTTTATAAACGAAAAATGATGATATGGATACGAGTGCGACCAAAATTGAACCGAATAATAAATATTTTTTCATATTTGTTTTTAATGCTTTTGAATAATTATAACACTTATTAAAAACATATGGAAAAATATTGTTAATAACTCAAATCACGTCTTATTTAAAATTAATTTATAAAAAAAACACCCCGCCAGAAGGGATTGGACCTTCTGACAGGGCGAGGAATGTGCTATATCATCCGCGGCCAAGGTGGCGACGAACGATGTTGGGAGTCCATTTGATCTGGAACTCCTTGTTATCCAAATTGTAGTCCGACTGCCTACCACAATTTTGGATATTGCCACCTGTGTAGGTGGTATCGAAAACTCGGTATTGGTATTTCCCCTCGGGGAAAACGTTGAGCGAATCCCCGAACAAGTTTGCGATCAGGCGACCCGCGGGAACAATCTGCGGAATCGCGTTAGCGGTGTATTGATCGCTACAAGATACGACACCGCCTCCAACCTTCCGACAGGCGACCAAATACGAAAGCCCATCGGATGTGGAAACTGACTGCAGCCACCGGAACATATCGGCGACCGCGAACAGAATCGTTGGGTTCTTGTAGTAGTTGGGAACCGGGTTCCCAACTCGTGAGTAGGACTCAAGCGCGTGGTTGAGATAGATCAATAGGAGTCCACTATACACGGCGTTATGGACGCCATGGTTCCGCATCACCACGTGAGGACCATCCTCAGTGGTATCATAACGAAGTGAGTAATACCCATTGACAGTTGAAAATGTGAGGAACAAATATTTCTGCTCCAGACGGTTCAACTCGTCAACTCCCACCCGCGTAACAACTTCCGGGTAGAAGTTTTTGACTCGCGCAATAAGTGCCAGAAAAGACACGAAGTCTTCCGAGCACCCATTCCACCAATCAACCCCGCACATCGTATCAAGTCGGAATGTATCATCGCGGACTGCATCCGTAAGAACGTCATTCAACTGGCCGTTCTGCTCGGTTGTGAGCTGCTCGCGCAACTCATATCCCCGAACAGCGAGAAGGTTGGCAACGAACTTGGAAAGCCAGCCATTCCCCCAACGGTAGGCGACTCCCTCAGGTGCCATCGTGTAGTAGTGGTCAAGGGTATATTGAATGGTCGCGGGACCATCCA
>DAOOCG010000018.1:0-12421 GCA_035408245.1 Minisyncoccota bacterium
GTCCTTTTCTAGCATTAAGATATATTCTCCTGGCGGCAAATTTTTGATTTTTTGGGGAGTAAGAGCGTCACTTCGACCAATATCAAGCAGTATGGATTTGCGCCGGCGTTCGCCGTTTAAAAAAATAGAAGCGCCAGAGGGTTCGCTGTCAACAATAAGCATGCCGGTTTTTTGAAAAATTTGGTCAAAACGCGGCGGCCAGCGTTTGTTAAGGCTATAGCCAGCGGCATAAACGGAAACAAAAAAAGTAATAATCACAAACAAGATTATAAATAGGATAAATAGCCAGTCGCGAATTTTTTTAGGCATAAATTTTATTCTACTCGGCTGATATCGGCGCCTATTTTCCGCAGTCTTTCTTCCAATTTTTCATAACCGCGGTCAATCTGGTAGACATTGTCTATTTCCGTACGTCCTTCGGCAATTAGACCCGCGATAACCAAAGCGATGCCCGCTCTTAAATCAGGGCTAATTAGTCTTTTTCCGAATAATGGCGTCGGTCCTTGAATAACGACGCGGTGAGGATCGCACATGATGATACTGGCGCCCATTTGCGAAAGCATATCTGTCCAGAGCAAACGCCGGTCATAAATTGTTTCATGAATGAGTGATATACCCTGGGCTTGAGTCATAAGGACGACATAGGGCGATTGTAAATCGGTAGCGAATCCTGGATATTCGTGAGTTTTAATATCATGCGCTTTCAAAGGGCGCTTGCCTTTTTTAATTTTTAGCCAGTCGCGACCATATTCAAAATCTACGCCGATTCTTTCCATTATTTTTAAGAGCGTCATGATATGCTCTGGTTGGCAATTGATGATTTCTAGATTGGCATTAGCGGCCGCCGCTAAAATAGCGAAAGACCCGGTTTCGATTCTGTCCGGTATGACCGTGAATTCTCCGGCGCCAATTTTATTTTGTCCTTTGATGACCATGATGGGCGTGCCGGCGCCGCTTATTTGTGCTCCTTGAGTATTGAGATAATCGGCGAGTGCACTTATTTCTGGTTCCATGGCGCAATTTTTCAAGATGGTAGTGCCGGGAATAATACTAGCTGTCATCATCATGCTTTCGGTCGCCGTGACGCTAACTAGCGGAAAGAGATACTCTGCCGCCTGCAAGTGTTTAGCTTTGATATGATAGAATTTTCCAGATTCTTCTTTAATTTCGGCGCCAAAGGCACGGTAGCCTTCAAGAAATAAATCTATCGGCCTTCCGCCAGCGCCGATGACACAACCACCGGGATGAGGAAATTTAGCTTCACCGAAGCGGGCGAGTAATGGCCCGACAAACATAATGGAACCACGGAATTTATCTGCCATCTTGGCATTTAATTCGTTGTTGGCAATATTTGAGGTGTCTATATTAGCCTCCGAGCCATTATACGTAATCTTCGCGCCTAGGTCAGTTAGGACCTCAAACGAACGGGTCACATCTTCAATGTTCGGCAAATTTTTAATAGTTATTTTTTCGGTCGACAGAATTGATGCTGGGATGATTTTTAGGGCTGAATTTTTAGCGCCACTGACTGCAATTTGCCCGCTTAGGGGTTTTTTGCCGTTAATGATAAATTTAGGCATAAAGGCTTTATATTTTTATATTAACTTTATCTTATCTTATTTATTGACATTTTTCAAATATTTGATAATATTTAAAGGTGAATCGGCGAGAGCCTGATTTTTTCTAATAATTTTGCTAATATTAAATAATATGGCGAAGATTGCAGTGATTGCCACCGGCGGCAAACAATATAAAGTCAAGGAAGGCGAAACCATTAAAGTGGAAAAACTAGAATTGGCAGCCGGAGAAAAGGTTAAATTTGATACTTTATTAGTGGCGGAAATAGATGGCAGTCAATTAGAAATCGGCAGCCCGTCTTTAGGCGAGAAAGTAGAGGCTGAAGTTATTGACACCACTAAGCAAGATAAAGTAAAAGTAGTTAAGTATAAAAGTAAAACTCGTTACAAGAAAAATGTTGGCCATCGTCAGTTGAAGACAACTGTGAAGATTTTGAGTATCGCTTAATATTTTTAAGAAATAATTTTAAGACATAAAAACCCGCTTTTTATTAGAGGCGGATTTTTTTATGTTTCTGCTTTAAATTTATGTTTAACTTTTTTTGAAGTACAAGTTATAAGGTGTTTCTATATTTTAAAGCGTTGGCCAGGGTTAGTTCATCGGCATATTCTAAATCTGAACCGGCTGGCAGGCCTCTAGCCAGTCGGCTTATTTTAATCTCGGGGAATGTTTTTTTTAAAAATAAAGAGGTGCTTTCTCCCTCTAAAGTAAAGTTGAGACCAAGAATCAATTCTTTTACTTTATTAGCATTAATTAATTCTTTCAGTTCCTTAAGTGGGAGCTGGTCGGGGCCGATATTTTCCAGAGTGTTTAAAAGTCGGTCGATTACAAAATAACGGCCATTAAACTGCTTGGTGTTTTCAATTACGGCTAAATCTTGACTATTTTCAACGATGCAAAGAATTTCTGGAGATCTTTTTTTGTCACCACAAATCGGACAAGGGTCGCTGTCACTAAAAGTGCGGCAGATTGAACAGCGTTTGATATTATCTGGCAGTGATGATATAAAGGAAGCTAATTCTTTGACTTGAACGGTTTTTTGATTCAGTAAATAAAAAACATAACGTTCGGCAGTTTTCGGTCCGACGCTTGGAAATTTAGAAAAGCTTTCAATTAGTTTTTGAATATATTCAGGGTATTTCATTTAGTTTAAGCCAGGGAGGCCGCCCATGTCTTGTAATTTTTTAGCCATCAGCCGTTGGGTTCTTTTAATTGCATCGTTAAAGCATGATTTGACGGCGTTGGCTTGGTTTTCGGTATTTAACTCCGGATTTAAAGTTAACTCTATAATTTCCATATTGCCGTTTAATGTTAGTTTAACGCCGTTTTTTTCTTCGGTGACGCTTTCTTGTGCGAGGGCGCTTTGCATGGTTTTTGCCTGGCTGCGCAAATCTTTGAATTGTTTGAGTTTGTTGAACATAGGTTTATATTATTATTTTTAATTTTTTTAAGGTGTATTGTTTTGGCGGCTGAGATTGCGGAAGCTGGCCGTATTTTCATCAAAAAATAAGTCGATTTTACCAGTTGGTCCGTTGCGGTGCTTGGCGATATGGATCTCCGCTTTATATCTTTCGTCTATAGATAAGTCATTGGGATTATAGTTGCGGTCGGCAGCTTTGCGATAGATAAACATTACGACATCGGCGTCTTGTTCAATGGAACCGGAGTCGCGCAGATGTGAAAGTTTGGGAATAGCCGGACTACTTTGTTCGACCGCGCGCGATAATTGGGCTAGCGCTAAAACAGGGATATTTAGTTCGCGGGCGATACCTTTCAGGCCGCGGCTGATTTCTCCAATTTCTTGAACACGGTTGTCGCTATATTTGCCTCGCCCCTCCATTAACTGTAAATAGTCGATGACAATTAGACCCAAGCCTTTTTCTATTTGTAAGCGTCGACATTTGGCACGGATTTCCATCACAGACAAACTACTGGAGTCATCAATATATATGGGTGCTTCTGCTAACTCTCCCATTGATTTGCCGATTTTTGTGAAATCATTATCTTCCTCTTTATCTGAGAGATTGCCGGTGCGCATTTTCCAGAGATTTACATTCGCTTGGGCGCAAATCATGCGGTCAACTAGCTGTTCTTTACCCATTTCTAAAGAGAAGATGCCAACTCCAACTTTATTCTTAATGGCCGCTTGGCGAGCAATATCAAGAGCTAGGGAAGTTTTACCGACACTGGGTCGAGCGGCAAGTATTATCAAATCTGATTTTTGTAATCCGGCCAGCAGGGAATCAAGGTCGTTAAAACCGGTACTTAATCCTCTTAATTTGCCGCCATGTTTATGTAATTCGTCGATTCTTTCAAAGGCATCGGCTAATAGACTGTCTAAGGGGAGGAAGGCATTTTTTAAAAATTTGCGAGAAACGCTGAAAATCTTTTTTTCTGTTTCATCCAAGATTTCATCTATCTCCCTATCTTCATCGAAGCTGGCGTTGGTTATTTCTGCCGCCGCTTGCTGTAATCGGCGTAAGGTTGCTTTTTTTTGGATGATGCTGGCGTATTGGCTGACATTGCCCGCGGTTGCGACCGCGTTTGATAGCTTAGCCAGATAAGTGCGACCACCAATATCGGTCAACTGCTTTTTATCTTCCAACTTATTCGCTAGAGTAATGATGTCAATCGGCTCTTGGCTGTTATATAACTCCTGGATGGCTTCGTAGATTTTTTGGTTAGCTTGGCGGTAGAAGTCTTGGGGAAGAATCATATCCGCTACTTTGATAATCGCGTCTTTATCGATTAAAAGACAGCCCAAAAGCGATTCTTCCGCTTCTAAGCTATGGGGTGGTATTTTTTCTAACAAAATGTCTTCTCCGGCCATATATTTACAGTTCATTGTTTTTATATCTTATCTTATTATCAGGCGCTTATCAAGTAAATTTTATTCACTCTTTGTACACGCTTTATACTCAGGTTATGTATATAGCACGTTATACGAATTGACAAATTATTGATTTAAGAGTATTTGGCCCAAGAAGCTGGTCGCTTTATACCCTTTGAAAGAGCCCTGCTGAAACAATATCAAGATACAGGAAGTTCGGTGGTCAAGAATTTTTTCGATTATTTAATTGAGAAAAGACTACTCCATCTAAGTGGTCTAGGATGGTTTTTAAGCAACGACAAAATTGTGGCCCCTAGCGATCCGGCCTGTCCGAATTGTCCTTATAAGTTTAAGTGTTTTTTTGGCTGAATTGCCAACAAAAAGCCGTTTCTTCGTTTATAGGAAACGGCTTTTTTATTGGAGCCGCCTGTCGGATTCGAACCCACGACCTGCTGTTTACAAAACAGCTGCTCTGACCAACTGAGCTAAGGCGGCATTATTTTTCAATGTTATCTGATTTTATGTTGTTTGGCAAGATTTGTGAACTTACCCTGAATATTGTATATTTAAAATATGAGGATAGACTTACAATTACATTCTTTATATTCGGATGGTTATCACTCGCCTTCTCAGTTGGTGCGCATGATATATTTGCAGGGTATAAAAGCGGCATCTTTGACCGATCATAATACAATCGCCGGACAAGCGGAATTCAAGCGAGCCTGTGCCCGCTATCGGATTAAATATATCCCCGGCTTGGAGCTGTATGTCCGTTATAAACAGAGGACCTTCAATGTATTATGGTACAATTATGACCTTAATTCTCCCGTTTTACTCAAAATGTTGGATACGACCTGCTTGCGCCGCCGTCGGTTTGCAGAAAAGGTGGCCGGTCGCTGGCGTCGCCTCGGTTTAAAATTTAATTGGCGTAATTTTTTGCGTGAGCATCCTTATTACTTGTCGACTAATCATTTAGTTAATGCCGTTTGGAAATCGCCTGATAATCGCCGGAAGATTAAAGAGGCTTTAGAGTTGAAAAATGTTCGCGAAGAAGATATTATGCGCTATTGCCTTTTTCCTAAAACCGGACCTCGTTTTCAGGATGCGTATGTCAGTTTGACTAAAATTTTACAGGTTAGAAAAGAAACGGGCGGACAGTTGATTTTTTGTCATCCGGGATTGAATAATAAGATGAAAAACGGTTTGGTTGAAAAAACAATTGATGCCGGTTTAGACGGCTTTGAATTGCTATCCCCCCATCATGGTTATAATGCTATCATGTATTTGAGTAGTTTGTTTAAGAGAAAAAAGGTGATTATGACCGGCGGATCCGATTTTCACAAGCCTGGCGATTTCGGCACTAAACCTCGTTATTCCTGGGACTGGTTTGTGGTGGACAGCGATAAGTTGCCGGGGGTGAATAGGATTTTGGATAATAAATAATAACAATCGCTTACCTTTGTGGGAGTGGTCATTTTTATAAGATTAAAAAACCCCGTCTGAAAAAAGCCATCCTTGAGAAAGGGTGGCTTTTTGAGTGTGTGTGGCCAAATATTATTTCGCATTATCCGCATTATCACCGAAGATCAGTTTTTTGTAGAATTGCTTTTCTGGAGGAAGCAGGCTGATTAATTGTAAGCATTGCTTACATTCTTTCAGGACGTGCCCCTCTTTTTCTGTCATTTCTTTTTCTGACTCCTCGGTCATTTTTTTGATACGAGAAAGCAAAAGTTCTTCCACTTCCTCTACGGATAACTTAAATTTTTTATCAAGCCGGGACGAGGCTTCAAGGGCGATTGTCACGTTGCCGTTCTTTACAGCCATCCTTTTGGCCAGATACAGCCATGTAGTTAACAATTCTGAGCTTAGGTTTACGTATCTAGTGGCGGCCATGATTTGAATTTCAAGCGCGGGCTTTTTTTGTTTGATCAGCCGTTGTACCATAATTTTTAGGGCGCCTATGCTTATTGGTATCGATAAGCGGGTTGCTGAATCTATTAATTCAGCAATATTTTCCCCCGCTTTTAAATAAGCGATAAAACGTACGTTCGCCTCTTGATTATTCAAAGCTAATAAAGTTGCAACAATTTTTTTTGCCCCCATGTTTTGATAAGCAGTATCCCATTCTTCATATTTTAGTTGACGTTGGTCAATAAGAATGGCGGCGTTGATGGCGCCAGCCAAATTATGATTGGCGAGACATAATCCAATTATAGCCTCGGCCATGTTTAATTTTTGATTATTATTTGCCATTTTTTAAAGATTAAAGTGATTTCTCTGCGTTCAAGTGAAATTTTTTGTCAACAGGGAGATCACTTTAATCTTATTTTTAAAGAGCCTTAAGTGTTTAAATTACAATTATTTTTTCTAAAAGTCAATAATAACAACAAAAGAAAAAGACTTAGTCAACCAAGTCTTTTTATGTGTGCGCCCAGGGGGATTCGAACCCACGACCGTCTCCTTAAAAGGGAGCTGCTCTACCAACTGAGCTATAGGCGCTCTTTGTTAAATAAAAAATTTAACAACAGATGTAATTATTCTGATGTTAACAAAAATATTTTTTTTTGACAAGGGTTTGTATTAGTATGGCTGTTTTTTATTATGTAGTATTTGCTGGCCGAAATTTGAACTCATTTTGAGAAAAATCTGCAAGCGGATTTTTGAATCCCGCCCAGTGTTTTTGATATTCTGCTAACGCAGAATTGTGGAAACACTCCCCACTCCGAAAAAATTTTACAAAAATCTTTTAGTCATTTTCTTATAAATCATCTAAAGGACTATTGATTTCCTGTAATTTTGGAGTGGAAACTTGGAGGTAAATTTGGGTTGTTTCTAATCCTTTGTGGCCTAATAACTTTTGGATGTATCTAATATCAACTCCTTTCTTTAACAAATGGGTGAATAAATATTGATCGTCATCTTCTCTTGTTTCTAAAAAAGTTTTCAAATCTTTATTGGCTCTTTTTGAAAGAATAGTTTGGCGATCTTTTTCCTTTGCCTAAATTGACCCTGATAATTCCTTCTGCTAAATCAATATCCTTTATTTAATTTAATGGCTTCTGAAACTCTTAATCCCGAAACATACATAATTTTCATTAGTAATTTATGCTTTAGATTTGCTGTCGCTTCAACCATTTTTCTAATTTCATTTTTAGTTAAAACAACCGGTAGGCGTTTTTCTTTCTTTGGGTGTTTGATATTAAAAAAATCTTCTTTTAAGAACTTAAGTATAATAAAATTTCAAGACGTTGATGGCTAAACTCAAAGTAGCGTTAGAAACTTCTTTATTAGCCAAATATCTTTTAATATCTTCATTGGCAATTTCTTTTGGACTTTTTTGTATAATTTAAGAATTTTCTGTTATAATGTAGATAACCCTTGATGGTCTTACGACTAAATCCGCGAATCTTAAGCTCGCGTTCAAAGTTATACATTGGGTCGCGTTCAATTCTGGTTGTTCGAAATTCTGTGTTCATAGTGTATATGATTACACAAAAAGGTCGATTTTTAAGCAAGCTTTAAATAGGTGTGGTTAAAACTTGTTAGGCGTAATTTAGAAGGTCACTCTTTCTCCGACCACCCACCCAAAATGACGGCGCGCTAAAAAGAAACATATATAAATTATCTAATTTAAATAAAATTATGGTTACTCAATATGATAAAATTTCTCAAAAATTTAAAAATGCCGACGAATCTGTTCCTGATGTTACAAGACCAATTCTTTATTCTCTTGTAACAAAGAAGAAAGGAAAACTTTTGGATTTGGGTTGTGGTTACGGAGAAGATTTAGTTCATTTTCAAAAAGAAGATTTCGAAGTTTATGGAATTGATGTTTCAAAAGAAATGGTTAAAGAGGCAGAAAAGAAAAGCCAAGGTGCAAAAGTTTCTGTTTCTTCTTTTGAAAAACTTCCTTATGATGAAGAAACTTTTGACATAATCTTTAGTAGATATGCTTTACAGCATTCAGACAAAATTACTCCAATTTTTAAAGAAGTATCTCGTGTCTTGAAAAAAGGTGGAGAGTTTGTTTTCTTGGTTACTCATCCCATAAGACATTATTTTGAAAAGAAAACAAAAGATTACTGGAAACAAGAAATTTGTTCTTCGTTAATTTTAGGCGGAAAAGTAAGAGTTGAAGAACCTTCTCATAAATTAAATGAATATATCAACAAAGAAATTCTTTCCAAATTTGATTTAATTGATTTTATTGAAGAATTTGACCCTGCCGCAGAAAAAATCAAAGATGCAGGAAAATATCCAAGTATTCTAATTTTGAAATTTAAAAAAAGATAATTTTATGTTAAAACAACGCGCGCCGTCCCACTACCGCGAGACCTTCTGAACTCAAAAATTCGCAGAATTTTTGCCACGCCCTGCGGGCTTTCACTTCGTTCAGGACGCCTAACAGCGATTAACAGGGAAATTCCTGCGAAATTTTCCTGAATTCTGCTTCGCAGAACTTCTGTTAATCGCAATGTTATATTCAATCAGGGATCGGCTTAGAAAAGCGCGCGTAAAGAGTAAATTTAATAAATTCATTTAAATATTATTATGAAGAACAAAGAATTTTTTTATCTGCAATATAATAAAGTAAATTGGCAGAATCAAGAAAAAACAAAAATCAATTCTTTTGTAGATAATTTTATTATCCAAAATATCATTTCAAAGAAAGAAGGAGATGAAATTAAAATTTTTGATATTGGTTTTGGTATTGGTTTTTTTCTTCGGATGTTGCAAAAAAATTTATCCAAATCTTTCAAAACCATAATTCTTGAGGGTTGCGAACCTTCTCGCAAGAATTATAAATATTTCAAATCAAAACCATTAAATCTAAAGAACACAAGACTTAGAGTTTTCAATAAAACTTTTCTTCAAACAAATACAGATACAAAATTTGATTTTCTGACGGCGATATATGTTTTTACCCATTTTGCATCCGATGAGTTAAATGATGTCGCCCAAAAAATAAATTCAATGCTGAACAATGAAGGCAAACTTATTTTAGTAGTTGCTAATGAAAAGTATTTAGAAGAAAAACTAAAATCCAAAAAAGATCTTTTCATTGAAAGAAACATATTTGAATTTGACAACCAGAAATATAAAGAAGTTCTTCATTATTCAGAGATTCCACAGATTGGCACTATCATAGATTATAATAGAGAAGAAAAGTTTTATCCTGATTTATTCAAGAGGCATGGTTTTAATTTAGACTCAAAGAAAGATTTAGACGATAATGGATTTATATGTACGATTTTTGTTTTTTCAAAAAGATAGTCGTGCGCCAAGAAATAGGAAGAGCCAACGATATAAAAGAAATAATTGAGGAAGAATTACAATCAACTTTGTTTGATTTTTCTGATTTTGAATGGGCAAAAGAATACATTTTTGATGTTGTTGTGAGATAAAAAATAAATTTTAAATTTCTAGTTTCGCCCAAATTTTTGTTCCATTTCATTGTGCAAAAACTTTGCATATTCGTAAGCGTTAGACAAAATTGATTTTCGGGTGCCAATAGATATTTTTATAAATTGAATCTACTTACAAATATAATTATGTATAGACCTTGTAAAATGAATGTTGATAAAAATAGTAAAAAGGTTGTATTTGAATTAACAACATATTGTAATTTAGATTGCCGCCACTGTATTTATAGTATTTCAAATAAACCCTATTCTTCTAATTTTCTTTCAAGAAAAGAGGCATATAGTCTGATTGATAAAATTTCCAAAAAGAAGATATACAAACTTGTTTTAACGGGAGGGGAGCCAACGTTACACCCTGACTTCATTGATATTTCTAAATACGCAATTTCAAAAATTCCAAAAGTTTCTCTTTGTACTAATGGCGTTATCTTGAATAAGAGTTTAGAAAATAAAGTGGTTAATTTAAATTTCTCAACTTATACTATTAGCATAGATTCTCATATTGATAAAATCCATGATAAAATTAGAGGGAAGAAAGGGGCATTACAAAAAACACTTGGTTTTATAAAAAAGCTTAAATCAAAAAACAAAAACATATCTATTCATATCGCACTCCATCCAGAAAATGTTGATGCAATGAAAGATACTATTAAATTTTGTAAAGGTCTTGCGCCAGAAGTGGTCATAAGTTCAATTTATCATTATGATAAAATATATACGAATTTAAATACAATAAAAGATTACAAGTTAATGTCAAAAAAGTTTTATGAAAAATATAAAAATAATCCCGAGGTTACCCTTGTTGGCTTTAAAACATTTTGCACAAATAAAGATTGTTTAGATCAAAAAAATATTTTTATGGTTAATAGCAAGGGCGAACTAGTAACATGTTATTGGAAGAAAAATGGGGGTAAAGTAGTTAAAAAATATTAATTTATATAATTTGATAATTTATTATGGAGATTAAAGATAAATATTTATTTTCAAATGTGCATGATTTTGAGTATATCAAAAAGGTTTTGTTAAATAAGAAACTTTCTGGTACGGCGGATATTGTTAATGAATATGAACTAAAACTGGCTAATTTTTTTAATTCAAAATTTGCTGTCGCCACTTCTTCTGGTACTTCAGCGATACAAACTGCTCTTTTCGCTGCTGGTGTTAATCAAGGAGATGATGTAATAGTATCTTCTACATGCCCAGTAATGTCTGTTTTTCCAATAATACAATCAGGTGCCAATATAATCTTCTGCGATACTGTAAAAGATAATTTTGGATTAAGTGTTAATGAAATAGAAACATTAATAACATCTAAAACAAAAGCGGTAATTGAGGTGCCTATGTGGGGCTATCCTACTAATGTAAAAGAGTTGCAGCGGGTTCTTAAATCTAAAAATATTCCATTAATATTGGATTTAGCCCAAGCACACGGAACGAAACTGAATAATCACTATTTATCATATTACGGAGATATTTCTTGCTTTAGTACGCATGATAGAAAAATTCTTGCAACCGGCGAAGGTGGTTTCCTCCTGACAAATAATGAAAACTATTATAACAAATCAAAAAGTTTCATTGCTTTTGGAAATATGAATACCATTGATTATGGGCTTAACTTTAAACTCGGAGCTTTACAGGCAGCATTAGGGTTAAATAGAATTGACTATATTTCCAAACAATTAAAAATAAGAAAAAGCAATGCCCAGTATATAAAAGATGGTCTGGAGCATCCTCAAATAAGTGAATTAGCTATAATTGAGAAGGGAGAACCTAATTATTATACCTTGTTATTAAAACTAAATTTGGAGGATACTCATAAATTTATTGATTATCTATCTGACAAAGGAATTCCTTCAGATATAATTAGATACAATTGCAAGGTATTGTATAAATATCCCATACTAAGTAAATTTAAAAGAGTTTGTCCAAATTCCGAGAAGCTTTTACAAAGTATCACTACAATTCCGGTCCATCCGGGGCTTAAGAGACATGAAATTGACTACATAATTTCCACAATAAATAATTTCAGGTATTAAATATGGTATTTAATAAGAATAACGTAGAAAAACATTTTACCGCCTCTGCCTTAATTATTAATAAAGAAAAGAAGGTATTATTAGTTAATCACCGAAAGTTAGGTGTCTGGCTTTATCCCGGAGGACATGTTGAATGGAATGAAACTCCAGATGAAACAGTTGTGCGGGAAGTTAAAGAAGAAACTGGTTTGAATGTGGAAATAATTAGTGACCGGGACAGTACCTTGTCTGATCTAGAAGCAGATGTTTCCGTGCTGCACCATCCTTATGTTATACTATGTGAAAAAATAAATGGAGATAACCAACATTATCATCTTGATTTGATTTATTTATGTAAAATAGAGAATGAAGAAAACAGTGAGCTACATTATAACCCTAAAGAATCATCTGATATTAGATTTTTCAGTTTAGAAGATTTAAATAATATAAATTTATTTCCTAATTTTAGAAAATTACTTGAGAAAATATTAAAACAAAAAGTACCCACTGAAGAATAGGCATATGTGGGATGTGTGAATTAATTCTGTGTAAAGATATTTAAAATATTATATAAT
>DAOOCG010000019.1:0-6990 GCA_035408245.1 Minisyncoccota bacterium
TCCTTATTGGGGGTTTTGCTCAAAAAATGTTCGAACTTCGTTCAAAAAACACCGCATATCATTTTTTACACATTATTTTGTGTAAAAAATAATAAGAGGTGTGGGTTGTTAGGAATTCGAATAAAAACAGAGGGTTCGAATCTTCCCGATTTGTCTCTGTAATAACAGAGCTACAAATCGCAATCCCGCTAAAGCGGGGCCATCTCCTTCGCCTTCGTCACGTTGAAGCGTGACTACGGCGTGATGAAATTCGCCAATAAATATACGAAAGCAAGACGACATGAGATTAATATTTTTGGTGATAAAAATAATTACTCGTATGAACAGTGATTTTTTGTTATCATAGAAACTTAAATTATTATGTATAAACATCTAAATAAAACAGACTATCAAAAATTTTTAAATGTTCCTGAAAATTATTCTATTGACGGACTCATTGTTACTGGTGCACATCCCAAAAATAAGGAGTATCCCCATATCTATGAGGCTTTGAAAAAGCTTGGTTTGCAATACACAGAAGAAAAGATTGAGCAGAGATTTTTTGGGGATATAAAAAGTTTTAAAATTGGAAATAAACGTATTTGGTTCGATGTTGTTTATGGCGCGGCATATTTAAGTGAAATTGTTCATCTTGCTTGTCTTTTTGAATCTAAGACAAATATATTGCTTGGTTCTTGTGGAGCACTAAAACAAAATCTTAATTCGGGAGATACTATTATTCCATCAATCTCTTATGGGAATGAAAGCGCAACACGAATGTACCAACGTGAAAATACTACCTATATGTATGAATCAAATCCAGTATTGCGAACAAAAATAAAAAATCATCTTTTTAATCGAGATACTATTGATGAGGGGAAATTAGTAACTGTCCAAGCAATGCTTGGTGAAACAAAAGAAGATATTGACCAATGGATAAAAGAGGATTATTCGGGCGTAGATATGGAATCAGCAACTTTTTTTGCGGTATCAAAACATTTTGGAGTGCCGGCAGCGGCACTCCTTCTAGTTGCTGATAATTTGGTAAAAAACGAATTAGTAAATGATCCTGGATATGAAGCTTTACGTTCTCAACGCACCACGATTCGCAAGGAAAATTATGAGATTGCTCTGAATATTATCCTTGATCTATAAAAAACTATTAATTACAAGTGAACTCAATTTAAAGAACATTTTATTGTTTTTCGTCGCAATACAGACTTCTTTAATTTCTGGAGTTTTGTGAAAGAAACAGTCATGCCTTTGGCAGATCCTCCAAAGGAGGACAATCCCGCTAAAGCGGGGCCATCCCCTCCGCCTTCGTCACGTTGAAGCGTGACTACGACGTGATAAAATTCGCCTAGTCAGGCGAAAACGGAATTCGTTTCGTCAAAACTTTAGTGGGTGCGACTTTTTATTATGCACTATGTTTATAGTCTAAAATGTAAAGATGGATATTATGTTGGTTGCACCGACAATATTCAAGAAAGGTTAAGTAGACATCAAAAAGGCCAAGTGCCGGCAACTTCAAATTGGTTGCTAGTAGATTTAGAATTTTATTTTGCTATTAAAGATAAATATAAAGCCTTTGAATTTGAAAAATATCTAAAATCTGGCTCAGGTCGGGCGTTTATTAAAAAACATTTTGTATAGTAAAGTTGGGATTTTAACCTTCCATTTTTTGGGGTTTTGTTTTATGGTGAAAAGAATAGGAAAAAGGATCTAAATTATGAAAGAACTAGAGCGAAAAATTGGGGTGTTGGTTTTGGAAATCCTAAAATAAAACAACTGGTAACACACGGCATATATTCAAAAGTTTGTCATCCGATGTATTGGGGAATTAATCTAACTTTTGTCGAGTTAATTTTCATTTATTCAAAATTCTGGTTTTTGGTGTTAAGCGTTCTGATTATTTTTTATTTTTTCTATAGAATGAAAATTGAAAATAGTTACTTATTAAAAGAACTTGGAGATGAATACCGAAATTACAAAAGAAAAACATGGATTTAAATGTGCAATGTAATTATCAACTGATATAATAATTTTATGAAGATATATTTCGCTGGTTCGGTAAGGGCTGGAAGGAGTGATCAAGACATTTATTACTCTATAATAAACGAACTATCAAAGTACGGTAAGGTTTTAACTGAGCACCTTGGAAACAAATCATTATCCGATCAGGGAGAGCAAGGAGTTACAGATAATTATATTTTTGAAAGAGATTTTAATTGGCTTAAGGAAGCCGATGTTCTTGTGGGAGAGATAACAGTTCCAAGTTTGGGAGTGGGATACGAAATAGGACAAGCAGAGTCTATGAATAAAAAAATATTATTACTTTATCGTCCAACCGAAGGCAAAAAACCATCCGTCATGCTTTCTGGAAATTCACGTCTTAAAACTGTCCATTACAAAAACGTAGAAGAAATCCCGAAAATATTAGAGGACTTTTTTGAAAAAATATAAAAAATTAAAAAATATGAATCAAAACCAAGAGTGTTGTCCCAGATTTGATCCTACTCTATGGGACAATAAAGTTTTTGAGTGGGATAATAAAAAGTTTATAAAAGATAAAGTCTTTACCCTGTTTTTTATGCCGATTAATTTTGGCAAGGTTGTTTCCAGGATGATGGCCAAAATTGAAAAAGCCGGAACTAAGGCTCAAGATTGGATGGGGCTTTCTGACCACACTTCAAAATGGAATATGGACTTATATTTGGCGGTGGATAGGGAAATACCCGAGGCGGAAAATGTCACTTTAAGCGGAAAATTTTTAAGCAAGGTTTATGAAGGAAGCTTCAAAGAAACAGGAAAATGGTGTGAAGATTTTGAAAATTACGTAAAAGACAAAGGATTTGGAATCAAAAAACAGTATATGTGGTATACCACTTGTCCAAAATGTGCCAAGAAATATGGCAAAAATTATGTAGTGATTGTGGGGGAGGTAAAATAGAGCTAAAATAAAACCATTATGTCAAACAAAATTTTGTATTGGGCGCCCAGGGTTTTGTCTTTATTGTTTGTTGCGTTTTTATGCTTGTTTTCTCTCGATGGATTTACAGAATACAAAGGTTGGGAAACAATCTTGGCTCTTTTAATTCATCTTTCTGTTCCAATTATTGTTTTATTGGCAACCATATGGGCTTGGAAAAAAGATTTAGTTGGAACGGTAATGTTTTTTGGATTTGCGATTTACTATGTTTATACAGTCGGACTTAATCGTCATTGGAGTTGGTATGTTGCAATATCCGGTCCGGCAGTTGTTATAGGTATTTTGTTTTTGATTGATTGGATAAAGAAATACAAACTTTCTCATAAATAAAGAGCCTTATTGGCTCTTTGGTTTACTGTATTTTTGGTAGTATTGCATCAAAAATTGACCGCAACTACTCCCAATATCCGATCCTGGGGGATGGTAATACTCAGTTGATATTCCGGCTGCTTCTAACCTCCTTCTAAATTTCTCAACCCTCCTGTCTTTTGAGGGTTTTAAATTAACCGACGGTTTTTTGTTATAAACCAAAAACTTAATCGGAATTCTTCCACTGCTTAAAAGTTTTATTAGAGATTCAAGATCTTCATCTCTGTCATTAACTCCTTTGATTAGAGAGTAATGAATCTCGGCTGAATTTCCGGTGTGAGTCATGAATATATCAACGAGAATCAAACTCGCCGTTATTCCTTGAGCGGCTGGCATAATGGCGTGTCTTATTCCGGCGTCGGGGGAATGGAGGGAAAAATGGAATTTCATCCGAAGATTATTTTCTTTAACGAGATTAGTGAACTTTCTCATTAATCCCAACTCGGGTATCAATGAGGAAACCGCAAATCTTACCACCTCGTATTTTGGGCTATGCTCATTTCTGATTTTGATACAACTTCCAATCACTCCGTCTAAATTATAAAGCGGCTCTCCGCATCCCATATAAGAGACAAGAAGAATATTATTGCGATTTGGTTTTCTTAAAAGCCCAAGATCTTCAATTACATAATTTACTCCAAACGCTATTTCTTCAGAATCTAAATTTCTAACCTCCAAATCAGGACAATCGGAAAGAAAGCAAAACTTACACCCTAATTTACAGCCGGTTTGGGTTGGAACGCAGATGATATCTTTGCCATCACTCTTATCAATAAAGCTAAATTCAATGACTTGTCCTTTTGACAAGAATACATATTTAACCGTTTTATCAATTTTAGACCTGACTATTTCAAGCAGGGTTGGATCTGTCATAATATCCTCCAGTGTTGAGAACTAAAAATATATTACGCCTATAATTTAATTAATCAATCGGTTATTAAGTTGAGTAATGTTTTTTTATTTTTCCAAGATGTTAAAATATTTATATGGAAAAAGAACAAAATATGTGCGACAAAAATTGTGTCGGATGCTGCGACAAAAAGTGTCTTTGCGGTTGCGAAAATTGCGCCAATTGCCGCAAAGGTTGTTGTGATTGGAAAAAATCACAAGACAAGGGTGTTTCTGGGTGCATCTACGGATTAGCTTTCATCGGGGCGGCGATTTACTTTATTCAAAATGCCGCTACATTTTGGATGGGGGTGTTGGGTGTGTTAAAGGCTTTGGTTTGGCCGGCGATTTTGATTTATCAACTGCTTAAATTCTTGGGATTGTAAAATCATTGTTTTAAAAACCGCTCAAATAATTTAGGCGGTTTTTTGTGGAATAATTTTATGAAACAAAAAAAGAGCGCCACGGAGGACGCTCAGAAGTTTGTGCCCGGCAATGCCGGAGCACTGACGGATGGTCGTGGTACGTTTAGGACGCACCAGATACTGGCGATGGGTTGAGGGCGATCGATGATCTTCCTCATTTCATCACCATGAGATTATCAAAGAGCTAATGCCAAAAGTTTCCTTTCGACACATTCATTATACCACACATTTATTTTAAAAAGTGGATAACTCAGGAAGTCTTGCCATAACAAAGATTTGCTGGTATTCTTTAATTCACATGTCTTCTAAAATCCAAAAAGCGGCCAAAGAGCCGTTGAATAATCAAACTTTAAAACCTCGTCCACCGATAGTGGCGGTTATGGGGCACGTTGATCATGGAAAGACCACTCTTTTGGATTATATTAGAAAAACAAAAGTAGCCGAAAAGGAAGCCGGAGGAATCACTCAATCAATCGGAGCTTATGAAATAGAAAAAAATGGGCAGCGCATTACCTTTGTTGATACCCCTGGTCATGAAGCCTTTACCAAAATGCGCCAAAGAGGAGCTCAAGTTGCCGATATCGCCATATTGGTGGTAGCGGCTGACGATGGAGCCAAACCCCAGACTATTGAAGCAATAAAAATATTACAGGAATCCAAAACTCCATTTGTAGTGGCTATTAACAAAATAGACAAAAACAATGCCGATGAAGACAGGGTAAAAAATGATCTTGCCAAACACGGTGTTGATTTAGAGGGTATGGGCGGAAATATTTCTTGGCATGCAATCAGCGCCAAACAGGGCACTGGAATTGAAGAGTTGCTTGATCTTGTGATTTTGATGTGGCAGATGGAAAACCCGATGTATAACCCTCAGTCAATAGCAAAAGGATTCATTCTTGAATCAAGAATGGATAGCAGGCGCGGATTAGTCGCTTCAATTATTGTTACCGACGGAATTTTGAAAGTTGGTGATGATATAGTTACTCCATCAGCGGGAGGGAAGGTAAAAATTCTTGAAAATTTTATAGGAGAAAGAGTTGATAGTCTTGATCCATCCAGCCCGGCATTGATTATTGGTTTTGAAGAAATTCCCGTTATTGGAGAATCTTTTGAGGCGGGAGAGCTTGATCTTATAAAACGTCAGCCAACCACTCCTCAAATTCGTCCAACATCAGCTCTTCAGACTCAAGAAGAAAGCGGACTAAAAATTATTTTAAAAGCGGATCTTTCGGGATCTTTGGAAGCTTTGGTCCATGTTCTTTCGGATATTTATATCAACGACAAAAAAATAAAAATAATGTATCAAGAAGTCGGAGAGGTAACCGACGGAGATATTAGACAAGCGGTAAATTTCGGCGCCATTATAGTCGGTTTCAATACCCGAGTTTCCAAGTCAGCCGAAAATCTCGCCCGAGGTCAAAATGTGAAGATTGTAACTTCAAATATAATTTACAGAATCGTTGAAGCTTTAGAGGATTCAATGAAGGCGGAGGAAAAAGAAAAAGAACCCGGAAAACTTGAAGTCTTGGCTGTATTCAGTCAAAAAAATAAAAAACAGTTAATTGGAGGAAAAGTTGTCGCCGGATATTTATCCATCAATCACAAAATATCCATTGTTAGGGACAGTAAAGAATTGGGTTTTGGCAGAGTAACCAATCTTCAACAAAATAAACTTGATGTTAAAAGAGTTGAAGATGGGGAGTGCGGACTGATGGTTGAATCACCTAATGAAATTCAAGTTGGGGACACTTTGATAGTTGCCAAATAAAAAATAGATAAAACGTTATTATGTTATGAGTTAATAGTTAATTACCAATAACTAATAACTATTCTTATGGGTATTTACCGAAAACAAAGATTTGAAAGCATAGTTGAAGATTTACTCGCTAAAGAAATAGTCAGATCGCTTGAGAGTGACAAGGCTTTAATTACTATTACCGGAGTTGAATTAAATGAGGAGAACGACAAGCTTTTTGTGTCAGTTTCTATTTATCCCGATGAAGTTGTTAAAGATACTTTAGCTTATTTAAAAAGACATTCACCGCAATTGTCTTGGTATTTGGTTAAAAAAATGAAAGTAAAAAAAATTCCGGAATTAATATTCAGACAGGAGTCAAAAATTGAAACAGATCTTGCAAATTAGAGATTGGCTAGTTTAACATTGAGGTATGGCGCGGTAGCTCATGCCTACGGCAGATGCCATAAAAAGGCACAATTGGTAAGGCAAGGGTCTGTCTCCCTAAAAATGAATAAAACTATAAAAATAAGTTTTAATAAATAAATATGGCGCGGTAGCTCATGCCTACGGCAGATGCCATAAAAAGGCACAATTGGTAA
>DAOOCG010000019.1:7090-11529 GCA_035408245.1 Minisyncoccota bacterium
GGCAAGGGTCTGTCTCCCTGCGGGAGATCTCCCGAAGGGAGACAAAACTATTTTTTAAAATGTATTATACATACATACTAATAAGTTTAAATAATAGAGATATTTATGTGGGTAGCACAGAAAATGTTGAAAACAGAGTTAGACTTCATAATTTCGGTAAGGTAAAATCTACAAAAGCAAATAAGCCATGGAAATTGCTTGAGGTTCATGAATTTGAATCTAGAAGTGAAGCAGTAAGGATGGAAATGTTTTTTAAAACTGGACAACAGAAAGAAATCTTGAGAAATAAATATGGCGTCGTAGCCAAGTGGTAAGGCAGTTCTCTGCAAAAGAACTATACGCCGGTTCAATTCCGGCCGACGCCTCAAGGAGGCGATAGAGTTTGTCTCTCCGTGGGAAACCCTTCGAAGGTATGACAATTCTCACTCGCATCTCAGGTTGAAAATTAAATATGCTCGGGTGGCGGAATGGTATACGCGAAGGACTTAAAATCCTTTGATCGCAAGGTCGTGTGGGTTCGAATCCCACCCCGAGCACAAAAGTTTATCAAATTTGTTTTTTTATTCCTTTTGATTTAATATTCGCTTTGTAACACATTTGTTATTTTATATGGCCTCATCGTCTAATGGTTAGGACAGTGCCCTTTCACGGCATAAATTCGGGTTCGATTCCCGATGAGGTCACCAAATCATCAGTTTTACCATTACAGTCCTGATTTAGTTTGTAAATACAGGCTATTTCTGCGGTTTTGAATTTTTCTCCACTATACTCAATATTTTGGGGGAAAAGTATGCTTTTCAAAACCTTTAGATCCTCAACCTCAAGAGAACTCCATTTTTTATATAAATCAGACAGGAGGTTTTTTGCAAAATTAAATATACTTTCAATATCAGTTTCCTCAATTCCAATAACAGACTTAGAAATCTCCAATTCATTTATGTCGGTTTTTTTCTTAGCTATATATTCAGTAAAATCATCATCTGTCATCTTCCCGTCTAATCTTAACTGAACCAGCTTATCTTTCTCCTCTTTTAGTCTCCTAATCTGATTATTAATTCTAATATTTTCCTGAATAGATGACTCACATTCATCTTTATATGCATGTAAAACAGTTTCTCTGAGTACGTCAAAATATTTTTCATTAGGAGTTAATTCCTTAAGGAACAAAGAAAATTTATTTTCGACATCATTTTTGGAAGACGCATGTCTATTAGAGCAATCTTTGTTTGTGCATCCATAGTAGGCATATTTTTTATTTCTCCCCATTGTCCAACCACCAGTAAGGTTTTTTCCGCACAAAGCACATCTAGTACCTCTTAATGGAAAATCTGGATTATTGCGATTTCTGGGTTGCTTAACTGATGAGCGTCCTCTCATTATTAGTTGAGCTTTGTTGAATTCACTTTCAGTTATAATAGCTTCAAATTGACCATTTACAGAAATATCCCAATTTGGAACTTCAATTTTCCCAGCATATAACGGATTAGAAAGAATTTTTTTAACCAATGAACTGGCAATCTTGCATTCATACCTACTTCTAAACTCAGTTTGACTCAATTTAGAGGCAAGACTTCTTATTGAATAAACCCCTTTTATATATTCCGAGAAAATGAATTTTATCATTGAATATTTTTTTGGATCCGGAACCATGATCTTTCTCCCAGCTTTATCTGTAGTATTTAAGTAACCAACAGGAGCTTTCCATGCCCATAAGCCATTTAACAGACGAGTTCTCATGCCACTCTCAGTTCTTTGTGCTCTTATATCATTATCAAACTCTGCAACAGCTGAGAGTATTCCCTCCATAAATTTTCCACTAGGATCATCGGTAATGGGATCCGCCACACATAATAGCGTTATCCCATGTTTATTTAGAAAACCCTTAATACCCCAGTAATCTCCTTTACTACGAGATAACCTATCAACTTTATAAATTATAAGATATCCAATTTTTTTGGTATTTTTACTACAATATTGGAGCATTGCTTTTAATTCAGTCCTATTGGCAGTTTTTGCTGATTCTCCTTCCTCCCTGAAAACTTTTATCACTTGTAAATTTTTTTGTTCTGCTAACTTCCTACATTCTCTTTCCTGCATCTCAAGGCTAAAATTTTCAACTTGTTCCTTTGAGGATACCCTTATATAAATTATTGCAGTTAATATTTTATTATTTTTATTTTTCATATATTTAGAATTAAAACTCTTAATTGGATAAAATCAAAATCTTTACCCAAAAACCAATTTTCAGGAAACACTAAAAAACCAGATCTAAGCCCAATCTATTTTCAAGGAGGAGAATTTGGTGTCATTTGGTCTGAACCCTCTCTAAAAGCCAATTTTTGTGGTTTTTGGCGCTCTCTAAGATAGAGACGAACCACAAAATACCCGAATTCAACAAATTGAGCTGTTATTTTCTCAAGCTCTGATTCGCTCAGTTGCGGATATTGTCTTTCTATAAACGCTTTTATTTTTTTATTTATATTTTCTTTCTCTATCACAAAAAGCTGACTTCTGTGAAATCAGCTTTAAAAAAAGAGCCAACTACACAAAAGTAATTACATAACCCAAAAACGACCTTAATGGTTACATAATCACTCTTAGGTAATTGGCTCTAACTACTGGTTGCCTTGGCTTCCCCCACACTCTCATTTCCTTGCCAACCTGAAATGCTCTACCAGTAACTACCCAACTATTGCTCGGCTAAAGCTCTGCAATGTCAAAAGAAGTAATTACAATACTTAACTTTCAATGTACCCTCGGACATTATCACATTAATTAAAAACCCGCAAGTACAATATCTGTGGAAAAGTTTTTTATAGGGGTTATTCCAAAAATCATCGGCAATTTTGTTTTTGATGATTTTTGTTTTGTTTTGGATTTAAACGAGTATCTTTTATCTAGATAATAACAAAATGAGCCAGCATACGCCTAGTTGAATCAATCTTTTTGATAATAAATATGTCAATTTTTATAAAACAAAATTTCCTCTTATCTCCTTTAACTATTTTGATAGTTGAAAAAAGAAGGTTATAATCAAATCACAACTTAATAATCAGTGACCTAAACCCCATATTTGAGGCATGGTCAAAAACGTTCAACGCAGAAAGCTCCTAGTCAGAGCACGCGTTGAACGTCATATCGGGAAACTGATATGGGTGTCGCAAGACATCACTGGCTGGGAGCTTTTTGTTTATAAAGATATTTTATAGTCATCAAATTTATGAAAAATAAATCTAAAAAAATATTATTTCCATTTTTGAACCGTTATATTTTTTTGATTGATTATTGGTGGCATAGATTATTTATACTCATTTTCTTTATATCGGTTATTATAGCTTTTTTTGTTCTATTAAATTTTTTAAATAGCCTAAAAACAGATATTTATGCTGACTGTCTTAATTTCTATACTTCCAGTAGCAGACCAATAATAAATTTGAATGATTTCTGTTTTAGAAATAATTTTCCTATTAATTTTTTATCCAATGTTTTATTGGCATTCTTATTTACGACTATTTATTTTTACATAGCACAAATAATTTATTACAAGTTTTTTGTTCATATAATTTTAAAAATAAAAAATATCAAATTAAAACAATACAATATGAAATTAATTAAATACATAGTTATCCTCGCATTAGTATTTATTGCTTATCATTTTTTTGATTTGGGATCATGGCTCTCCGATAATTTCGAAACTTTGTTTCTTATAATTCTTTTGGTCATCGCTGGTGGAATATTTGATATTGCTAAAGAGATCGAAAATTTGTCCTATAAATTGTATGATATTGAAGAAAAATTGGGTGTCGGTGAGGATGATATTGATGACTTCTAAAATAAAAAAGTATCATAATCTAAATTTATGGGTAAAAATATTTTAATTAAGTTAAAAACTTATTTCAGAAAACCAAGTTTATTGCTGTCCGGAATATTTATAATTATCATCTTTCTGATGTTTTTTTACCTAAATAGTGAAATCAAATCACTAAGTGACACGATGGAGTTAAGATATAATTTAACAATTAATCCGACAGACAAAGATTTCTATCAGGGATATGCTATCCAAGTAGGTGGTGCTAATTCAAATCTCATAACTAAGTGGGCTTGTGATGATAATTGTAGCGGATTAGTTTTTAACCACTTAAAACCTGTAGAAGATTGGATTTCTACAACGCTCACAAACGGAGGCGATATGTGGGTCAACTGCAATAAGAATTATGAAGTAACGTCCTGTAGCGTTAACTCAGAAAATAATGACAGATTAGATGAGATTTTGGGATGCTTTGTGGATTTAAATAATAAATACAAAGACTTAAGAAATGAGATTAATGTAGAATGTCAGAAAAAATAAGCCATTGTTTTAATAACTAAATGATTACGATTATATTTATCATTTTGAAATTAACAAGTATCATCCATTGGTCTTGGTGGTGGATATTATT
>DAOOCG010000020.1:0-10816 GCA_035408245.1 Minisyncoccota bacterium
GTTCGTCCAAAAATTAACACTTTACTAAATCCAGGTTGAGTCAATAAATTACGCAAAAGATCAAATTTAACTTTGTCTTTCACATAAACAACATCTTGATCTACTCCATCGGCAGTGTCTCCGGTTTTTACAGAAATATGAATGGGATCGTTTAGAAATTCATTAATAATTCGCTTAACATCGTTGGATAATGTAGCTGAAAAGAAAAGTGTTTGACGATTTTTCGGCATAGCCGACATCAAAAAACGCATGTCGTTAATAAAACCCATATCAAGCATTCTATCGGATTCGTCCAAAACTACTGTTTGAAATTTGTTCAATTTCAAATGACCTCTTTTTATAAGATCTTTTATTCTCCCCGGAGTTCCTATAATAAAGTTATGAGTGCGTCGCATATCGCTAATCTGACGAAATATCGGCATACCCCCCACCACACAAACGGAGAAGATATACAAACCATAAGCAAATTTTACCAATTCTTGGTTGATTTGAATCGCCAACTCTCTGGTTGGAGCGACAATAAGAATATTTTGTCTTTTATCTTTAACCACTTTATCCAAAAGCGGAACGATAAAAGCCGCCGTCTTTCCGGTCCCTGTATTGGCAATACCGACAATATCCCTTCCGTTTAAAACGTGAGGAATCGCCTGATCTTGAATAGGAGTCGGATCTTGATAACCGGCTTTTAGAACATTCTTTTTCAAGCGTTCATCAATAGAAAAATTAGCGAATGAATTCACTGATTGATAAGGCTTATCTTCTACAGAGATAACAGCTTTGTTTATAAACTTTGAAACATCACAAAACTGACTTTTACCAGCACGAGGTTTTCTGGCACCAAAGTGCCTCCCGAAGTGTTGACTTCGAGCCATTTTTTGTCTGAACATATATTTTTTTCTAGTCTTAAAAAATAAAGGATAAGCCGACTAGGAATCCCTTAAGTTCCAAGAAAAATATATGGAGACAGAGAGATGTAACTTATGCAAAGATTTTAGCACAACTAACAGATTGTGTCAAATACTATTAACTCTAGCATGAATATTATATATTATTTTTCATCCAATCTGTTATTTCTTTAGAAATGTTGTAAGTACCCCAATCTCCAGACATTTCTACAACTATTAACTTATCATTAGAATCTAATACGGATTTAATTTCATCTCTAATCTGTACTGTATCCTTTTCTGATTTCAAAATCCAAACTGATTTTACGGGTCTTGCCCAAGAAGAGTAAAAAGATTTTATGTGATTAGAAAGCAAAACATAATCAGAATGTGTTTCTGGAACTCCTAAATCATATGATATAAGAAATGTTTTCATTGTATATTTTTTAGAAATTATTTATTAATACTATTTTCATCTAGAATCGGGTCACTCGTTTTACTATCATCATTATTTGAAACAGAACTCGCTTCAGAAATTGTAGTAGATAAACCAGAAACAATTTCTTTTAGTCGCTTATTTTCTGCATCTAATTCAAAAATAGTTTTTTTATTTTTTTCGATAGACTTTTTCCACTCTTTCATCACTTCTTTAGCAAGTTTTAAATTATCTTCAGCTGTTCCTTTTGCTTTACTAATTTCTATTTCCTTAATTTTTATTTCTTCATTCAATTCTTCCGTATCCTTTTGACGTTTTTCTTCATTTTCTTTGTCCATAAACCTTTTGTTGACCTCTTCTATAATAACTTCATTTACATTTTTCAAATTACCTTTTATGCCAAAGAAGTTAAATTCATCCATTGAGAAAAATAAATAAGTAACAACTTTTTTAAAGAAAAACAATATTACTAAAACTGTATATGGCCATACCAAAATTTTCAAAAATTCAAGATAATCGTTAAAACTTGGGTTCCATAAAATTTTCGGAACATATGTAGATATTAAAAAGAGAACCAAAGGAAACAACCAAAAAAACAATCCTCTTAAGAGTAATAATAAATTTTTAATTTTATTAATTACAATTTTTATCATATTTTTTATAAAATTATAAAAACTAACTGAATATATATCTGGTTACTATTATATCCTTTCTGCTCAATTTATTTTAAAGTTTTTCCAAAAATTATTTGATAATATATTTACATTATTTTTCGACTATTCGAAATTTACCAGACTTTACCAACTTAATACTATTATAATTTTTTGGATCACTAAATTCGAATTGCCAAATTGAATAAATATTTCCATCACGCTCTTTATCAAAAAACAATGTTATAACCTTCTTTTTTGTTTTTTCTTGCCATTGTCTAAATGGATAATATAATTGTCTAATAATAACGTTTGAAGCACTAAAATTTTTAGCCTCAATCAAAACAATTTGCTTTTTTCCTTCATATCCAGCATCAACTTCTGTTTGGACGCTTGATACTTTTATTAATTGCTTCCCAACAAAAAATTCAAAATCCGGGGTGTATTTTCTTCCCCTTATAGTTAAAACGAGAGATGGATCATTTGTAAATGTTCTAATTAGACTTACGGCATAAGCATAATCAAGATGTTGCATTTCTGAATTTCCAATTTTCGTTGTGTCTGGAATAAAATCAAGTTTTGAAGAATAAACAGAGATCTCATTTTTTATTTTAGGTATATCAACATAACCATCACCGTTAATAATGTTGTAAAATCCATTTTTTACAGGAAGTAGAAAAAGATTGTTTTTTATAAAAACGTCCGGCCGATCCTCTCGACTATCTTGTTTACATAAAATACGAACTTCTTTTTCTCCTGTTTCTTTGAATTTTTGACACGATCTTTTTATTTGTACTGCGGAAATTGGAAATGGCGATTTGTTAAAATCATGTTCTAATATTTTATAATCATCGAATATCTTTTTCCAAGATTTGCTGTTTGCCATAATATTAAATTAATTTTCTTTTCAAATTTTTATTTAATTCTTCAAACCTTTTTATTGATACATCCAAAAATTTTTTATCAAGATCGATTCCGATAAATTTTCTACCAAATAAATGAGCCGCAATTCCAGTTGTAGAACTTCCAGTAAAAGGGTCAAGAATGAGATCACCCTTATTTGTGCTTGCAAGCACAACTCTTTTTAATAAATCCTCCGGTTTTTGTGTAGGATGTTTCCCAAATTTCTTTTCAATTGCTTTTGGTGTCCCCATAGACCAAACCGAACGCATTTGAAGACCCGGTTTTTTTAATGCATCCTCCGGCCAAGTGCCATTCTTCATTAAATTATAATTGAAAATATGTTTTGCTTTTTTATCTTTCCTCGCCCAAACAAGTGTTTCATGACTAGCAGTAAAATAACGACAACTCAAATTCGGTGATGCATTTGGTTTAAACCATGCAATATCATTAAGAACATGAAACCCTGCAACTTGAAGCGCAAACCCACATTGATAAATTGAGTGATAGGTTCCACTAATCCAAATCGTGCCATGCGGTTTTAAAACACGTCTGATAGCTTGTATCCACTCAAGATGAAATTCAAAATCTTTTTTCAATCCATTACTTTTGTCCCATTCTCCTTTATTTACACTAACTCGTCGTCCCGCATGAACAGTAAAACCACCATTTGAGAGTAAATAAGGAGGATCAGCAAAAACCATATCAACTGAATTTTCAGGAAGATCAGAAAGAATGTCTAAACAATTTGCTTGATAAAGAGTAAAATTTTGGTTTTTATAATATGGCTTCTGCATAATTATTTTTTTAAACAGATCATCAATCAATACTCAAGTATTGATTTGGTAGATCTCAATTTAACCATATTATACCACCTCTTTTAAAAATAAAAGAAAATAACAATAGCTGTAAATAACCTCCTTTATTGATTACCAGCTATATATTGGTATATATTGATAATCACGAGGAAGGGTGCAAGAGTGGTTTAATTGGCAGTCCTGGAAAGACTGTGTACTAGCAATAGTACCGCGAGTTCGAATCTCGCCCCTTCCGCCTTGTTTAAGAGAAAATATAAAACATATTAATTCAGAAACTATGAAAGTTTTATTTATTTGCAAGGGTAATTATTTTAGAAGTCAGATGGCAGAAGCAATCTATAATCATCTAACAAATAGTCATGATGCTTTTTCAGTTGGAACATATGTCGGAGCACCAGATGAACCAGAAGGACAAATCTTATCCAATTTATTTAAAAACAATTCATCATTTTTTGATGTTATGGATGCTCATGGCATGAATTTGCGAAATAATCACACAAAAAAATTATCACCAGAAATGCTTGAAAAATTTGATGTTGTAGTATCAATGGCAGAAAAACCCTTTATTCCTGAATTTTTAAAAAACAACAAAAAAGTTATTTGGTGGAATATTGAAAATCCAAAAATCGCTCCTGAGGGATTCTTCAAAATTACATATGATAAACTTGAAATACTTATAAAAGAACTTATTCAAAATTTCTCTGCAAAATAAAATCACCTTGTAAAAGGTGATTTTATTACATTGACAAAAATCATTTGAAGCGTAAAAAAGTATTAGGACTCAAAAGAAAGAGGATAGTCATGTCAAAAAAACCCAGTGCTGTCATATCAAGAATAGTTGTTGTTGAGCTGTTCATAAACATGCCGAAAGAATTTGTAAAAAGACTTAAAGAGGCAATTGATAATAAAACTTTTGTTACAGACGCTCATCTTATTGAAGCAACCCGAAGCGTTGGAGGAGGATTCCTTGTAATGCTTCGACAAGAAGATGAAGATCAATTTATCTATTCATTCCAACAATTTTGTGAATCACAAGGACTTGATATCCTAAAACCATGATTCAAGCATATATTAATCGCCACAGCGCACGACTATAGAGTACGGCGCTTTTTGTTGACAATGGATATTTTTGATGATAAAAAGTGATTAGCAAGAACTGATCCAAGAAAGGATGGTTGTCATGCACAACCAAAACGAACGTGAAGTTAGTGTTTATATGCGAACTATCAAGCTTGATGTAGTTATTCCAGCACAATTTGTTTGGGAATTTATGGAGATTTTCGGAAGAGCTTTTGCGGTCCAAGATATTCACGAAGGCACTCGTAACTTCAAATCGGTTGATGGATATTTCTATCATCCCAACGGATGGCATATTCAAGTAACTGTTCCTTGGCGTCTTGAAGAAAAATTTTACGTATTTCTTGAAGATTTTTGTAGAGTGAGAGGATTGTTCTTTCACCAGCCGGAAATTAGGCCAACCAGTTAAATAAAAAGCGCTCATATAAAATATGACGCTTATTTTTTATTAACTCCCATTCTCTAACCCCTAATTACTAATCTTTATTTACTATTTACTAATTACTAACTTCTATTTACTGATTCCTCAACATTTTTATTCTTTCCTGTATCGGAGGATGTGTCATAAACAACTTCGCCACAAATGAAACTTTGTTTGATTTTTGAGCATCAGCTTTAAAAGGATTGGCAAAAAATAAATGAGCTGTTGCGTTATGGGCATATTTAATCGGTTGTGCGGAAGATATTTTTTCCAACGCTCCGGCTAAACCCTCCGGGTATCTAGTCAAAAGCGCTCCCGAAGCATCGGCCAAAAATTCTCTCTTTCTGGAAATTGCCAGTTGAATTAATGTCGCCGCTATGGGAGCAATCACAATCGCGGCAATACTGATTGCCAACATAACCGGATTTTTTCCTCCCCTATCATCACTATCCCTTCCTCCAAACCACATACTCCGGGTAAAAAAGTCGGCAATGATTGAAATTAATCCAACTAAAACTACAACTACTGTTTGCAATAGAGTGTCGTAATTTCTTACGTGTGAAAGTTCATGAGCGATAACTCCTTCTAATTCGCTTCTATCCAATCTTTCCAAAAGTCCGGTTGTTAAAGCGATTGCCGCATGATTTGGGTTGCGTCCTGTTGCAAAAGCATTCGGAGAAGGATCACTGATTATATAAATCTTTGGTGTTGGCAATCCGGCAGTAATGCAAAGATTTTCAACAATGTGATAAAGATCTTTATTTTGATCGTGCTCTACAAATTTGGCATGAGATAAAGTCAGGGCAATAGAATCAGATTTCCAATAAGCAATCAGATTCATTCCCACACTCAAAACCACAGCAATATAAAGAATGCTTTGATCGTTATATACGTAAGAAAGCGCCCATCCAACACCCATAACAACAATCAGAAAAACAAAAAACAAAAGCCAAGTTTTTCTAACATTTGAATCTCGATGAGAATATAAAGTCATAAAAACAAGATAATAAGTTATTGGTTATTAAGTTATTAGGTTATTTAAATAACCTAATTAACAATTAACTATTAGCTGTTTACTATTTACTGATCACTATTTTTCTTTTTTCCATCTATCCAAGGAGTTATCACAAAGATATAAAGCATCTCCAAAAGTCCTAAGATATTTATAACCAAAAGAGCAATAAACCATCCTTTTTCATTTCTGCGAGCCGCCTTCCATAAAGCCAGTCCTTTCCAAACCACTGACCAAACAAGGAGCAACAATAAAACCCAATCACCGTCCAAACTGTTTAAATATTGCATGTTAATTTGTTAATTAAAATTTTACTTCAACAGGATTACGTTCTTCTTCTTTTTCCAAACCAAAGAATTCTTCCTCTTTGAATCCGAATATCTTAGCAAATAAGTTACTCGGAAAAGTCTGGACGCGAGTATTCATATCCAAAACCATCCCGTTATAAAATCGCCTGGATGCCTGAATTTTATTTTCGGTATCAGAAAGTTCTTTTTGTAATTCAAGAAAGTTGGTGTTGGCTTTCAATTCCGGATAATTTTCAGAAACAGCAAATAAAGTTTTTAAAGTTCCTGAAAGAGCGTTTTCAGCATTAGCTTTATCTTCTTTTGAACCAGCTCCCAAAGCTTGAGCGCGAGCAGTGGTAACATCGTCAAAAACTTTCTGCTCATGTTGCATATAGCCTTTGACTGTATTTACCAAGTTAGGAATAAGGTCATAACGCCTCTTGAGCTGAACTTCAATATCCGACCAAGCCTCTCTTACACGAGCTCTAAGACGAACAAATCCGTTATAAACAAAAATAATCCAGACAACAATCAAAGCTAATAGAATCCACAACAAATTTGTTGATAGAAATTGCATAGTTAATATATTACTTTTTAATAATAGTAGTATAACACAATTATTCTTCACTAACTACTTATTGTAACAAAAAAATGTAAGCAAATTTCTAAACTCCAAGCCCTAAATTCTAAATAAATTCAAAAAACAAAACCCAAAAGTTTAAAACTTTGGAATTTTAATTTATTTAGGATTTAAATATTTATATTTAGAATTTAATCTAATATTCTCCATGCTCATGCCCGTGCCCCTCTTCTTTTTTTTCTTCGGGAATATTGGTTACTGCCGCTCCTATGGTTAGATAATTACTCGCCACGGAAATGGCATTCACAAAAGCGGTCTTGGTAACTTTCAACGGATCAATAATACCGACTTCCTTAAGATCTCCGATTTTATTTTCAATGGCGTTAAATCCGATCCACAAATCGGATTCTTTTTTCTGTTCATCAAGTTCTTTGAGAACTTTTTTTACATCAGCCCCGCTGTTAGCGGCAATCGCCTCAATGGGAGATTGTAAGGCTTTATGAAGTATCGCGTGAGCGGCCTCCATAACATGTTCGTCAAAATCTTTTATTTCTTCTGGAGCTTTTTTGGAAATATTATAAAGCGCCATTCCACCTCCCGGGACTATTCCCTCTTCCATAGCAGCTTTGGTCGCGGCAACCGCGTCCTCAACTCTTTGTTTAAGTTCTTTTTGAGCCGATTCGGTCGGAGCACCAACTTTAATAACAGCCACACCTCCTGAAAGTTTTCCCAATCGTTCTTGAAGTTTTTCCTTGTCAAAATCAGAATCTGTTTTTTCCAGTTGATTTTTAATCTGACTCATTCTTTTTTCAATCGCCTCCTTTCCTCCCTTGCCATCAACGATAGTTGTATTGTCTTTATTCACAACAACCCGGCGAGCTGAACCTAAATGAGTAATTTCCACGTTCTCCAATTTACTTCCCGTATCATCGGAAATCATCTCCGCTCCAGTAATCACACAGATATCCTGCAACATTTCTTTCTTTCTATCTCCAAATCCCGGAGCTTTAATTCCCAAAACGGTAAATATTCCCCTAAGTTTATTAAGCACTAAAGTCGCCAAAGCCTCCCCCTCTATATCATCGGCTATAATCACCATCTCTTTCTTTCCTTCTTTCAAAATCTTCTCCAGTAAAGGAAGTATTTCGTTGATAGCCGAAATCTTTTTGTCGGTTACTAAAATATAAGGATCTTCAAGAGCAGCTTCCATCTTTTCGGAATTGGTTACCATATAAGGTGAAACATATCCCCTATCAAATTGCATACCTTCAACCAATTCGTGACTAATACCGATTCCATTGGAATCTTCAACAGTTACCACGCCTTCTTTTCCCATCTTTCCCATTACTTCGGCAATTTTCTTTCCGATCTCTTCGTCTTTAGCCGAAAGAGTGGCTACTTCTTCAATTTTTTTATTATCATTAATCAATTCGCGTTGAGCTTCAAGTCCCTTAACAACTCCTCCGCTCAATTTTTTCAAAGCTTCAGAAAGTTGAATGACATTAAAACCCTTCTCTCGCACTAATCTTTCTCCCTCGGTAATCATTGAATGCGCCAAAACAACCGATGTAGTTGTTCCATCTCCAACGCCATCATTGGTTTTATCAGCCGCTTGTTTTAAAAATTCAGCTCCCAAATTTTCATATTTATCTTCAAGCTCAATTTCTTTGGCAACAGTTACTCCATCAAAAGTAACTTGAGGGGCGCCATATCCTTTCTCAATAACCACCGCTCTTCCGCGCGGACCCAAAGTCATCTTGACCGCTTCTGCCAACTTATCAATTCCTTTTTTGATAGCATCTCTAGCCGCCTCGTTAAAAAGTATTTGTTTAGCCATATTTTTCTAAAATTAATTTATTTACTTTAGTTACAAATATAAGTATTCATCCGTAACTCCCAGAGTGAAAAAAGATGTCATACTCATAGCTTATTATTTTTTAAAATTTTAAATTCTAATATCTAAATCCTAAACAATTTTTAATTTCTTGAATTTATTTAGATATTAGAAATTAGTGCTTAGAGTTTTCACTCTATAACAGCAAGCACATCTTCTTCTCCTCCAATTAAATATTTCACGCCATCCATCTCTATTTCATCCAGACCGTATTTTTTAAACAGAACAATATCACCCACTTTTACCGACATCGGCATTACTTCTCCCTTTTCGTTCCTTTTTCCTGCGCCTGCCGCAATCACTTTTCCTTTGGTCGGTTTTTCGGTTGCGTTATCCGGAAGAACTATACCGGATTTAGTGGTCTTTTCATCATCCAAAGGTTGGATAATAAGATTGTTTGATAGTGGTCTTAAATTCATTTTTTTATTGATTGTTAATAGTAAAATAGTTATTTGCTATAAGATTTTAATCTCAAACTCAAAAAAGTCAATGTTTATTTTTAATCAGAAAATAAATTAAAAAGCACTCATTTTAATAGAGTGCTAATAACTAAACCACGTACCCAAACCTTTTAAGGATTTTGGATCTTCCGGATCATTGAAAGGAATCCAAGTATAATCCTCTTTGTTTTCTTTAATATCGTCTTTCTTAAACCCAGCAAATGCTAATTTACGTCTAATAACAGATCTTAAAGCAATTTTTGCATCACGAGAATGAACAATCATCAAATCCTTCATAAGAGCAAGAACACTCCCGTGTTCCGCAGACCCAGAATTGGGACAAATGGGAAGAAATCTAATTTTATGTTCAATTTTTTGTCCAATAGGATAATCTTGCACAAACAACTTAATTAAATTAGTTCTAGTTCCACAAATCCTACAAACAAAAGTTTGATCACTTCTGAAATATTTAATCTTTCTGCTTTTTTGAGTGATTCCTATAGCATACATAACCGAAGCGCGATCGTCTAAGTTAACATGGACAACTTCTGATTCCTTGGACATTTTGTTCCCCCTTGTTCTACCCCAAACATAACAAAAACGAGTCGCTTGCGCAACTCGTTTAAGTCAAATTATTTTATATTTATTCTTCTTCGCTCGGTTTGTCTATCTGTCCAACTTCTATTCCGATTGATTCGCCGGTAATTTTCAAAACATCCTTGTCTATCTTTCCAAGTTCTTTGTGGGCAAAATTATATGCATTTACCGTTGTGCTTAAATGTCCGCCTAATTTTCCCATATAAGAATCAAAGGCTTGTAGATGTTTGCCCAGATCTTCAACTCTTTTTTTAATTTCTTTAGCCGATTCTTCAATTTGTAATGCTTTTAGTCCCTGCAAAACTGTTTGTAGATAAGCCAAAAATGTCGTCGGAGAAACAACCATAACCTTTTTCTCCGCCGCATAAGCTATCAAATCCCGCGTATTCACTTTAATGGCTCCAATTTTATTAACTAGTAAATCATAATAAACCGCCTCGGAAGGAATAAACATAAAAGCAAACTCCATAGTTCCTTCTTCGGGTTTTATGTATTTTGAAGTCTCGTCAATTCTGTTTTTTAAATCCTGAACAAATGCCGCCTCAAATTTTTCCTTGTCTTCTCCGCGCGCTTCCAAAATACGATTGTAATTTTCCAAACTGAACTTAGAATCAATTGGGATTATTTTATCTTTCACAAATACCGCCGCGTCCACAATAACACCGTCTTTAAATTCATATTGCATTTGAAAAACTCCCGGAGGCAAAACATTTTTTAAAACAGTCTCCAAATAATATTCTCCTAGGATTCCTCGTTGTTTTGGATTTTTCAAAATATCCTGAAGATTTTTCAGTTGATCGGCAAAATTAATAACTTGTTT
>DAOOCG010000021.1:0-10811 GCA_035408245.1 Minisyncoccota bacterium
TAATAAATTTTTAATCTAAAAACAATTTATTGTGATATAATCCAATGGTTAATAACTAATTACTGATTACTGGTTACTAGTTATTGGTTATTGGTTAATAACTAATCTCTGGTTACTAGTTATTGGTTAATAACTGATCGCTGGTTGCTAATTACTATTTACTGATTACTGGTTGCTAATTACTACTCCCTATTTACTATTTACTATTCACTGATTGCTAGTCACTACCCTCTGACCACTACCCACCAATCACTGACCTCTAACCACTAATCACTATTCTCTATGCTAATCGACGACGTAATAATAAAAGTTTCAGCTGGACACGGCGGAAAAGGCGGTGTGTCTTTTAATAAAAACTTAATGAGTTTAGGCCCTGCCGGAGGAGATGGTGGAAAGGGCGGAAGTGTGTATTTAGAAGGCGTTTCTGATTTAAGCGCTCTAAATCACTTTCGATTTAAAAAAGACATTGTTGCCGACAAAGGTCAAGACGGACAACCTCAATTTAGAGATGGAAAAGACGGAGTTGATTTGGTATTAAAAGTCCCTGTTGGAACGGTAATTCACAATCTAACCAACGGTAATGATGTAGAAATTGAAAAAATCGGACAAACAGAATTGATTGCCAAAGGAGGTATGGGTGGAAAAGGAAACTTTAAATTTCGTTCACCAAGAAGCACTACTCCAAAAAGATTTCAATCAGGAACCCCGGGAGAAAAATTTGATATTAGACTGGAATTAAAACTTATTGCCGATATCGGTTTTGTCGGTCTTCCCAACGTCGGCAAATCAAGTTTGCTTAATGAATTAACCAAAGCCAAAAGCAAGGTGGCCAATTATCCATTTACCACTCTTGAACCCAATTTGGGAGTTTATTATGACTTAATCTTAGCTGATATTCCCGGATTAATTGAGGGATCATCTCAAGGAAAAGGATTGGGAATAAAATTTCTAAAACACGTAGAAAGAACAAAAATAATTTTTCATTTCATTTCAGCCGAATCGGACACTCCCGATAAGGATTATAAAGTTATTAAAAAAGAACTTGGAGCTTATAACAAAGCTCTCTTAAAAAAACCCGAATATTTGTTTTTGACAAAAAGCGATATGATTGACCAAAAAGATTTAAGTAAAAAACTTTCAAAACTAAAGAAGATAAATCCCAAAACACTCGCCATATCAGTTTATGATTGGGATAGCATCAAAGAAGTGGAAAAGATTCTCAACAAGATAGGAGGTGAAAAAATGGTAAATTCATAAATATGAAAACAACATTACCAAAAACCATAGTTGGAATAATTATTTTAGCGGCAATACTCTCCCCTGCTTTGTCTTTTGCCGCTGATTTAAAATATGGCGCTTGGCTTCCATTTTGGAAAAAACAATCTGGAGCAGAAACTTTTGCTCTTCAAATGGAAAAATTTGATGAAATTAGTCCGTTTTCTTATGAAATTAAAAGTGACGGAAGCCTAATAGACAGTCTCAAAATGAAAAGCGGGTTTTGGCCCCAATGGATAAAAGCTGTTCAGGATGCCGGAGTAAAAGTAATGCCCTCAATCGCTCTGCTTGATGGAGATAAAGTTCATGCTCTTTTATCAGATTCAAAATTGAGAACCAAACACATAAACAATATCGTTAAATTGGTTAAAGACAATAAATATGACGGGATAGATATTGACTATGAAGATAAGTGGGCAAAAACCAAACCTTATTTTAATTCATTTATAAAAGAACTTTGGAAAAAACTTCCTTGGAGTAAAACTCTTTCTTGCACCATAGAATCAAGAACTCCATTGGAATCAAGGTTTAAAGTTGTTCCCGAAAAAATGGAGTATGCCAACGATTATCCATTTTTAAATCAATACTGTGATGAAATAAGGATTATGGCTTATGATCAGGGTAATATTGATATAAAAATCAGCGCTCAAAAAGGAGAAAATGATTTTTATATGCCAGTAGCCGATAAAGATTGGGTTGAAAAAGTTATCAAAGAAACTATAAAAACCATAAACCGCAAAAAAATAATGTTGGGAATTCCAACTTATGGATATGAGTATGAGGTTTCTTGGAATGACGGAATAACTACTTATAAACGCTTGAGAAGCCGAACCTTCACTCAAGCAATTGATTTGGCAAATTCAGTTGGCGTTACCCCAAAAAGAAACAGTGCCGGAGAGTTGAGTTTCGTTTATGCCTCTTCCACTCCCATTGAAGTTTCAAAAAATCTAACTTATAAAATCGCTTCTCTTATTTCTCCAGCAAATATAGTCCCTTCTCCCAAAATTACTCGTTTTGTTAATTTTAGCGACGCTCAATCGGCCGAAAACATAATCTCTCTGGCAAAAAAATACGGCCTAAAAGGGGTAATCTTCTTTAAAATGGACGGGGAAACCGATCCCAAGCTTTGGGACAAAATCAAATAAACAACTACCCCTGAACTTGCAGGTTTTTTGATTTTATGCGATGTTATTGAAGTAAAAACTTTAGCCGGATCTTTTACAAAACCCCGTAAGTATTAATTTAAATTCGGGGAAATAAGCCTAAAAAGGCCGAAAATAATTAAAGTAAATAATCTGATTATGAAGAAGTTAATACTTTCTGCTGTTTTAATTATTGTTGGATTGGGATTTTGGATCAGCGCACCCCTTTCTTGCACAGCAGCCGAAAGCATTTCGCAAGATCAAATAATGAGTTCCCAGGAAGCCGTTCTTTTGAAAAAAAGTCTTGATGTGCTTGGAATGATTTTAAGCCAGCTTCAATCTAAAGTTAATTCCAACCAAGTTACCGGATGGGAGAAAATTTCCATAAGCGCAAATCTTTGGTCTGTTGGAAATCAATTGTCTGTTATAGATCAAATGATTAATATCAGAACTCTTGCCGCTAAAAACATCAATCAACCGACTTTAGGAAACTTGGATGAACAGGGGCCTCCTCTTAAAGCCGATGATGAATTTAGCGCAAACGGCAATAAAGAACTCGCATCCGTAAATTCATCTTTTGATCTGAAAAATTTCAAATGGCCAGTCATTGTTGTTATTCTAGTCATTGTTGTAATGTTGATCATATCCTCGCTAAGAAAGAAACCGATGGTAGAAAATAATAGTCCAAAAAATAAACCACAACCTGTTACTCAGATACCCCCCGTTCAATCCAATACTCAGCAAAACCCATAAATTTACAATTTAAAGAAAACCCGTAATTAAATGCGGGTTTTCTTTTGGGTTAAATACGGTTAAAATAAGTTTTATGCAAATAAGAATAGAAACCAAAGAATCAGCTGTAAATTGTTTACGCAAAGCCGGATATGGATTTTTGGGACAAGATCAAGAAAAAGGAGATTTGTCCTTTGCTAAAAGAGTCACCGGAAATGAATATCCCCGTTTTCATGCTTATATCCAAAAAAATGAAAGTATTCTTATAATCAATCTTCATTTGGATCAAAAACGCCCCAGTTATGGAGGCGCTTCCCATGCTCACAACGCAGAATATGACGGTCAGTTGGTGGAAAAAGAGGCTCAGCGAATAAAAAATATTATCGCTTTGATTTAGTAAGATTTTTTGAATAAAGCGACTCCAACTAAAATCACCAGTATCAGTAAAAGGAAAGCGCCAAAAGCTATCCAATTAACACTGCCCGAAACTCCAATCACTGAAGCTTGAGCGGGATAATATCCATAAGCGGATGAAATTGAACCGTATGTATACTGATTTGAAGGAACGTTTAAAGTGTTGTAAACCTGAGGGTTTTGATAGTAACCATTTGAATAAGAATCGTCGTTAACATAAACATATCTTATCTCCGGTTGAGTGTAATAATTGTAAGGAATATAACTGTAATCTTGATAGTTATAAGTGCCGTTGTAATAAGATTGACCCTGAGTAGTGAAATTTAAAACTTGTCCATAATAAGTGTTTGAATTTGTTCTCAAGACAGCTCTGTAATAATAAAGAGTTCCTGGAATAAGATTGTTAAGATTGGAAATAAAATTATTACTGTAAATTGATATCGGAGTTGAAGAGTAGCTCAAATTTCCATTGTTTGTTCCATACTCAAACCAAGCTTCGCCTTGTCCATAATTAGTTCCAGCATAACCGCTTAAGGTGGCATAGTTGGCTCCGATATTTGTGGCTGAATTAGTGGTTACATATGTATTGTAATAATTTTGGTTGTTATAACCGTTGGTTGAAAAGCTGAGAATATCTCCCCTATTTGTTCCAAAATTATTGTTAGCCACAAGCCTATAATAATAAGTTGTATTTGAATTCAACCCATAAACAGTCATTGAAACCGATGTGTTGTTGTTCCCTCCGCTTATTTGTTGAGTCGGAGTGGTTTGATATAAGGATGAATAAGAATTGCCGTATTCAAAGTAATAAGAAGCTGAATATCCGTAAGTATTTATCTTTCCATCAAAAGTAACATTGTTGTTACCAATACTATAAGCCGAACCGGTTTCTACCCAAGGAATAGCATAAATCTGCGAAAAAACCGCCTGAGAACCCAAAAATACTCCGGTTGTTATGGCAAAAAAGACTAATATAAAAGCTATTTTATTCATATCTTATTTTTCTGACTATACAATAAAAAGAAGTGTTAATCAAGATAAAATATCTCCATCTAAATAGTGTTCCTGTAAAGAAAGATGTCTATTTTGAAGGAACATTGGGGGTCAAAAATAACACTCCTTGGGCTGGCCCTAGGATGACCGCCACTTTGGGAAAGTGGAAGATTGTCCTTTGGACCGTTATTTCAGCCGGATGGGCTGGAGATCCGGATTGGACAGTTCATTCACTTTTGGATTACGAATCAATCTCTTATGCCGCAAATTCCAAATGGGAATTCGGATTCACTTCCGTCCGATATCAAAAGGATGATCGGAAGAATGTTCCAAGTCTTTCGTATAAACTGCCCGTCGGACCAACTGAAGTCAAAGGACAAGCATCCTACGATTTGACCAACGATGATCCGATGTTTTGGTTGGGGGTGAAGTATTTGTTTGGCAAGTGAGCCAAGAACTCTTTCCGCTTTCAATTTGATGGCGGATTTTTTATTCAGCGCTTTTAATCGTAACACTTTCCATTTTAACCGGAGTAACAGGCTTGTCGTTGTAATCGGTTTGAACTCCGGCAATCGCATCAACAACATCCATTCCATTTATAACTTTTCCAAAAATACTGTATAGATTTGGAAGTGAGTTGTCTTGGTGCATTATGAAAAATTGACTTCCATTGGTGTTGGGTCCGGAATTAGCCATCGCCACCACTCCTCTTTTATACCCGTTTTTATAAGACTGAGTGCTTGAATCAAGTTCATCGTTAAATTTATATCCCGGTCCCCCGGTGCCCGTGCCAGTTGGATCTCCTCCTTGGATCATAAAGTCTTTAATAACTCTGTGAAATATCACTCCATCATAAAATTTCTTATTAGCCAAAGAAATGAAATTTTCGACTGTTTTTGGAGCATCGGCATCGTAGGTTTCAAATTCTATGGTTCCAAAATTGGTTTTTATTGAAACAATATGTTTGAAATTTTCTTCTGTTTTATTTTGATTATTATTTGGCATAGATGAATTTTGAGAACTGATTATTGAATAAACTCCCACACCCAGGACAACGACAAGAAATATAATTATTGCAATAAGCGGTTTTGTCATATTGTTTTGTTTTATTATTTTCTTTTTTTCTTTATATAAATTGTTTTTGAACTTTGAGTTATAGCAAACACAGTCAGAACCATTATGTATACTGATATAACTTCATTGGGAATTATATAATTACTCCCGCCAAACCACGAAATTATAACCATAAAAAACAAGGCTAAACTCCACAAAGCGACAAATACTTCCCCCGGATGTTTCTGATTGGCATGCAAATCATACCATCTGTAAAACTCCTTAGTGCCCACAAAAATGCTCAAAACAGCCCCATAAATGACCGAAAATGGGGTCAGAAGGTGCTCTAAACCTCCGCCCAAAAAGTTGGAAATTACCACCCCAATAAAGACTACCGTCCAAATATTAGTGATGTATCTCCAAAATGAACTGAAGAAAAATTCTTTTGTGTAATTTCCGTTTTTCATATATTTTTCGGTCCGTTTCCATTAAGCACATAGACATCATGCGCGTTGCTCTCTCTTATTCCTGCTTGAGTTATCTTTATGAAAGTCGCGTTTTTATGAAGTTGATTGATGTTTCGAGCCCCCGAATAACTAAAACCCGATCTCATTCCACCGATTATTTTTTTAATAACATCCTCGGCTTTTCCCTTATAAGGAACTAGAGCTGAAACACCTTCTTCCACTATTTCATCTTTGTTTCTTTTTTTATCCGGTCTGTCCAAATTGGCCTGCAGCGAAGACATACCTCTAAATGATTTGTATTTCTTTCCATCAACGGTAATTATTTTTCCGGGTGTTTCATTCGTTCCTGCCAACATATTTCCTATCATAACCGCATCGGCTCCAGCCGCCAAAGCTTTTACCACATCCCCGGATGACTTTATTCCCGCATCAGCAATAAGACTCACTCCCATCTTTTTTGAGACAGCCACACAATCCAAAATAGCCGATATTTGAGGAACTCCAAATCCGGTAACAACTCTGGTCGTGCAGGTTGAACCCGCTCCCACACCGACTTTTACTGTGTCGGCTCCAGCTTTAGCAAGATCTTTAAATCCCTGAGCTGTTGCCACGTTTCCAGCAACGATAAAAATTGAAGGAAATTTATTTTTTATGTATTTAACTTTTTCTATCGCATATTTGGAATGACCGTGAGCAATATCAAGAGTCAACAAATCAACACCCGCTTTAACCAAAGCATCTATTCTTTCAATTTCTCCACTTTTAACGCCCACCGCCGCTCCGACTTTAAGGTTTAGTGATTTTACTTTTTTTACTTCAGCAACTTGTTTTTTTATATCTAAAAATCTATGGATAATTCCCAATCCTCCGGTTTTGGCCATTACAATTGCCATCGCTCCTTCTGTTACCGTATCCATATTGGCCGATATAACAGGAATAGACAGATTAAATTTTTTCTTGGAGCTTCTTAATATAGTGCTGGTATTCACCTCTGTGCGCGAAAGAATATCCGAATAATGCGGAACGAGCAATACATCGTCAAAGCTCAGTGTTTCTTGAAATTTCTTATACATAGCCCAGGTATAAGAATATAGTAGATATAATTTTTTATCAACATTAATTCCAATCAAAAACCTCCCCTTTAGGGGGAAGTTGTTGATCTTCATATTCGCGGTAAGCTATAAGCCGGATTCTGTGCCAATTTTATTCAAATCGGTGCAGCAATTTATCTGGGCCATCGATTACTCTCAGGCTCAAGCGAAACAATACCTCGCGCGCAGCACGAGAAAATTCTAATTTCCAATATCTAAACTCTAAGCAACATCAAAATTCAAATATCAAAATGAAAAATAAAATTCATTTAGAATTTAGAGTTTAAGATTTAGGATTTCCTTGTGCTACACACAAGGTAATACGTTCTTGCACGCAAGTAAGGATTTAGCCGTTTCACTTTCAGTCTTGAGTAAAAAACTTTATAACTGAATTGCACCCTCCTTAACATAAAGTTTCGGGGGGCGGATTTATTTTTTCAAATAGATCCGTCACTGTTCGCACCTCTAAGCTTTCGCTAGATGGGAATTACCCACTACTTTTTCCTTGTGCAAAGCACAAGGTAGCGTGTCCGGACTTTCCTCTCTTTAAGTTTTCAAAGAGTAGCTGCTCACTTACCACGTTCGGATATTATACACCAAAAACTTTTTGAGGTCAAATAAGATTAAAAAAGTTTTTTTGAAGCTTTTTCATCCAGAACTTGATTAACTAATAAATCCGCTATTTTGTTTTTTTCTCTTAAAATGTGGGTAAATATAACATCTTTATACTCCTGCTTTAGATTCCAAATAGCAATGAAATATTCCCACAAATCTTTTTCTTTAAGCTGATACTGGGCATTAAGCTGATTGACGATAAGCTGGCTATCGGAACGAATTTCCAAAACCGAGTCGCGAGCCTTTTCTTTACCTATGACTTGTTTGCATTTTTTCAAAGCAAAAACGACCGCTTGATATTCGGCATTATTATTAGTTGCTTCACCCAAATATTCTCCGTAACTTTTATCCAAAGTTTCAAAATAAACCCCTAAAGCAGCCGGTCCCGGGTTTCCCCGAGAACCCCCATCGGTATAAATTATTATTTTGTCTGATTTGTTTTCTTTCATCCTTTTAATTTAATTATTTGATATCAATAATTTTCCAAGGAAATTCATTTTTAGATTTTATCATAAAAGTAAAACCAGCGGCTTTTTTATGCCCTCCCCCGCCGTATTTTTCGCATATTTTAGAAACATCCACGGTTCCATCAGATCTCAAAGATACGTGAACCTCTTTTCCTTTTATATACCAAGTTATTCCAAATGGATATTTTCTTTCAACTAATTTATTGCCCAAGTCCGATCTTAAAAATCGAGGAGCATTAACAGCCAAAACTTTGTATCCTTCAAATTTTACCAAGTCGGCAATATCGGCGATTTCTTTTACCATTCCCTTGACATAGTTTAAAATAGCTTCTCCTTTGTCATAATAAACTCTTCTCTTTTTTGGAATTTCAATCTCTTTGGCTATCCAATCCCACTTTTTAAATTCGTAAGGAAATTGATCTACAGCCAACATAATTGATTTTGCCCCCTTCATTTTAAACTTCCACAAATCATTATCCTCAACATATCTTAGCAACGCGGGAATTGGTTTTGATGGATTAAAATATTTCCATGTCAAAACAGAACCCGAATGATTAGTGCCATAAACTGATTCAGTGGCATATTTTAAAACATCTTTTTTACTGACATGATGGTCAATAACAACAACTTTCTTGTTATTTTTGACCAATTTTTTTAAAACAGGCTCGTCATAACAAAAATCAACTAAATACAAATCCTTTCCTTTCAATCCCTTGGGTGGTAATACTTGATGTTCCACTCCTATATAATCAGCCCTTGATCCAAACTTTTTCCAAGCCGCCCAAGCAGATCCAAAACCATCCCAGCATTGATTATGATATAAAACAACAATATTTTTTAACATAATAAAAAAACCTCAATTTTTAATAATTGACTTTTAATAATCACTTTAACGATTCTATTCCCGGCATTTTATACCCAGCAAGATAATCCAACATTGCTCCCCCGCCGATTGAAACAAAAGAGATCCCATCATCTAATTTATTCTTAACAACAAAAGACGTAGTCTCTCCTCCGCCTATCACAGAATAAGCTTTTGATTTGCTGATTGATTTCGCTACTCCCAATGTCCCGCTTTGATATTTTGGTTTTTCTATAACCCCCATCGGTCCATTCCAAACTACAGTTTTGGCTTTTGAAATTATCTGAGAATATTTAACGATTGTTTTTGAACCGATATCAACAATAGCTTTTTTATCGTCAAAAATCACATCAATGGGAAAGATTATTTTTTTATCATTGATATATTTTTTTATCAACGAAATGGATTTTTTATCACACAAAGAGGATCCGATCGGTATATTCCTGGCGACAAAAAAAGTATTGGCTACTCCGCCTCCAATTAATATTGAATCAACTTTATTATAAAAATTTTCTATAATGCCTATTTTATCCGATATTTTAGCCCCTCCTAAAATTAAAATTAGTGGTTTTTTTGGTTTTTTTAATACGCTGTTAAATACTTCTATCTCTGATTCCATTTCAAATCCACAATAAGAAGGTAAATATTTTGTTATTTTAGAAATAGAGGCGTTGGCTCTATGACTAACCGCAAATGCATCGTTAACGTAAAAATCACCAAGTAAAGCAAGTTGGCGGGCAAATAATTGATTGTTTGTTTCTTCGCCTTTGTTAAATCGCAAATTTTCAAGAAGAAAAACAGATCCGGTAGAGGAAATGTCTATTTCCTTCTTTATTTTTTTAAAACCAAAATGTTCAATAAATTTCACCTTCTGCCCAAGCATCTTGGCAAGCGCTAAAGATACGGGTTTTAATGATAATTTTGATTTTTTATACTTTATATTCAATTTACCAGCTGGTCTTCCTTTGTGCGATAAAATAACTATTTTACACTTGTTTTCCAGCAAAAAAAGGATAGTTGGTATGGATCTTTTTAAACGAATGGAATTTTTTAGATCATTATCCTGAATGTTGAAATCCAATCTCAACAAACAAGTTTTTCCGTAAATTTCAGTCTTTTTAACACTATTTAGATATTTCATATATTTAGAATGACTAAAAAGAGCGGGTAACGGGAATCGAACCCGTGCCTAAACCTTGGGAAGGTTTCATTCTACCACTAAACCATACCCGCCACAAAAATATTTTATTTACTTTTCAAACTCTATTCCCTTTTCCCCCAACCATTTTGTATTAGGAATAAATATTCTAATCTTAGTTTCTTTTCTAGTTTGAGAAAGCCAATTTATTAATTCGCTCTCAGATCCAAATTTTGCATAAATCAGCTCATTTTTAACAACTGGAGCGATTAAATATTTTGAAATATCCGATTTGGAGATATTATTTTTCTCAATCCATTGAATAATGTCTTTGTCGGAAAAATATTCCGTAGCTCTGGCATTAATTTTGTTGTTAATCTCAGATTGTGAGAAATCTTCCTTTAATTTTTCATTTATCAAAACATCATCAATAAGCTGATCAAGCGCCATTTTGGACAATAAACTTTTTTCTTCAAGCGCTATTGTTGATTGATTAGAAAGATATTTTGAAGCTATCTCGGTAGTCTTCCCGTATTCAAATTTCATTATCATGTGACTTCTA
>DAOOCG010000022.1:0-9330 GCA_035408245.1 Minisyncoccota bacterium
CAAAATAAAGGGCGGTGGGTGGGTTTAGTTTATTGTAACACTTTTGACCAAAAAATCGTAGTGTTTCTTATCTTCATGTTCCACCAGCTCAAGTAAGTCATTTAATATATCCGGTGTTTCTCCTAAAATAGTCATATCAAAATCTTGCACGCCACTTTCATACCTTGGATGCGAATGAGTATCAACAAATCTCCGGATTCTCTCCTTCTTCTTTGAATCAAAGTCAATCAGGTTGAGCCTTTGATAAATGCTTGGCTCTTTGGATCCAAGAGGAACTCTGAAAGCCAAAAAACTTTCTAAAAATTTCCGCGCAACATTTGGAAGCGGATACATTTCTTTGAGGTGGTGCTCTTGCTCCTTAGCAAATTTGTACAAAATACTAAACAAAAAGTGGTATTCCGATTCATAATCAATAAGTAACTTATCAATCTTGATAATAGCTGATTTTCTGGTTGAGTCTTCTTCTCTACATACCATCATAAAATATTCTCGATCAGTTTTTTTACAATACGAAAACCAATTTTTAACTTGTCTGAAAAAATCAAAATGATGAGTGAGTATAAATATTTGCCCTGCGTTTTTAATCGACTCTTTAATAAACCCGAAAGCTTGAAAAATTGCACTTGAATCAAGGCTTGATACCGGATCATCTATAACGATGACTCCATTTTTCAGATCGAAGCCTTCTTCGTTTATCTTTGTCAAAAAATACACAATAGCCAGTGCGGTTTTTTCTCCCTCGCTCAAATCTTTTGCGATTTCCCCATTACGTATTATTTGATAACCTTCTTGCTCATCAGTGGCTCTAATCTGAATATCAGCTCTTCCCAAAAATTGCTCAATGTCTTTGTTGATCTGTTGAGCCGGAATATGATGGCTTATTAGGTTCTCTTTGAGTTCTCGGATCTCATTTTCTTTTTCCTCAATTGTTTTTACCAAATTCGAATATTCGCTCTCAAGCGTCTTAATTTCTCCAAGAGATTCGTTATAGGAGTCAATAAATTCTGCGATGTAATGCATTTCTAAAGCCTTTTTATTTTCATCAACTTGGCTTTCAAAATTTTCTGTCTTATTGTTATGTTGTGCAATAAGTTCATTAATTTCCTTAAATGCGGTATTTCCTGTTTGGGGCAAATCTTCTAAATTGAATCTTGAGAAAGGTTTTTGCTCTTTTTCTTCAAGTTTGGATATAACTGTGTCTAAATTTTGATTGAAAGCCTGTATAGAAGTTTCTGCCTCTTTCTTTTTAGCGAGGTAATTGCTGGCTAGGTCATCGTAAAAATTAGATGCGTCCGGAAAGGTAATTGCTACTTTTTGGGCAACGAGTTTTTCCTTCAGCTGTCTAAGAGATTCAAGAAGATTCTGATAATCTTCATTGAAATGGTTTTCTAAATCTTTAAGACGAGTCGCCGGAATGGATTGATTACAAAAGGCACAGGTTGTTAAATCTTTCTCTTTATGAATTGCAAGCCCACGCTCAACCCATTTACTGATTGTCTCGTCGGATCTTAGCGCCTCAATGATTTGTGATGTTGCTGTTTTTTCCAGATTATTTTTAACTTCAGCAAGGATGTCTGATATATCAAAATCTGGCGTCCTTAAAGAGTTAATTGCCGGCTTAGTCGTCTGCTGAATAGCTTTTTGAAAGGCAACAAGAAGGTCTTCTTTCAATTTGAGGTTATCAGGATTTTTGAGTTCGTCAGATTTATCATTGATTGTCCTCTCAAGGTTGGGGCGTTCGTAATTTCTGTATTTATCCAGTCTTGAAGTTGTAAGGGTATTTTTTATATCCCTGGCTTTTTCCGAAAGAATCTTATCTTTATTTGACTTGGCTTTATCAAGCATATTCTTTTTTGTATCTCGTTCTGTTCTCAATCCCTGCAGTTCGCTTTCTATTTTCATGATTCTTTCCTTGTCTTCTTTGCTTTCTTTCCCGAGGAAGAAAATTGGCTTTGGACCACCGGTTCCAAAAACATTCTCATTGATAAAGTCTTTATTAAAGACACGTATGTTGGGAAATGCTGTTAAATTATTCTGATCAATCGAATTCCCATTATCGAGTTTGAATTCAAATTCCGGTGATCTTTCGGGCTGTGCGTAGTAATTTTCTTTCAATTCAAAGGAGCGCAATACACGGGAAAAACAGGTTTTCCCCGACCCATTCCATCCGTAGATGAGATTGTATTTCTTAAATTGCAAATCAGCGCCCGGTCTAAAATCTACAAATGACGGGCAATCCTTAATTTTTATTATACGAGTAATCATATTCATGATTGAGATTCTTCCACAATTTTAATTTCCTCGGCGGTGAGTCCGTAGAGTTTATAGACGAGTTGGTCGATTTGTTTTTCGTACTCGCGGACTTTGGCTTGCTTGGCGGGATTTTCCAAATAGTCGTCGTCTTTGGTGATAGCAAGGATTTTGTCAACGATATTCGCCAGCTTCTTTTGTGCGCCTTGATCAGGTTTAACGAGAGGAAGATTGACCAGCGGTTCCTTGTCAATTTGAAAGTTTGTTCCTTGCATTTTCCCTTTGTGCCTTAACCAAAACTCTATCAATCTAGAATTTAAAAGTGCGGTAAGATATTTTTGGTTTATTCTGTTTGTTTTAATGATGTAAAATGTTGCTGATACATAGCTATCAAAATCAACATAACTAAAGGATGGTCTTGCGCACTTTCTAACGGCAATTATTTTCTCGCCTTTGAAAAACTTTTCATCGCGAGCCCGGTGGAGACCATAGGGCTTATTATCCGAAGTGATAACCTTTTCGAATTGATCAAGATGTTTCTTTATGTTCGGAAACTTCTCTATTTTTTTCTTGTCTTTGAAACTTGAGTCTGTGTATATCACCCACCTTTGATTTTTTGAATCTGTCCACCATTTATTTAATTCTTCCGACGTGTAGAACGGCCTTATGAGTTGTTGTTCATTTTTTGATAGCTTCAGTGCTTTCAGCTCATTCGTAGAAAGGGTAAAGATACCGTAACCAACTTTGAAATTTTCTCCCAAAACTTTTTGACTAGCTTTATTAACACAGTCTTGTGGCGTTACTATACCTTGAGCAACTTCCTTGATTGGGTCCAAACGAAAATTGGATTTCTTTAAAATTTCTTCAAGGACTTGTTGTACATCTGAGGAATTGAACGTAAGCGGCTTATCAATCAGAAAAGTTCTATCAATTTTTGGAGTCAGGTACTCTGTCTTTACACTTGATTCCTTATTTAAAAGCGCAATGACATCTTTTATATCAAGGTCGTTACCCACGAGGCGCCTACAATCAAATGAGTAGTTGCCTTTCTTTGTGCTTCTTTGAAATATCATTACCATTGTCTGAATGCCTGCTTCAAAGATTCTGAACGCACCAAAATCTACAAGGCTCAAGATTTGAGTATCCTTTATGACCTTATTCCTCATCTTTGAAGCACCATAACTCGTAACCCAGTTGTTTTGGGCAATAAATGTTAAAACGCCGTTGTGCTTCAGAACATCAATTCCTTTGCACGCGAACATGTACCATAGGTCCATCTTGCCCTGATAGTACGGTGAGTCTCTGAGTCCATTGAACGCTGAACGATTAACATATTCTTTCACATACGGCGGATTCGCAATCACCACATCAAACCCTTTCTTTTCGTGAAAAACTTCTGAGAAATTAATGTGCCATTCAAAGTGGTCTTCTGGCCCAGGGACTTTAATATTCTTGATTTCTTGAATTTTTGCTTCTAATGCTTTAATTTTGTTTTCATCATCTTTCTGCGCACGCTTATCTTCAAAAAGTCTGCCTTGTGATTTTATTGCCTGTATTTTTTGTTTTAGAGATTCAATTTGTTTTTTTCTATCATATTCAAAAAGTTGTTTAATAAGTGCTTCTACCTCGTTTCGTTTCTTTTTCTTTGCTTCGGGAGATGTAATATTGAACAACTTATCTTTTAGTTTTTTCATTTCATTAACTATCTGGTTTCTTTGCGGATCATTAGTTGTGCTATAACTTACAAGCTCGACTAAGCTATTTCCCTGCATAATTTTATAATCCAAGTTCGGCAATGGCTGGATTTGGTCGCGTTCTTCCTCGTCCACGACAAGCGAGAGCCAAAGCCGGAGCTTGGCGATTTCCACCGCGCCTGGGTCAATATCTACACCGTAGAGGCAGTTTTGGATGGCATGGCGCTTGAGGTGATAGGGCGTCCGCTCGCCATCTTCTCCGATATAGGCGGTGAGAGCCTTTCTGGTCCTGATAATTTCGTTCATCATGCCGACCGGAAAAGCGCCGGAGCCAACAGCAGGGTCACAGACACAAATTGAGGCAAGCTTTTCATCTATGAGTTTAGCGTGCTTGCGCACACTCTGGGGAAGCTTGAAGGAGTATCTCTCCGTTTCGCAGCCTTCGCTCGCCACGCGGCTGTCATGCTCCACTACGGCCTCGCCGTATTTGATGAGCGTTTCGATGTCCTCTTTGCTCGTTTTGCCCTCAAGCTCGGTCGCTAAATAATTCACCAAACTTTCCTGGCACATATAGTGGACGATTTCGCGCGGGGTGTAGTAGGTGCCTTTAGATTTGCGGTCTTTTACTTCCAAGAGATTCTCAAAAACCTTTCCGAGCATTTCCGGATCAACAGCGACCTCTTTTTCCAAAGGCTCGTCCTCTTTGACAGTGAAGTTATAACGGTCAAAAATATCTAGAATGCCATCGCCAATGTCGCCCTCTTTAGTCTTGCGGTTGTTGGAGAAAAGGTCGTTAGGTAAAAGAATATCCGTATTCCACCAGTCGTAATCACCGAGCGGGTCAAAAAGGCCACCATTAAGAAACGGAATCCGGCAGTTAAAGCGGCTGTAATAGTCGCCGGGGCGCTCAAGGCGCAGGGCTTCATAGAAAAGCGGCTCTAAAATATCGTTGAAAAAATTTTTGTAGTTGCCATGTTTTTTCTCAAAAAGTTCGCGCAGGAAATGCTTGGAGCCGGAGCCCCACTCCTTGTCACGCTCTACTCCAAACCAGCCTTTCTTTTGGAGAAAGTAGAGAAAGACAATCTGACCCAAAAGTTTTTTGGCAAAATCAACTTTATTAACATTTTTTTTCTCAAATTCCTCATAAATTTTAGGATCTTTTTTAACAATATCATCAAGTGATTCCTTGAGCTGTATAAAGAGCTCACGGTACTTTTCAAAAAACTCCTTGGTAACACGTTCAACGCTAAAAGTTTCTTCTAATTCCGCAAGTGTTGGATTGACTTCATCATTTAAGAGAAGTGGTAAAAGACGACTCTGGGCAGTATGGCTGTTTTCGTTCTTGCCAACGAGGAAAGAATACCGGCGGGCAGGTGTAAATTCTTCTTCAACCTTGCCTTTGTCATTAAACTTATACTCCATCTTAACGAGAGAAAAACGCCAGTCTTCATTATTGGGCGATACAAAAGCCGCCAGCGCCGCATCTTTCAAAACGCCGCCTCGGCTACCTTTAAGGTATTTAGCAATAAAATTTCTTTGTTTTGTTCTTGCTCGCTCAAGGGTAGTCTCTTTTTTAAGCCGTACGATGATAATATCTATAAGTTTGCCTTCAGGATCTTTGTATTTTCCTATACGTTCTAAGGTTTTAATTGAATCTGCAAAGTCATCAAATATAAAATTGCCCTTATAAACAAAAGGTGCGTCTTCAATATGGTTGAGAATATTTTTTGTCAAATAAATAAATCGTTCTTTATTAAAAGAACTTTGCAGTGTATCTTGAATTAAGTTTTTTGCTGAATCTTTTTGCATTATTTCCCCATAAGATATTCAGATAAAATTACCTCTCTCGGTCCGAAAGTGTGCGCTGCGCTTTCCGCGATATGGCTTTCCAAAAATTCAGACGGAATGTTGTTTTGCAAAAGCGCAAGTACTTTAAGAGAGTTAGGTGGTCCTTGTTTAAGTTCTTTATTCAACACTTTATTTACCGTCTTTGCGGTTTGTTTTGGTATGGCTCCTTCCTCAAATTGTTGCATCACTTTCTTATAATAATCTATTTGGTCTTCGGTAAGCTGTCGGGTATCCCTAAAAACCGCTTTAAGGATTTTTAACACCTGCATTGCACTGTCTCTGCCGCCTCGTGTTGCTTTTAGTTCCACATCTTCTTCGGTAGTAGCGAATACAAAAGCTTGTTTATTTTTTTCAAGTTTATCGTAAAAGTCTGCGTTTAATTTTTCACGAGCGTCTTTTGGATTAGATTCAAGGAATTTTGCCGCAGTAATAAAGTCAATTTCTTTCGCATCTCCACTGCTCGTAATGAAAAATTTTTGGAGTTTGCCTTTCCTAAAGTATGTCAAAAGTTGATTCTCTTTTGCGTCATATTTTTTGCCTGTTCGGGCTTTCTTTGGCAATCGTTTAATTTTCTCAAACAGATCAGGGTCGGTATCGCGAATGCCTCTTATTACATGGAGATACTTTAACTCGCTTTCACTACCTTCGTCTTCACCTGTGATAGTCTTTTTGGAGATGAGGCGATTAAAAAGTTCATGTGATTCTATTACTTCGCCTTCTGTAAGTAGCTGTGCGTCAGCACCTAAAAGCGTTATAAATGCCTGTATTTTAGCTTCTGCGGCTTCTTTGAGTTTTATCTGGTCGTTGGATTGTTCAGTCGGGAAAAAATTGAATGTGTATATTTTATCAAAAGTTGTATCAACGCGGTTGATTCGACCAACACGTTGCATAAGCCGGGTTGGATTCCATGGAATATCATAGTTAATAACCACGTTGGAGCGGTGTAAGTTTACGCCTTCGGACAAAACTTCAGTAGCAATAAGGATTCTGTAGTCGTCTTTGGGAAAACGCGCCCGGGCGTCAAAATTTTCAATTGTTTTTTCTCTGATGAGCGCACTTGATCCGCCAGTGAAAGAAAGAACTTCATCTGGGAACTTTTTCTCCAGATTTTTAGCAAGATATTCAACCGTTTCTTTTGATTCTGAAAATACAATTATCTTATTTTTCTTGAGAATTGGTCGCGATGAAAGAATATCAACAAACGAAAGTAACTTTGGATCGCGTTTAACCCTGCTCCATAACTCTTGTATCTCTTTTAGAATACGCAGATCGCTTTCTAAGTCCTCTTTTAAGCTTTCAGTAAAATCTTTTGCAGGATATTTTTTTGCTTTATCGCTTTCTATTAGTCTTTGAATTGCTTCATCATCATCATTTTCCAAGAGTTCAAAGATTTTGTTTGCATACTTTTTACTGACATAAACATTGCCTTGCCCGAGCTCTTTTAAGAAAAGCTTATAATAAGTAACAAAGCGGTTAACGGTATTCCGGAAAGCGTAAAAACTGCTTTCCAATCGTTTAATGAGGAGGATTTTCATAAACCTTCCCATATTCTTTTGAGACTGAATTTCTAACTGATCTGGCCTGTCGTCTCCTTTGTAGTAAAGCATAGGCATATAACGGGCGTATTTGAATTTTCTGGCAATAAGTTCAACGGTTTTATTGAAAATCTCATTTTCTTCTTTGTTTAATTGATAAAATATCGGTTCCGGAGTTTCCACTTCTGGAAATTTAAGCTTTTGATTTTTTAGGTCATCGGCGAAGTAAGTTTCAATTTCTTTTCTCGTGCGCCTTACCATAAGATACTTCAAAACCTGCTCTCGGATTTCTTTTGCGTTTTCTTTGGCGGTCCGCATATATTTTGCGCGATCCTTTTTTCTGTCCAATTTTTTAATTCTCTGTTCAAGCCGGCCAAAGAAAGACTCAAGATTTGGCAGATTAGGGATTGTGCTTTTCTTTGCTTTTTGGAAAAGTTTAATCTGGCTCAAAATATCCTTTGGAGTATTATTAAGCGGGGTAGCTGTAACAAGTGCTATTATTTTACCTCGGCAAATTTGAGCAAGCTTTTCATAAGTGATGTTTGACTCCGTTCTGAACCGATGCGCTTCGTCAATGAAAATGTTCTTGTATTTTTCGGTGCCTCGCCGAATAAGATGATCCAACTTGCCGAGAGACTCAAAGTCTGCTGGCACGCGGAAGTCTGAAAAAACATTTGGCCACGAACCAGGGTTTGCTTTTTCCAAAAGCACGGGAGGCGCTAATACAAGAGTGCGACCGTCAAGCTGGCTTGCCAGCATAGCGGAAACATAAGTTTTACCGAGACCTACCACATCCGAAATAAAAACACCGCCGTATTCTTCAAGAATTTTTTTCGCGTTTAATACCGCTTGTTCTTGATACTCTAATCGCTTAAATTCTGTCGGAACATATTTGAAGATGACTTCATCTGTCTGACGAAGTTCGTCTTTGAAATACTCATATAAAAATTTAAGATAAAGCTGATAAGGGGTAATCGTATTATTTAGCCAAGTTTTTTCTTGGATCGTTTGTACGTATTTTTCCTTTACATCTACAGCAACTTTCCAAAGTTCTTCAAATTTAGCCTTGGCAAAATCATAATCAGCACGGTTTTTTAACTCTGTATTAAATTCAAGATTGTCTACCAGGCCAGATTGTGTAAAATTGCTTGAACCGGTAATTACACGCCCTACATCACGGTCTCCTTCAAGGAAAGACATAATGTATAACTTGGCATGGAGATTTTCTGTTGGATAAGCTTTTATTTCTAACTTTCCATTTTGTAACCATTCCAAAAATTTCATTACTCCTTCTTCAACAGGTCTGCTGTCTTCGGCATCACTCATCTCATTTACGAGTAAGTTTGAAAAATGTTCTTTTGTTTCAGCATGAGAAAATTGCAGCTCTGATTGTTTAGCCTTCTCTATCAATTCTACAGTTCTCTTGCTGGTGCTAATACCAATAAGGATTCTGATCCTTTTTGTTTTCTCTAAAGATTTATACAACGCATAAAAACCGCTTGTATAGAAATAACCAACCAAGACATCAAAAAATTCTGTGTCTTTAATCAACACCTTGAATCTCTCAAGTAGATTTTGGCCTTTTTCGTTTGTGATAAATGTTAAATCTGAATTGTTAGACATAGTTATTCCTTAAATAAATCGCCGATTGTAACACCCAGTGCTTTAGCGATCTTCTTTAATGTTTCAACAGTGGGATTGGGATTTTCTCCGGTTTCAACTTTAACAATTGTATTCAAAGCCAAGTCCGCCTTTTTAGAAAGGCGATCTTGGGACATTCCCTTTGCCTGCCGAATTCTGCGGATATTTTTACTAACACTATTTGCCATATTACCTTGACTTTGGTAAACTATTTTAATATACTAATTATAATAAACCATCTCCAAAGTGCTTATTATAATGATAACTAATTTTTTAGAAAAAGTAAAGCTAAAACATCAAGGAAGCTCCTCTTTGTTGCCCGCGCACGGGAAAGGCGGGGCAAGGGCAACTATAAATAATAA
>DAOOCG010000023.1:0-1157 GCA_035408245.1 Minisyncoccota bacterium
TTGATTTCTTATTTTTAAAAGAAAATCATTGGCTCTTTTTATAACTTTGCGATTTTCGCTGTTTTTGGGTCCGATAAATATTTTTAATGCCTCCCTATAAGAAAACCAACCATATCCATGACCCCTTTCTTCTAATTTAATTGTTTGTTTCTGGGTTTGAGCCAGGTAAAAAATAACTGTTTTATATATTTTCTTGTTGTTTTTTACATAAGTCCAGTTTTCATAAGTCTTAAAATAATCAACAAACTTCAGTTCCCCCCGATTTATTCCGGTTTCCTCGTGAGTTTCTCTAAGAGCTGCGGTAAAACTGCGTTCTTCCTTTTCTTTCTCTATTTTTCCTCTTGGGAAAGTCCACTGTCCTCGTCCATAATAAAGAATGAGATATTGCACCTCTTCTTGAAATTTTCTGAAAACAATAATCCCGGATGATATTTCTCTCTCACGGTTATTTATTTTGGGTATCGGTGTAAATTGTTGTTTCATTTTTAATTAATCGTCTCAAAAATAATCTTATTATTATCATCAACGCTTATTGTTACAGTTTGACCGCGCGAAACATCTCCAGAGAGAATCTTTTTTGCCAAAACAGATTTAATATTTTCATCAATGGCTTTACGCAGAGGTCTGGCACCAAAAGAAGGATCATAACCCAAGGAAGATATTTTAGAAACCAATTTGTGATCAAAGGCGATGGATATTCCTTGTGAATCTTCTAAAGCTCTGGATAAATTTTCCAAATTAAGTCGAGCAACAAACCCGATATCTTCTTTGGATAACGGTTTAAATACAACAACATCAGAAAAACGATTGATAAGTTCCGGTTTGAAATAATCAAAAAGTTTTTTCTTAAAATCATCAATGAATTCGTGTATCGCTCGACCGCTGGAAATTTGATCCTGAATATAAACTGAATGTGCGTTGGAGGTGGCGATGATTATTGTGTTAGTAAAATCAACCACCCTACTCAAACTATCGGTTATCCGACCATCATCAAAAACCTGAAGAAATAAATTCAAGATATCGGGATGAGCTTTTTCAAATTCATCCAATAAGATCAAACTATAAGGCCGCTGGATAATGCCTTCAGTGAGAGCGCCGGCAATTCTTCCATCACTTGAGCCTATTAATCGAGATACGGAATCTTTTTCTTGATACTC
>DAOOCG010000023.1:1257-8555 GCA_035408245.1 Minisyncoccota bacterium
TTAATTTTCCTTTCAACCACTTCTATAACCAACTGACCGTTGATTTCTTTTAAACCGCGTTGAGTCGCCGTAGAAATTGCTTCTTTAAAAACATCTCGGGCGCTTGCCGGTAGTGGTTTATACCTAAAATATTTTTCCGCTAAAACCACCGCCTGTTTAATGGCTGAAAAATTTACTCTTACTCCATATTGTTTTTCGTGAATAATCGCATCATAAGTCAAAAGTGTTATTGATTCTTCCGAAGTTATTTGTCCAACCCTGACAATTGAAAAGGTATTGGCAAAATCACTTCGTTGCTCAATAAACTCCTTATATTCTTTGGGGTAAGTTGCTCCGATAACGGGAAAGGCGTCGCTTTTTATAATCGGCATCAATATATCCGAAAGTTCCATGGTGTTACCATCGGCAGTTTTTGCTAATTGATGAATTTCTGGGATATATAAAATTATATTTCCTGCCGAAACTATTTCTTTAACCACAATTGATAAGCGGGAAGACAACTCCTGATAACTGGCCCCGGAAACAAGATTCCCTATTGAAAGTTCAACCAAACGCCTATCAAAAAGAGGGGCGGGAACATTGTCGGAAATTATATTAAAAGCCAAATGAGAAACTAACGATTCTTTTCCAACTCCGGGCTCCCCGATTAAAAGAACATTTCTACTTCCTTGTCGAGAGAGGCTATCAATCATTTCTTCATACTCTTTTTTGTGTCCAATTAAAAATCCTTCCACTCCCATTCTTGCTAAATCGGTCACATCTCTAGAAAATCTGTCTAACACTGGCGTGGGACGGGATGTGAATGTTCTATTAACTCTATGAGGTTTTACTTTTATACTTTTTATAGCAAACCCTCCCGTAAACAAAGGTATTTTCCATTTGTGTTGGGTGTAACGACTAAAAACAATTGCTCCATCAATATCTTTTCCCGTAACACTGAATATATCAAGAGTTTTTTCTATGAGAGAATCCTTTAGTTGAGCAATGGCCGAAAAAAGAGTTTCACTCTTGATATCATGTTGAGTGTGAAAATCCGCAGTTAAAGCGGCAATAAACAATATTTTTTTAAGCTGATCTAAAAGATCTTCTTGGGAAATATCCTTTTTATCTTTATTTTCAACAATCCGCTCTATTTCTATTTCTATTCTTTTGCGAAAATCTTTTGGAGATATATCCAGCCTCCCAAGAGCCTGAGTGATGTTTGTTTTATCCAAAAGACTGGCCAAAAGAGAGAGTGGTAAATTAGCACCAAGTCCTTGAGCTCTTTCAAATGCAGAAATAATATAATGAAGAGTTTCTTTGTCTACACAAAGAGCTAAATTATTAGAGGGAATATTTCCGGCAAAAAAATCTCTCACCGAATAAGGAGCACTTCTGGAATGAAGCAAATAATCAATAATTATTAATGCCATCAAAACACCAGCCCATCTGAGAGCTTGAATATCGGATATAAAACAGGCAACCACAACCCCCAACAAAACAATAAAAAACGTATAGTAGATAATTCGAGCCAAAGATCTTGAAAATTTATCCGCATTAAAAAGCGGGTGAGAAAAAATTGACGTATTAACAAGCGTTTGATGATCTATTTTTGTTGATGAATTATTTCTTTGCATGCTAAATGGATTGGATTATTCTGTAAACTATAAAAATTGGGATTAACACCCAAACAAGATAAGTAATTGAAGCAAAAATAATTATTAAAATATAAGAAATTCCACCCGTTATAATTCGAAACGCTCTAAACATAAAGCCTAGAATATATCCGTAGATATTATATTCCTGATAAAGCGGCTGAAACATAAATCTCATATTTATTCGCAACGCCAATCTTCTTTCCATGTTTCTAATCGTTTGAAGCGTCCAACCATAAATAAGCTGGCCGCTGTTCCAATACCAGTGCTTAAAAAACAAAAAGATGTGGAAAAAAAGATTTTTAATTATATGTAAAAAGAGCATTGATTTTATCGCTCGATAATAGTTGATAACGGGAAAATAATTGATAATAGTTGTTTATTATCAAAGATTATCTGTTATATTATCCGATCATTTATTTCTATTATCTATTGTTTTTATTATACCAGCTTTTGTCCCTTAATAAAAACCACCCCATATTTGTTGGAGTGGTTAAATTTGTTATTTATAATCTGTTATTTATGCTTACGACTGCTTATTTTGTAAGTAATCGTAAATATTAAGTATTGCTTTCACCCCGTCTCCAATGGCTGGATTAATTTGAGCATACAAACTATCAGTAACATCCCCAGCCGCCCAAAGACCGGAGCAGGAAGTTTGGAATGTTTTATGATCAACAATAATATGCTCGTACTTATCTATTTTCACAAAATCTTTTATCAAACCCGAATTGGGTTTCCAACCTACCGCGATAAAAACCCCGGAAACATTGATTTCTTTTTTTTCTCCGTTTTTTAAATCTTGATATTCTATCTTATTAACAAATTTGTCCCCGAATATTTTTTCAATTTTAGCGCTGGTAATCAAACTCACTTTTCCGCTACTCATTATTTTTTCATAAGTGGATGGATCGCCTTTGGGATTATCGGAAAATTCTAGAATAGTAATTTTTGAGGCATAAGGAATAAGATCTCTAACAGCCTCAAGCCCACTATTTCCACCGCCAATAACCACAACGTCCTTTTCTTTCATGAGCGGAGCGTCACAAATTGAACAATAAAACACGCCTTTCCCCTCATACTCTTTTTCACCCGGAATATTAAGTTTTTTATAACCACTTCCTAAAGTATATAAGATTGTTTTGGATTTATATATTTCTCCCGAAGAATCGGTAATTTCAAAAACATCTTCATTCTTCTTTATAGAAACAACCGTAACTCCATCTTTTATTTCTGCTTCGGATTGGGCGCGAAGATGTTCTTCTAAGTTTTTTGCCAATTCAATTCCACTAATGGATTTAAAACCTATAAAATTTTCAATACTTGCCGAATTAACGGATTGTCCGCCAAAATACTGGGTAAGTAAAAGAAATTTTATTTTTTTTCGAGCCGCGTATATTCCAGCCGCAACTCCAGCCGGTCCCCCACCTAAAATAATTAAATCGTATAACATGCTTTTAAATAACAAATTACAATTTCTAAATTACAAATAATTTAAAAAATCAAAACGATTAAAAAATTATTTTTTATTCCCAATAATTAAAGGAAGTGTTTTCTTTATTTAAGTTCCCCATAAAACCCTAATTACTGATTACTAATTACTATTCACTATTCACTAATTACTATTTACTGATTACTATTTTTGTAAAGCGTGATCAATTGCTTGCTTGTCAAACCCAACTATAATCGCTCCATCAATATCTATTACCGGCACCCCCATTTGATTTGATTTTTTCACCATTTCGGCAGCCGCTTTTTCATCCTCCTGAACATTGTATTCCTTAAAAGGAATACCGATCTTGGTTAAATACTCTTTAGCCATTTTGCAATACGGACACTGAGTTGTTGAATAAATTATGACCATAGTTTTGTTTAATTAAAAATTTTAAATTTATATATTCTCTGTCCACTAGTCACTAATCACTAATCACTATTCACTAATCACTAATCACTATCTACTATCTTATTATTTTTTCGTATTCTGTTAAATCAAACGGATTAGTAAGCTTTGTCGCTTCACCTCCTTTTTTAATTATAAACACACTGGGAGTTCCGGTGATACCGGCATCTCTCATGTCTTTATCATATCCTTCTATGTTTTTGGTGTATTTTTGATTATCCAAACACGAAGAAAACTTGTCTTTATCCATACCTATTTTCTGAGCAGATTCAATCATAAACTTTCTAGTAAGATTTCCGCTATTTTCATTTTGTGTTCCTTTTGAAAGTTCCTCAACTTCAGCATTAAAAATAGCATCATACATATCCCAAAATTTTCCTTGTTCAGTGGAACATTCAACCGCTTGTGCTGAAAGCCATGATTCCCCGTTTCCTATTTTATTGGCATATCCGTCAATAAAAGTTAAGGTTTTGTAAACCATATTGGCTTTTCCTGTATCAATAAATTCTGTTTTAACTTTTGGCATTATGGAAGCAAAGAGTTGAGCACAAGCGACACACTGAAAATCTCCAAATTCCAAAATAGTAAATGGAGCATTCTCTGATCCTATTTTTTGCAACCCGCTTATTGATAAACCAGCAGAAGACATTCCATTTCCGTCTCCATTAGGAGATTGCTTGGAAGAAACATACCAAATGGCGCCAATAACTATAACAAGAGCGACTACTATACTTGCAATTGAAATTATTTTATTTTTATTCATTGTGTTTTTGCTAATTATTAACGTTCCCAGTATAGCATATCGCTATCGCACAAAAATTGACTAGTTAAATATTTTTCCGCATTATAACTATATACCCAATTCGGGTTAATTGCCTCAAATATGTTTATTCGATTTAAACAAACAATCTTGCTTATTGGGGATATAATTCTCCTTTATGGATCGTTAATTCTGACCCTTGTTGTCAGGTATGGGAAGGTAAATTACTTCTTAATAAACGCCCATTTAATCCCGTTTTCATTCGCTTTTTTATTATGGTTGGCTATTTTTTACATAGTCGGTCTTTATGACATAAGAACTCTAAGGCGCGGATATTTGCTTTTTGAACAAATACTTGTGTCAGCTTTTTTGAGCACGGCTTCCTCTATAATACTTTTCTATTCAATTCCCTATTTTAAAATATCTCCAAAAACAAATTTGGTAATATTTGCTCTTGTGTTTGTTATTATTTTCGCCCTGTGGAGATCTGTTTTCGGATCTATATCTAAAACTCCTCAAAAAAGAGTTCTTATAATCGGTAGCGGCAAAGATGTTCAGGAGCTTGAAAAATTCCTTTTTGAAAATCCCCAAGTCGGTTATAAAGTAAGCTTCCAATTGCAAACGATTGAAAATATAACCCCTCAAATTATTGATGATATTTTACCCGAACATAAAATTACTACTGTAATAATAGACCAAAAAACAGCTCCGGCTGAATCTGTTTTTGACAGTCTCTATCACCATATGGGAGATATTGAAATAATCAGCTTAACGACTGCTTATGAAGTTATTATGAAAAAATTACCCGTTGCTGATGTTAAAGATTTTAGTCTTGCCACATCAATGTCCAGAAGTCGCGGCGTTTATGAAGCCTTAAAAAGGCCGCTTGAATTTATCGCCGCCATAATTCTTTTCATAATTCTTTCTCCTTTTATGTTTTTGATTTGGTTTGTTATTAAACTGACTTCAAGAGGTCCTGGAGTTTATTCCCAAATTAGAGTCGGAAAAAATGAAAAAAACTTCACTCTTTATAAATTTAGAACTATGCGTTCCGATGCCGAAAAATCCGGTCCTCAGTGGTCAGGTGTCAATGATATGAGAGTAACTTTCTTTGGAAAGCTTTTGAGATTTACTCACTTTGATGAATTGCCCCAGCTAATCAATGTTATTAAAGGAGATTTATCTTTCGTTGGGCCACGACCGGAAAGACCGGAATTTGTTAATAGTTTAAAAAATCAAATTCCTTATTATGACATTCGTCATATGATTAAACCGGGAATCACCGGCTGGGCTCAAATAAATTTCCGTTATGGATCGTCAATTGAAGACACGATGGAAAAACTTCGCTACGACATTTTTTACATAAAAAACAGATCCTTGGGAATAGATTTTTTGATAATTCTCAAGACAATAAAAATGTTTGTTTTCAACTACCGATAAGATCTTGCAGAGCTTTATTAAGAGCCGATTCTGCCGTATACTAAAAGTGCCATGAAGGCGCTTAAATCTTTCTTTTTCGAAAATAAGTCAGACTATCAAACCATCGCCAAAAACACTTTTTGGCTGTTTTTTGGGAATATTTTTTCCAGACTTATTCGTTTTGCTATTTTAATTTATGCCGCCAGAATACTTGGAGTATCGGGGTGGGGAGTTTTTTCTTACGCCTTAAGTTTAGCGGCGTTTTTTACCATATTCATAGATTTTGGAGTAAATGCCATTATCACCCGAGAATCAAGCCGAGATTTATCCCTTCAACATCAATATTTCTCAACCGCTCTACTAATAAAAATATTTCTTTTTGTTTTGGTTGGTTTTCTTATATATTTTGTCTCTCCTTTGTTTATAAAACAACCCGAGGTTTTAGCCTTGCTGCCTTTGGTTATATTAATTGTCGGTTTTGATGGATTGAGGGATTTTGGAGCAACTCTTTCCAGGGCGTGGGAAAAAATGGAAGTGGAATCATTTATTCAGATTATCACTAATGTTCTTATTGTTATTGTCGGATTTGCCGCTTTATATTTTTTGCCATCAGCTAAATCTTTGGCAATTGGTTATGTTATTGGAACGGGTGTGGGAATGATAGTCGCCTTTTATCCCTTTAGACACTATTTTAAAAATATCCGCGGAACATTTTCTAATAAGCTTATAAAACCCATTCTTGCCGCCAGTTGGCCTTTTGGAATGATGGGACTTATGGGAGCTTTGATGCTCAACACCGACACAATAATGATTGGATGGTTTAAGGACATTAATGAAGTTGGTTATTACAGTGCCGCCCAAAGAATCGCTCAACTCTTTTATATCATTCCAACGCTTATTGCTACTGCTTTTTTCCCCGCTATGGCAAAAAGCAAAGATGATCCGATTAAATTTAAAAATTTTGTTGAAAAATCCCTTACTGCCTTATCTTTCATAGCCTTGCCCTTAATGGTTGGAGGAGTGTTATTGGCTGGACCGATTATAAAACTTCTTTATTCATCTTTATACACACCGTCTATTATTCCTTTTATATTGATGAATTTAACCTATATTCCTGTTTTTATATCGGCTGTTTTAGGAAATGCTTTGTTCTCTCTAAACCAAGAAAAGAAACTGGTTAGTTATGTTGTTTTGGGAATTGTGGGAAACTTCCTATTTAACCTCATTCTTATTCCCTATTTTGGAGGCATTGGAGCAGCTGTTTCTACTGTAGTTAATCAGGTTATCATAACTATTTACTTGTTTAGGAAGATAAAAAAAATAAGCTCATTTACCTATTTTGAAAAGATAACTAAAATGTTGCTTGCTTCATTAATTATGGGGATTATTGTTGCTATTCTTAATTGGTTTAGTATTAATGTTATTATTTCAATAATTGCCGGAATGATGGTTTATGTTTCTGTTTTGGCGGCACTTAAAGACAAATCTCTTGAAACGGTAAAATTAATCATTCAAAGAAAGAATAATTTATTATGAAAAAGGTTCTTATTGTTATCACTAAAGGAGAAATTGGAGGCGCTCAAAT
>DAOOCG010000024.1:0-8467 GCA_035408245.1 Minisyncoccota bacterium
TTCTAATCTCTAATTTCTAATCCAATAACTAATAACATAATAACGTAATAACATAATAACCCAATAACCCAATAACCTCATAACAAACATTATTCAATACCCGCTCTCTTTTGTTATTATGCTTGCCTTTGACTATTTAAGATAAATGAGCTATCTTAGAGGCTGCGCACTGATAGTGCGCTGTCTGTTTATTAGTTCAATTATTAATTAATAATTTATTAAGCTGTTCCTGAATAGGAGCTGCAAAGTAATTAACGGAATATGGCAGATCAATTTTTAAGCAAAGAAAAAATAGAAGAGTTACAAGCTCATTTAGAGGCATTAAAGACCACTAAGCGTTTTGAAATTGCCGAAAGGCTCAAACGCGCCAAAGAGCATGGTGATTTGTCTGAAAATTTTGAATACGCTCAAGCCAAGGAAGATCAGGACAAATTGGAATATGAAATATTTGATTTGGAAAATCTTCTAAAAAATGCCAGAGTTATAACTCGTTCAAAAAATAAAAACGTGGTTAGTGTCGGTCTTTCTGTAGCCATCAAACCAAAAGGGAAAAACCCGGTCACTTACTCAATTGTGGGATCTCATGATGCAAATCCGACCGAGAATAAAATTTCCAACGTTTCTCCAATTGGAAGAGCTCTCTTGGGACACAAGGTGGGAGATGTTGTTAAAGTAAAAACTCCAAAAGGTGAAGAGTTGGAATATGAGATTGTAGATATTCAATAACAATTTAAACAAAACAGGATTTTTGGAAAAATCCTGTTTTTTGTTATACTTAAATTACTATGTTAGAAGACATTATTTTAGAAAGAAAGAAAAAACTTGAATATCTTAAAGAGGAAAAAATAGAGGCCTATCCGGTTGAATCAAAGCGGACTGTTGTGATAGCTGATGTTGTTAATCAATTTTCTTTATTTTCTAAATCCAAAAAGAAATTTTTCGTTACGGGAAGAATTCGTAATTTGAGAGATCAGGGCAAAATTATATTTGCTGACGTGGAAGACTTCTCGGGGAGAATTCAAGTTATTCTAAAAAAAGATGAGTTGAAGAATTTTACTGGTCTTAAAAAGACCCTGGATATGGGGGATTTTATCGAAGTTAGCGGTAAGACATTTTTGACAAACACCAAGCAAAAAAGTGTTGCTGCTATTTCTGTTAAGATATTGGTTAAATCTTTGCGTTCATTACCTTCAGATTTTTATGGGCTTGAAAATATTGAAACAAGGCTTAGAAAAAGATATTTGGATTCTCTTTTAAATAAAGAGGTTAGAGATATGTTTGTAAAAAAATCCGTATTTTGGAAATCGGTAAGAGAATTTATGGAGGGAAATAATTTTATGGAAGTAGAAACGCCCGTTCTTGAATCTATTCCTGGAGGAGCCGAAGCGGAGCCTTTTAAAACTCACCACAATGCTTTGGATGAGGATTTTTACCTGAGAATTTCTTTAGAGATTGCTCTTAAAAAAATGATGGTTGGAGGATTTGAAAAAATATACGAAATCGGAAGAATTTTCAGAAACGAAGGCATTGATGCCGAGCATTTGCAAGATTATACCCAGTGTGAATTTTATTGGGCTTATTCCGACTATCAACCACTGATGAAATTTGTGGAAAAGCTTTATAAATTTATTATCAAAAAAACATTAGGAACTCTTAGTCTGAATTGGCAAGGAAAAAAAATAAATTGGGGAGGAAAATGGCAGATAGTTGATTATTGTAAAGTATTTAAAAAAGAAAATGGTTTTGATCCAATTGAAGCGACAAGAGATCAGCTTTTGCAACACGCTCATAAACTTGGAGTTAAAATTGATCCGCATTTGGGTAAGGGCAGACTTATCGATCTTATTTATAAAAAAACTGTCAGAATCAAACTTATTCAACCTACGTTGCTTATAAATCCTCCGGCCTTAGTGGAGCCACTGGCAAAACGTTCTTCAAATAATTCCGAAGTAGTTGAGAGATTTCAGGTGGTTGCTTGTGGAACTGAGTTGGGAAAGGGATTTTCTGAGGCTAATGATCCGTTGGATCAGAGGGCTCGTTTTGAAGAACAGATGAAATTAAGGGCGGGAGGGGATAAAGAAGCTCAGATGCTTGATGAGGACTTTTTGGAAGCGCTTGAATATGGGATGCCTCCAACGGCTGGTTTTGGATTTTCTGAGAGATTATTCGCCATCTTAATGGATAAGCCTATTAGAGAAACTGTATTTTTCCCTCCGATGAAGAGAAAAATTTAAGCACCCGTTATTAAGTTAATTGTTATTAGTTAATAACTACTAACGCATTAAAATTTCCTAATGCTGGATTATTATCAAGTACAAAAAGAGCATGACAGGAAGATAAAAAGAGTTAAACGAATAACTCTTTTTATTCTTTTTTGCATTGTAATTATTACCGGTGGGATTATCGGCTTTTTTCATACTAAATATGCGATTACTCAATCTGTTTCTGTCCAGGCATCTAATAGTGAATTTAGCAATCAAATAAAAGACGCTTTTTATCAACGACTTAACGATCAAAATTCTTTTCTTAAAATGATCATTAAGGACAATAATATTGTTAGAGCTTTTGCTATAAAAGACTCAATTATTAAATATATTTTGGATAAATTTTCTTTTGTTAACAAAGCAGATATAAATGTTTCTATTTTAGATGGGACAGTTTTAATAAATGTTACAGAGAGAGACAAGTATGGTCTTTGGTGTTTTGTTAATTCTGTAAGTATTGAGTATCAAAATAAATGTTATTGGTTTGATAAGGAGGGGATCGTCTTTCTTGAGGGACCAAACAGTCAAGGTCAGCTTTTATACAAGGTTATTGATAGTTCAAGAGAACCAATTAATTTGGGAGAAAAAGCTCTTTCTCAAGAAAAATTATCAGTTCTTTTGGGTATATTTGATTTTATCGGAAAAACTGGATTTCAGTATCGCACTTTATATTTTTCGGATAAAGATTTAGATGAAATTACAACATCAAAAGATGAGACGCCACTTTTACGTTTTAGTTTAAGAAACGATCCATCTTACGCCATAAAAGCTGTTAATGAATTTGATGAGGACAAAATTACGAAGTTAAAATACATAAACTTCACTGTACCAAACAGAATTTATTATCAATAAAAACCCCGATATGAATCGGGGTTTTTATTTACTTCAATTTATAAATAAATATAGAAGTTCCGGCTCGGGCGTATGGAGTCTGATAATTTTGGATGAAAGAATAGGTGTTTTCCGGTTTTAATTCGTAATCCTGATTAGGTTTTGCTTTAGCAGATTGAAGAGAGTTTATAGATATAGCTATCCAATTTATCCCTTGTTCTGCGGGATCACCCTTTTTTGATTCCCAAGGAACATATTTTTCATCAAGATAATATCCCACCTTTCCTCCACCGAAGAAATCAACAGCTATTTTATCTATATTGTTTTTTTCAACAAAACTTCCAAGTCTCCCCAGGTCTTGTCCCCAGTCATAATTTGAATCCGTTACATATTGATAACCTCTCCAAATACCGCCGCCAATTTCATTAAAATAAGAGAGATAAAACGGATAGGCAAGCGCTACTTCAAAGATAAGCCAAACACACAATAACCAAACAACGCCTATTTTTAGAATTTGAGTAATAATAAATTTGGCACCGGAAGATATCTTTGAAATCAATGTTGAACTAATCTGAATTTCAGTTCCACCAAACCATTTTTTAATGGATATAGTTGTGAGAATGTAGATAAAAGGAATTGTCGGTAAAATATGTCTAAAACCTATGTTAAGAGGACTTCTTATACTATAAATCCAATAAAATATAACCAAAGAAAGCATCGCGAATTCGGCAAAGTTAAGATCCAGATAATTAAATAACCTATCTTGGTGTTGTTTTTTTGTGTTTTTAATAAATCTTTTTATAGCCAGCAATAACCCGAGAGCTATCAAAATTAGAGACGGAATCGTTTCTTTAAGAGCAAAAACGGTGGGAAAATAACTCCACCATCCGCCATTACCAACATCACCCAGAAAATAAGCCGTATTACCGCCAGAGGATCTTTGCGTAACCATTAAAACTCCAAGCATATACTGACCAAGTCCTCTTAGAACCGGTTTATTGGACAACCAAAGATTTATATCTGCTAAACACCTTATCCCAAAACTTGAAGGCAGACATTTTTGCCAGGATGGATCAGGACCTCCACCAAAAGAATTTAAAATAAATGTTGTGTCAGAAAGTTGGCGTTCCGGGGGATAATTTATGGTAAATAGAAAATAAACCGCCCAAACAAGAGCAAACCCTATAGCCATTACGGCTACAAGCCGCAGAACGTATTTGATTATTCTTAAGAATGATTGTTTGGAGAATATCTTATCACCACTTTCTTTTGTGCGTAACCACCAACGAATTATGATGAAAAAGACAAATAAAGGAATTAAAAGCACTGTGGAGAATTTCATAAGCATTGCAATTCCAAAAGCGATTCCGGCCAACCACAATCTCTTTTTGGATGGCGCCATGAGATATCTGATAAATCCATACATTCCCAAAAAGAAACCAAGCGCTGCTGCTATATCGGTAGTTACATAATGTCCATGAGCAAGAATGTGAGGAGATAGAGCTGTTAAAAATGCCGGCAACAAAGCCCATAAGGGTCCAACTAATTTTTTAGCCCACCAGTATGTAAATAAAATAAGTAATAAAGTGAGTATTATTGGAAATATTCTGGACCAAAATACAATTGAATCGGCTTTGGCATCGTTTACCTCATAAATAAATTGTGTTCCGGCAGCCCATTGTCCATTAACTTCTTTTTGCCAAGCTTCTTGATTAGTCGGAAAATTAAGCTTTTTAAAAAGCAGCGGTATGGCGGCCAAGGCTTTCGCTAAAGGAGGGTGTTCCGGATTTAGGCGATAGTCTAAAAATCTGTCATAGCTATACCCGGATGGAATATGAGCCAATTCGTCCATAATAGCTGTTTCTTGCGAAGAAACAGTCAACATAATTACTGCTGATACGGCCAGAATAAAAACCAGCAATGTAATGGATATGGCATTGCTAAAACGAGAAATTATATTTGGGAACATATTATATTAATGATTATTTGTTTTAATTATACAATAAATATGATTATTTGTGCTAACATAAAATTATGATTTTGTTGGGAAAAAAATATATTTGGACAAAACATGCCGAATTTAAAATGAAGTTTTGGCAGCTTTCTGAAAGTCGGGTAAGGAGGGTTATTCATAGCCCCTTAAGAGTTGAGGAGGGGATAGCTCCCGATACCGTGGCAATGATGCAACCGGTTTCATATAAAACAAAAGGTGGAGTCAGAAGTTGGAATCAGGAGATATGGGTGATGGTTTCAAAAAATCAAAAAGAAAAAAATAAAAACAAAGATAATAAAAAAGAGAGAGAAAATGATAAAAATAAAAATTCTTCGGTAAGGATCATCTCCGCTTGGCGATATCCTGGGGTGACTAAACCAGGAGCTCCGCTTCCTCAGGAAATAATAAATGAAATAAAGGAGGCGGCCGAAATTGAAAATTATTAATTTAAACTATTTTATAAAATATTTGACATTTTTGTTTTTGTATTTTACTGTTATAAAAATGAAGACCAATAGAATAATCGGTTCAAAAAGTTATTTTACATCACCTTGGAGCCATTTTGCTTAGGTGATGTTTGGTCAATCTAAAAATTTTTCAAACAAAAATCAAAAATCCCCTAGGCAAGATGGAGCCGGGGGATTTTTTTCGGCTCTATCTTGATTTAGCACTTTGAAAAAAGAAAGAGGGATATCCATAATCCATTAAAAATCATCTTTGATTTCTAAATTCAAAAACTCACCAACCCCAAACCAAAATCTGTTCAAGAGAAAGGAAAACGACCGTGATAAGTTTTCTTCCAGAAGGTGGCTCAATTATTAGCGTTCTTTGTTGGCTTTTGCCGGTGATTGGATTTTCAACAAATTCAATTTGTGGAAGCGGATCAAGATTTTCTGGTAGCAGATCTACTCCAAAGAGGGATTCTACCGAAGATGATTTAAAAAAGAAGAAAGAAAATATTGAAAGAATTAGAAAAGATATTGAGATTTTGGGCATGGCGATATTAGTGCTTGAATCGTCAAAAATTGATTGTCTCTTGGATATTATTAATGACCTAAAAAATAGAATGCAGGAATTAAAATCCAAATTAGTTAGGCTTGTTAGTCCAAATAAGGATGATGTCGCCAAAAGGATTAAAAACATTAATATCGCAATCAGTATTCTGTCCGAATATCTTGGACGCGACAATGAAGATTTGAAAGAGTTGATAAATCACAAATCAGTTCTTCAGAGAGTGTCGGCGAGTATTGCCAATGGCAGATAATAAGATGTTTTCGCCGGATTTTGCTTCATGGGAATCAACATTAGGGTGCAATATGAGTTGTTCTCATTGTGGATTGAAAGCCGGACCTTCGTGTGCCAATTTGCGAGGCAAAGAGCTTTCTACTCAGGAAGTAATAAAACTTTTTGATGATCTTGTTCTATTGGGTGTTTCTAGACTTGTTATATCTGGCGGAGAATTCACCACACGTTCCGATTGGCAGGATATTCTTAAATATTCTCTTAGTAGATTTGATTTGGTTCGTTTGATAACCAATGGATTTCTTGGCAGTAGTATTTTTGAAAGGATTAAATCATTAAAAGGATTGGAGAATTTGATTTTATCATTAAGCTTGGATGGTTTGAGGGAGTCTCATGATCGTAATCGACGAGAAGGATCTTTTGATAAAATTATGGAAATTCTCAAAGCGGAAACGGAAATTTACCGAACCGTTATCACAACTGTTACTCTGGCGAATATAAATGAATTGGAATCTATATTTGAGTTATTGATAAATATTTTGATTCCGGTTTGGTCTATTCAATTGGGATTACCGGAGGGTAGAATGAGATTGGATAATTTTATTGGTGAAGATGGTGTTCGTGAGTTGTCTGATCGGATATTGTCTTGGCAAAAAAGATCCGATGGTATTATGGAAATAGTTCCGGATGATTGTTTTGGTTATGGGCATGATATGCGAAGAAACTCTCCTTGGATTGGATGCCAAGCAGGAAGGAATCTTATAACGATTCTTTCTGATGGTAGTGTAACGGGGTGTCCGACCACTTTTAATCAAATTTGCGGAAATATACGAAGAGATTCTCTTATTAACATTTGGAATGGGGAAAGAATGGATTCTTATCGAGGATGGATCGCGGGTATTTCTTGTGAAATTTGTGATGGTAAAATTTGTAGAGGCGGATGTCGGGCAGTTAGACAAATTTTTGGAAAACAGTTTTGTTTTTGATTGATTTGGGGGTGATATTTTTATCACCCCTATTTTATTGATAAGAAAACCGACTTGTGGTTAAATAAAGTTAATGACTAAAGAAAATCTTATCGCTTCTAATTTGTCCGAGGTCTTTTTTAATCGCTTTTTCTCTGATTGGAAGGATTTGTCGGTTGGAGATTTTTTGGATTATCTTGGGTCCAAAATGGATCAATTAATTACTTTTACAGAGCTTGAAAAAAAGATTAATTCCGGGAAAAAGTTATCAATTAAATTTGGAATTGATCCAACCGGACCGGATGTTCATTTGGGGCATCTTTTGCCGATATTTGTTCTAAGACAATTTCAAAAAGCAGGACATCAAATCCATCTTATTATTGGTGATTTTACAGCCATGATAGGGGATCCAAGCGGACGCAATGATCAAAGACCGCCTTTGAGCGAGAGTGATGTAAAGAAAAACGCAAAAACTTATTTTGATCAAATAGAAAAATATCTTAGTTTAAGCAAGGTTAAAAAACATTTTAATTCCAAATGGCTAAATAAACTTTCTTTTGAAGATATTTTGAGAGATTTGCAGAAAATGAATTTATCGGAAGTTTTACAAAGAGAAGATTTTAGAAGCCGGTTAAAAGAGGGTCATTCTTTGATGGTTTCGGAACTTCTTTATAGCTATGCCCAAGGCATAGATTCCGTGGAACTTAACCCTGATATAGAGATTGGAGGCAGGGATCAATTGCTTAATTTTGCCCAAGGCAGGACGATTATGCAGATAAGGGGTCAGGAGCCGGAAGTGGCTTTTACCACCCCTGTTTTAGAGGGAATTGCGGGGGATGGGAGAAAGATGAGTAAAAGTTATGGAAATTACATAGCTGTTAATTCTTCAGTGGAGGACAAATTCGGAAAATTAATGTCTATCCCAGACAATCTTTTGGAAATGTATTTTAAGGCGTTTGCGGATATTAAAGAATCGGAATTAAATCATTTGCAGAATTTAATAGCCCAAGATCCTTTTGAGGTTAAAAAACAATTAGCTCAATTTTTTGTATCGGTTGAGGAAAAATCTCTTGAAGCCGGATTAAGAGAAAGAGAAAAATTTGAGAACAGATTTTCAAAAGGAGTTTATGATAATCAAATAGAAGTTTTAACAGCAAAAAATGGAAGCACAT
>DAOOCG010000025.1:0-8459 GCA_035408245.1 Minisyncoccota bacterium
GAAAATAACTCTTAAGGTGAGGTCTTGAGGGTTATTTTTTATAGAACAATAATAAAAATCCGCCAACGGCGGGTTTTTATTATTGTTATTATCAGTTTCAATTTATTTTAAGTAATTTTTAACATTAACACTCATTTTCACAAAGGTTTCATAAGCTGATTTGATTTGGTTATAGGTTTGGGATGTAAGAGAAATTAAATAACCATCCAAATCTTCATTTGTTATCAAAGAAGAATCTATTTTAATCGGTTCGGTTTTTGTCTTTGAGTCAATTAATGCCTCAAACTCTTTTATATCAACGATTTTCTTTTTTAAATTTAGAATAAAATCTTGGGTTGAGGTGCTTTTATCTTCAGTATAGAGATTAAGAACCACTTGATAAGCCTCATCATTAAGATCGTGAGATTTTTTTACATTAGCGGCAGCGCCTTCAAGCATGGTTTTTAATGTTGGGTTTTTGGTAAGTTTTTTAGTGTATATCCTATCAACATCTGAAGATATCTTTGAAAGTCTTTCATCGGCTAAATTCAATATCTGAGAAACGTTTACGGTTAAAATCAGCGAGTTGATCCTTTTGAGGTTTTTGTCTATCTCCAAAGAACGTTTTTCTTCCATGGCTTTGGCAAAAACTTTCACATCATCCAAAGTCCATGTTTCTTTATTATCAAATTCTTTTCGTCTATCTTCATAATAATCTCGTGTTTGATCGATTATTTTCTGGAAATAATCCCTGACCGACTTCCATTCTTGTGAATCTGGGATTTTCAGATCATCTAATTGAGACTGGGCGTTGGCAATTTGATCAAGTGAAATATTAATGACGTCGGAAATTATCTTCTTCTTAAGTTCTATTTCAAGGGATATCTTTTTTTCCTCGGAAATACTGGTGTCATCCTTTATATTAAGCAGTTTGGTGACGTCTTGCTGTGTTTGAGAAAGCTTCTCCTGAATTTTTTCTGATTGGGCATTAGCAAAAGAACAACCAATTGCAAGCAGGGTGATGGTTGAAATTGAACAAATCAATTTTTTTATTTTATTATTCATAATCTTATTTACCGATAGCTTTTAGTATTGAATTGATTTGGTCGTCAGTTTGAGTTGATGCGGGTAACCCTATCTTTTCTTGCTCACTTTTTATAACTTCTTCACTCAAATGATCCGGAGTATTAGCTGTTATCTCTTGAAGGACGGTTATACTTTGTTTAGTGGTGGCGTCAAATTTTTGTATATTTGAAAGTTGAATATCAATTGAAGTATTTATCATATCAGCTTCGGCTATAATACCGTTTTGGTTGAGACCCGGAAGAAAAAGAGGTGAAAGCTGAGCAGTGGCAAAATATATGGCAAATAATATAGCTATTGTTGCTCCCGCTAAGAAAACAGCTCTAAATGATTTTTGTATAAAAAGACCCAGTACCATTTGATTGTTTTGAACATAAGCCGTTTGTTTTGAGGAAAAATCATGAGGCGTTTGGAGTATCGCAAACTTGGATTTTTGAGAAAAATCCTTATTGGGGCTTATCTGCCTCATTCTGTATAAAATTGTTAGAATCCTTTCTTTAGTCATGGTTGTTATTGAGCATTTTCTTCAGTTTTTGAAGTGCTCTAAATTGGATTACCCTTATTGCTCCCTGATTTTTTCCCGTTGCTTTTGATATTTCTGACGGGTTTAATCCTTCAACAAATCTCATAATAACTATTTCTTGATATTCCGATGGAAGAGATTTTAAGGCTTTATAAACCGATTCAAGATCTATTTTGTGAATCACATCATCTTCAAGAGTAGCGGTCGCAAGAGTTAAAACATCGTCAGTGTTTTCATCTATGCTTTCAGTTCGTTTTTTTGTTCTGTAAAAATCAATAACTCTATTGCGAGCGATAGCATATAACCAGCTGGAAAGGGGGAGTCCCTCATCCTTAAACCGGCCAATATTCTGCCAAGCGCTCAAGAAGACCTGATGAGTGAGATCCTCGGCTTCCTCACGGTTGCTTACTTTGAGAAAAATAAACCTAAATATCTTGGGTTGGTATTTGTCGTAAAGCAAGCCAAAAGCCGAGGACTCACCCCGGATGGCGCGTTCAAGCACGTTTTTTTCATTTTCAATTTCGCGCTCTAACATATAAAACGAAGATATAACAAGACTGTTTCAATGATAAAATAACAAACAAACGGATAAAAGTGGCTTAAATCCTATTCTTTTGAAAGCCCTCTAATTTAAAAGCCCTCTTTTTGGGCTTACGGGCTAATTATCTCACAAAAACAAACAAAAATCTACAAGAAAGGAAGATGATTTGCATGAATTGGTGATTAGTTAGTTGTTTTATAATTTAACAATAAAATATTGACATTTGTATTGTGTGTGTTATAATTCAAAACTGACAGCGGTTCTTTAAAAATCAACGCCCTTAAAATGGGGCACGACAAGAAACGGAGAGAGAGATGAAAAAGGTTGCAGTGGGGCTTTTTGTTCTTTTGCTAGTCTCTTTTACCGCCGTATTTTTTTCTATTTCGTGGCTTTCGGGCCAGGGGCTGTTGGACGTCTTTCTTTCGGCTCCAATGATTGAGATGGTGAATCCAACCCCGTTGCCGGCATATTACACAGGTATGGAAAGGATGATTCTGGCGTTTGTGTTTGTCGGAACCTCCTTAATTTTTCTTCTTATGGTTTGGTTTGTTACAAGATTTTTGGAAGTAGTTTATGACTGGAGGTTGACTTGGGCTGTGGTGGTGATTTTGTTTTTGACAATAACCACGGCTCGTTTGTATTTCATTTTTGGCGTCTTCTCATAATTGATGCCACCCTTGCCGCTTGGGGATATAAGCGGTTTTTTTATTCTTGCGGTTTATGCAGTTTTTTATGTATCATTGGTTGGATGATAAAGAAAATTATTTTAATAGTTATTTTAATGCTTCTGGCAGGAAGCGTTTTTCTTTTTCATCGGACCTTTTCTTATGAACAAGGAAAAAATATCGATTTGTCTACATCGGCTTTAATTTATGACTCAATCAATTTGGCTTCTACAACCACATCAACACCTGAAAGTATTTTTACCCAACAAAGTCAAATATTGGTATCAAATTATTGCGATTCAAATGTTAAATTCTATGAAAATTCAGACAATAAATTTTGCTCATTACCGCCCAAGAACCATGCCTTCAGGCTTTTTGAAATTAATTTGAGCGACAATCGAATACTTTTTTATCTGAACGGATTGCTTCAAAAAACATATCCAATCGCTTATCAAGCGGCTTATGGGGTTTGGTTTCAAACTCCTACGGGATATTTTGAATTGGGAGTTAAAAAACAAAAATTTATGTCTTCGGTAATCCCTGTTTTTATGGAAAATGCTGTTCAGTTGTATGAAGATTTTTTTATTCACAACATTCCTTATTGGAAAGATGGATCAAAAGTTGATAGCCAATTTTCCGGAGGATGTATTCGTTTGGAAGATCCCGTGGCCTTAGAATTTTATAACGATTCCCAAAAAGGGGATGCTGTTGTTTCTTATTTGAATTTTGATAAGGCCGTTTTGAAAAACGGATTCTATGCCCCGGTAAATATCTCTCAGTTTTGGGTGCGTCAAAGATATAACTCTCCGTTAAAAACAGTTTCAAAGTGGTATGAGGATAAAAGAGAAAACTATATTCAACATGCTGGACTTGATTTGGCGCCTTATCCTAATGCTACCGATAATTACGTGTATGCTATTGCTACAGGGACTGTTGAAAAAATAATTTATAATGGCAGCCAAGATGCCGGATTGGGCAATGGGGTGATATTAAACCATCTTGTTGATAAAAAGAACGTTTATTCTTTATATGCGCATCTTGGTCTTATTGATGATTCTCTTAAAGTCGGCAGTCTTGTGTTAGGGGGTCAAAAAATAGGGAAAGTTGGAAATACTGGTTATGGGTGTAATTATTGGAGAATAGGAAAAGATGGGTGCGATGAAACCGGAGAAGCTGATACCCATCTACATCTTGAAATAAAAGAAGCACCAGTTTTGGGATCTCCAAAATCCGATAAATGTGTTATACCCAGCGGTAAAATAACCGATTGTGTGGGGTACACATCAGATAATCCAGTTCTTTTTGGATATACTGACCCCCTCACTTTTATATTTGATCAATTTTAAATATGAAGATTTTACATATTCCATTTAGAGACATTATTCTTTTTGTGATTATTTTTATTTTAGTAGGGTTGTTTTTTGTTTTAAAAAATTCTCCATTTAAGGAAGATGATGAATATTCTGTCATTGAAAGTTCTTCAATACCCAGGTTGAAAGTGGCAACATCTTTACCCTTGGCAGCTGAATGGATATCTAAAGTTGGAGGAACCAGAGTTGATGTGATGGTTATGCCTTTTTATGCCGAGGATGATATTAGACAGTGGCTTGGAAGTTCTAAAAGTTCAAGGGATAAAAAAGCTTTATTTCTTTCCATTGGCAATGGATTTGATGATTGGACTGATTCTATAACTCAAAAATTTCCTGAGATTTCGGTTGTTTCCATGAATCAATTTGTTACGTCTTCCATACCGATTTCAAATATAATTGATTCAAACGATTCTTTTGAAGGCGTCCAATTTTATTATTGGTTATCTCTGGATAATGCCAGAAGAGTGGTTCAGGCAATTGCAAGAGAATTTGGCGGAATTGATGTTGGAAATAAGGAATATTTTATAAATAATGCTTATGAATATTCCATACAAATAGACACCCTTCTTCAGGGTTCTCTTTCGGTGATTTCTTCATCAAAAAGAACGCCGATAATTATTGCCAAACCGCAACTTCTCCCGTTTGTTCAAAGTTTGAAATTAGATATCAATGGAGGTTTTGATATTGAAAAAGAATCTTATCCTGATAAGGTGTTGAGTAAAATACGTTCCTTTTGCAGGAATAATGGGATTAAAGTTATAATAGCCACTAGAGAATTTGATAGCAGTTCTTATGCTAAGGTAATTAAAGATGCCGGATTATTTATAGTCCCGATTGATTGGTGGGCTCAGGGAGAGGGGTATATGGATGTTATGCGAGCCAATATAAGCCAAATATTACGCAGGTTGTAATGAATATCTGATATAATAATAAAATCACAATTTTCGTATCTATCCGTTTATATGAGAGAAAAAGATTTCAGTAAATTTCAAGAAACTGTAAATAAAGCGAGTGCCTTAGACGCAGATGCGTTTGAGGAATTTTATCGAGAATATATAACTCCGATTTACAGGTATTTTATTATTCGCACTCAAAACAAATCTATTGCTGAGGATTTAACTCATACCGTTTTTATTAAAGCTTGGGAGAATAAAGAATCTCTCAAAGACGTTTCTGGAGTGCTTGTTTGGCTTTATACGATTGCCAGAAATACTCAAATTGATTATTGGCGCAAGAAAAAAGGAGTTTTTATGGAAGATGTTTCTGTTGTTGAAGATAATGGCGAAAATACATCACTTGAAGATTTGATAGATATTAAAGAGGATATAAATAATGTAAAAGAGGCGATGGAAGACTTAAGTGACGAACAAAAAGAAGTCATAACGCTAAAATTCTTTGAGGGTTTTTCTAATAAAGAAATAGAAAAAATTATGAAAAAATCTTCCACAGCTATTAGAGCGCTTCAATATAGGGCACTTAAGGAGATAAAAGAAATTATTCATAAAGAAAACAATGGAAGATAATGATTTAAAAAAAATAATAAAAGATCTTGATCAAACCGGTGATGCTCAGGAAGCGGCTCGGGTTGTTCAAGGACACAACTTCAAACCATTGGAAGATGTTTCGCAATCTTTTCTTTCAATTAAGTCTCGCACGGAAGCCAGCCGAGATTTGGTTGTTAAAATTTTAAACGACATATCTCAAATGGAAATTAAAAATTCCAATGAAACAGTTCTTTCTGGAACGCCGTCCAAACTAAGAATTCAGCTTCATATGGGAAAATTTATCGGTTTTGGAATACCGCTGGCACTAGTGACATTGGTGGCGATTATTGTTATTGGAAACCCATTTATAAAAGAAAAATCTCAGGTTTCCGAATTAAGAACAATTGGTGATGAGGAAAAAACTGTTGACGTTGCGGGCTCAAGCGTGCAATCATATATTGAAGAGGAAAAACAAGTGTCTCAGATTGATTCTGTTTTAAAGGATATTCAATCAGTTAGTTTAAATCCCCCAATCACCAACGATTTATTCGGTGCCGGAGCCATAGCTTTGGAAGCTCAAAATGCATCATTTAATCCGGGTTTGATGGAATTTATTAATCAGGAAAAGTCTGTTGATATAGTTAATGCTTCGTTTGTAAAATTTTAATTTATGATGAAAAAATATTTCATTACAATTTTGGTGATTTCTTGCGTTTTTAGTATCGGGAGCGGTTCGGTTTTTGCAAAAGAATATGAAAGTGATAATTTCTCCAAAGCTTATAAAAGGTTTGAAGAGGGCAAAACCAACTATACCCAAGCCAAGACAGATTGGGAAAATGAGAAACAAAATGATTCCCAAGAGCGTTTATTTGAAAAAACAAAAGATCTTTTAGAAAGGTCTATTGATGTGCTCAAAAAAAGAAATGAACAGCTTAGAAAAAGAGTTGAATTAAAAGAAGATGTTTATAAAGATTACAGCGATGAAATCATAAAAACGCTTGATGATGATTCAAAAAATCTTGAAAATTATCTAAGTAATCTAATTGAGTCAACTTCCACCGATACTTTAAACGATGTGTCACTAAAAATATCCTCTCATATTCAAGAGCAACAAACATATCTTAGAAAACTGGTTATTCTTTCTCACATAGATCAATTTGAAAATACTACATTCAAAACTGTTTTGGATAGAAATGATAAAATATCAGAAAAAATAAAAGAATTAAAAAACTTAGGCATTGATACGTTGACTGTTGATGTTCTTGTTAAATCGGCATCAGATCAAATATCTTCCGTAAAGAACAACCTAAATATTCTAAGAGATGAGATAAAGAAGCAAACCATTGACTCACAAAAACTTGCTGATATAGAGAAGAGACTTATAAGTATTCAAGACGCAGTGAAAGATATCTACCAGATTTTTAGAAAAATAGCGATTGAGGGAAATAATTTATTTGGTAATAAAAAATAAATACTTTTTAAATCCTCTTCAATAGGGGATTTTTTGACTTATAAAACGCGAGATCTATAATTTAATTAGTTCTTGGGAGAAAAAATGAACGGACACACGAGTATCTACGTGCCCGTTCCGGATTCTTTTGATGGGCACTTGGATAATCCAATAATCAAAAAAACTTTTGAAGATCTCTTTTCTTTGGGATATCAGCCTAATGGTTTTGTTTATTTAGAGGAGAATCATTATCCTGGGCAGACTGGAAGTAAAATTAGATTTTGGGTTTGGACGAGAGCTTAAGAGGTTTAGACACCTCTTTTTTGTAAAAAAATTACTCATTTTTGAGTAATTATAGTTATCTTTACCAAGAATCTCCTCCCAAACAGTCAACTGACCACCTAGTCGGTCTTAATTTTGATAAATCAATTCTTGCTGTCCTTACTTTGTGTTCCAAAATCATTAATTCTACTCTTGCTCTAAGATATTCAAGTGTGCTTTCGGTAATAATGTAATGACCACTTCCAAATCCGTTCAAACATTCAAATTCAATGCGAATATCCGAACTACCCTTTCTTGGAATTTTAACTATATTTGGGCAAGAATCACCCAACTCTTCAACCATTTTTGTACATAGAGCTATGATTTCTTGGTTATCAACTTCAGATCCCAATCCAATAATCCACGATTCTTTTTTGGGGGACGCAATCATATTGACCTCCCTAAACGATCTGGGTTAAAAGTAACTTTTTAGAAAGTATTAGTCAATTTTTGATTTGTGAGCGGGTGAGCGGAATCGGACCGCCATCTCTTCCTTGGCAAGGAAGTATAATAGCCACTATACGACACCCGCAATATTATTTCTTTCAATGAGCAGAAAAATAATCAATATGATTAATTATTTTTCTTGTGCGCCCGGAAGGGATCGAACCTTCGACCGTCTCCTTAAGAGGGAGCTGCTCTACCAGCTGAGCTACGGGCGCATAAATTTATATAACATTCCCTATCTTTAACAACTCTGATTGAAGCTGACCTGCCTGCCGGCAGGCAGGGCTACGGGCGCGAAACATCTTGTTAGGGTTCAGATTAACAGGACACAAAGACTCAGTCAATATTTTTATTGAAAAAATTGGTTTAATTGCATTATGGTTGAAAAATATCTTCCAAGCGTCCATCAACAGAAAGAACAACATCTTTGATGGTTGAAAATTGAAGAAGCGTTTGTTTGATTTGAGCAACACGAGCCGCCATTGAACAAGATCCTCCGCCTTTATCTGCTTGAGAATTTAAATCAACATAAGCAATTTCATCTTTTATTTCAATCGATTTTATACTTGTTCCAATCGGTATATTTGTCACATAAC
>DAOOCG010000026.1:0-7943 GCA_035408245.1 Minisyncoccota bacterium
AGATATGGATTTTTGTATTTCAATAGATTTACTCCCTGGTCTTCAATTATCAAACAATCAGCTGATTCTCGACAAATACCTTTAAAGGAATTTTCAGATAACATAGTTCAAGAAAGCCAGAGGGTTATAAATTTTTATTCTGGGCATTTTAGCGATACCATATCTTCAATTTATATAATTGCTCCGGGTCTTGAGGAACAGGTCCGTTCAATTATTCAATCTCATTTTTCACTCACCATAGAACCAACAACTTTAAAGAATTACACCATAGATCATTCTTGGTTAGTAACCTTCGGAGTAGCTTTGCGCGGATTGGTTCCCAGATCCATAGATACTGAAATAAGTTTGGCTCCTGAAGGAACAGAAGATCAATTTCATCATTCTCAAATTCTATCCTTTATTTCTCTTTGGAGAAAAATTGTTGTTTCTTCATTTGCGATAATATTAGTAGCTTGTCTTGGCGTGTATTTGTTTTTAAATTCCTATATGGAAAAAATAACCCAAGATTTCCATTCGGTGGTGGGTAATTACAATCTTTCTCGATTAAATACTCTTAAACAAGAGGCGGAAATATTTAATAAATCCATTGATAGGGCTGTGGCGGCTCGTCAGCAACAAACTCGATGGGAAAAAGTTCTCAGATCAATTTTTACTCAAGCCGGAAGTGATGTTTCTATTGATCGTGTTTATGTGCAGTCAATGGAACTCCCGGTGGTTATGAATGCTCAAACGTTTAGTTCCGATAATGCTGTCGCTTTTAGAAATCGTTTGGCTAAATTACCGTATCTCTCCAATGTTGATTTGCCTTTAAATTCCATTACTAGCGGTGAGGGGGGGGCGGTAACCTTTCTTATTAGTTTTAGAGTGACTAATTTAAATATTTAGCTTGAATGGATGGCACCTAGTGCATTATACTAAGAACGATATATGAAACCGTTTAATTTTCGTTCTGCCGAGAAAAAATGGCTGAGCGTTTGGGAAAAAGAAGGAATTTATAAAACAAAAGATAATTTCAAAGGAAAGAAAAATTCAATGCTTTTGGTTGAATTTCCATATCCTTCAGGGAATCTTCATATCGGTCACTGGTACGCTTTTGCTCTACCGGATGTTTTAGCTCGTTATTGGAGAGCTAATGGAAAAAACGTTATGTATCCGATTGGTTTTGATGCTTTTGGGTTGCCGGCTGAAAATGCTGCAATTAAACACAAAATTAGTCCTCAAGATTGGACCCAAAGTAATATAAAATATATGACCAATCAGCTCAAAAGCATGGGGGCGTCTTTTGATTGGTCAAGAATTATCTCCACGATTGATCCAGAATATTACAAATGGACTCAATGGATATTCTTGAAAATGTATGAGAAGGGATTGGCTTATCGCTCCAAAACCTTGGTTAATTGGTGCCCAAAAGATAAGACAGTTTTGGCCAATGAACAGGTGATTGATGGAAAATGTGAAAGATGTGACACCCAGGTTATTCAAAAAGAAATAGAACAGTGGATGTTTAAAATCACCGAATATGCCGATCGGCTCGTTGAGGATATGGAGAAATTGGATTGGCCATCAACAACAAAGTTGGCTCAAAAAAATTGGATCGGAAAAAGTGAAGGAACGATAGTAAAATTTCAAATTAAAAATTTTCTATCTGTGCAAGCAGGGAAATTTCAAATTAACGTATTTACTACTCGGGTAGATACTATTTTTGGATGCACTTATGTGGTTGTTGCCCCAGAACACGAGTTATTAGCCAATAACCAATTACTAATAAGCAATATTAATGAAGTAAAAAAGTATATTTCTAAAGCAAAAAATAAATCTGCTTTACAACGAACTGAATTGAATAAAGAAAAAACCGGAGTTGAATTAAAAGGCATAAAAGCTATCAATCCATTTAATGGAGAAGAAATTCCGATTTTTGTAGCTGATTATGTTTTAGGAAATTACGGAACGGGGGCGGTTATGGCTGTTCCAGCCCATGATGAAAGGGATTTTGAATTTGCCAAAAAATATAACTTACCCATAAAACCAGTTATTGATCCGATCGATTCTAAAATCGGAGAGGATTCAATTGAAAATCCACAAAATATTTTAAATGAAGTATATGATGATAAAAGATGCTATGAACCAGATGGAATGTTGATTAACTCCGAAATTTTTACTGGAATGATGTCTGCCCAAGCTCGTCAAAGAATGACTAAATGGCTTGAAGATAGAAAATTAGGAGAAGCAAAAACGAATTATAGGCTTCATGACTGGGTTTTGTCCCGACAAAGATATTGGGGGGTTCCAATCCCCGTTATAAAATGTGAAGACTGCGGGTATTTGCCGGTTTCAGAGAAAGACTTACCGATTAAACTTCCCAAACTGGATAATTTTTTGCCGACTGATGATGGGAAATCTCCTTTGGCCAAAGATAAAAAATGGATGAGCGTTAAATGCCCAAAGTGCCAAAAACCGGCTCAAAGGGAAAGTGATACCATGGATACTTTTGTTGATTCATCCTGGTATTTTATAAGATATACCGATCCGAAGAATAAAAATAAATTTGCTGATGCTAAAAAAATGAAAAATTGGCTTCCAGTGCCAATGTATATTGGAGGAGCGGAGCATAACACCATGCATCTTCTATATTCCAGATTTTTCACCAAAGCCTTGTATGATCTTAAATTGGTTAATTTTAAAGAACCATTTATTGGCCGAAGAAATCACGGAATAATTTTAGGACCGGATAATCAGAAAATGTCCAAGTCCAGAGGAAATGTGGTTGATCCGGATAAAGAGGTAAAAAATTTTGGAGCCGATAGTGTCAGAATGTATCTTGGTTTTATGGGTCCTTACGAACAAGGGGGACCATGGGATCCAACTGGAATTTTGGGAGTTTCAAGATTTTTAAATAGAGTCTGGACGCTTTCTCAAAGAATTTGTGCCAACAAAAATAAGTTTAATAAAATTAAAGACGATGAATTTGATATTCTTACCAATCAAACAATCAAGAAAGTAGGGGAGAATATTAAAGAATTGAAATTTAACACAGCTATCAGTGCTTTGATGATTTTTCAAAAAGAAATGGATTCCAGAAATTTATTCAATATCGTCAATTTTGAAAGCTTTCTTAAAATATTATCTCCTTTTGCGCCGTTTATAACGGAAGAAATATGGAGAAACGTCCTCGGGAATAAGAAATCAATCTTCCTTGAAAAATGGCCCAAGTTTAAAGAGAGTAAAATTAAATCCGCAAAGGTGATTATTGCTGTCCAGATAAACGGAAAAACCCGTGGAACCGTCCAAGTTTCTCAGGGAGCCACCCGTGAAGATGTTTTAGCAGCCATCAAGAGCGATAAAAAATTGTTTTCTTATGTTGAAAATGATTTAATTAAGAAGATGATCTTTGTTCCTGATAGAATAATTAATTTAATCGTTTAATTTTTCCGATTTCAAACCGATTTATTTTTCTGATACGTTGAATATGGATCTTGTTAAAAAAATAATTATTATTGCGGCTGTTGCTTTCTTTATTTTTTATTTATTCGGCGCAATTTCCGGAAGTTTTGCCTCTCCTCAAGAAAGAAGAGGTCCTTACGTTGAATATTATAGATAAATAAAAACCCCTTTTTAGGGGTTTTTATTAAAATCTTTCTATTAAAGTTGCTCGGGTCTGAATTTCTTTCTTTCCTCTTAATATCTTTAGACTGATTTGTTGACCGATTTTTGCCGTTTCAAGAAAGTCCTGAAGGGCAAACTGAGGAGTTAATTTAACTCCGTCAATTTCCAAAATTATATCTCTTTCTTTTATTCCCGCTTTATCAGCCGGACTGTTTTTTATTATTGCCGGTTGGCTGGCTGTAGCGCCCGTTGTCAAAGCTCCCCAGTTTACCGGCAGTTTTAAAACTTCTTTTACTCTTTCATCAATTGTTATGTATCTTACTCCAAGCAGGGGTCTTGTTATTCGTCCGTATTTCTTTATTTGTTCAAGGTCTTTTTTCGCCACATTAATCGGAACGGCAAATCCTATATTTTCAGCCTGGGTAACGCTGGCGGCATTTACTCCTATTACATTTCCATTCATGTCAATCAATGGACCTCCGGAATTACCCGGGTTTATGGCCGCATCTGTTTGAATGAGCCCTCTGAGATTTTCTTTAAGAATTTCATTGTTGGCTTGAATAGAGCGCATAAGTCCGGAAATTATTCCAGCCGACACGGTGTTTGCAAAAAGTCCAAGCGCATTTCCTACTGCTAAAACACTTTGTCCCAGTTTTATTTTAGATGAATCTCCTAAAGCGATGGATGCAAAATTTGTATCGGCTTTTATCTTTAAAAAAGCAACATCATTGACATCGTCTGAGCCTATAAGCACCGCTGGTAATTTTCTTCCATCATAAAGCGACACTACATATTCAAGATGATTTTGGACTATGACGTGAACGTTGGTTATTACAATACCGGAGGCATCGGCAATAAAACCTGACCCTCCCCCCAAATTTATTTTTTTACCGGATACTTTCTTGCGAAGAGCGTTAATTTTGTTTCCGGCTCCCTCAAAAAGAGGATAAAGCCACTGAGGAGAATTTTTTTCTATGTCAGCGACTTTTTTAAAAGCGGAAATGGAAACAATCGCTGGAAGGGTTTTTTCTATTATCTTTATAATTTTTTGTTCTTGAGTAAACATAATCAATGGATTAAATATTTTAAGATTATAACATTAAAAAGAAAAAGTTTCATTAAGTGTATTTTTAACCAAAAAAACAGCGAACCGGGTAGGATCGCTTTGTTATAATAACTTATAATCACTTGGTATTTGTGGAATTGAGAGTTCCGTCAATTACTATTTCAAAATGGCTAACAACACTAGAGCGAGTAACGGTTCCCAAAGTCAGATAAGAGATTTTTTCATTTGCTACCGATATGGAACCAAACATAGCATCTCCACCCAAAGCGGCAAGTCGTCCACCCTTATCAAAAAGAGCAATCCCAACTTCTTGTGGTCCCATAAATGGCTGAGTAACAATCAATTTTTTATCAAGTATACCGGAAATTTCCGTTGACTTAACAATAAGTGTTTTTCTATCCACCCCGTCTTCATTCCAAACAATCACCTGGGTATAAAACAATCGTTCTCCCAACTTAGGACTATTTGAAAATTTAATTACCGGAACAGGGGTTGTCAATGAAGTTTTGATCAAAACAAATCCTCCATAATCAACAACAATCTTAGAATCCGAATCCCTTTGATCCATAAATGCAATCGCGAACTTTTTATTTTCATTAGATACTGGATCAAACACGCTAATCTTGGATGCGATAACATATCCATTCCCACAAAGTGTTCCTGGATATAAATTATCGGACATCACAATACAAAATCTTGATACGGCATCGGCATACAAGCTTTCGGTATCCTCAGTAATTGACGGACATTTTTTTGAAGTAGTGCAGGAAATTGTCATCACAACCAAAACAGCAAGTAAAAGACTGGCAACCTTGTGAGTGTTCACAACCCCTCCACTAGTGCTAGACACATTCTATTACTAATAAACAATAAAGCAAGTAACAACTGTTACGAGATATTATTTGATATAAATAAAAACCTCACTAAAGCGAGGATTTTTATATTTTGTGGACCTGAGGGGAATCGGACCCCTGACTCGTCTATGCCATAGACGCGTGTTACCATTATACTACAGGCCCCCGACACCAGATTAATTTATACTAATTTGTTTCGCAAATCAACTCTCCTATTTTTTTTAATTCGTGATATAAATCTGCAGAATAATAATCAATTCTGCAAACTCCCTTATAGTCAGGCTTTTTTGATTTTTTACCTATTGTTCTGGGGTCTACTCTGGTTTTATAAAATTGTTTTTTGGGAATTTTTGTGATTTTTTTCCAAAATTTTTCCAATTCAAAAGTATTTTGATCGGCTCTGCATTGGATTGTGCATCTGAATTTTGACTCGTCAATGCTATACGATTTTCTCAATAAATCTAAGAAAATTTTTATTATTTGAGGGTCTGAATTACCCAACATCAAAGAACCTTTTGTATTTTTTGCTCCTTCTCCCAGATATAATGTTCCAATTATTATTTTTGCTACATCTTTGTTTTTTGCCACTTCTTTAAGATAATTTACTCTTTGTTCAACTGATTTTAAATATGTATCTCTTCTCATTTTATTAACCTGATAAGCTATCAATCTTCCTTTTCGAATGTTTTCTTCAGAAGAAGCTTTAATATTCATTTTCTGTATTTTTGAAAGTAATATTTCCTTACACCAGCAGGAGAGGGTGCTCTTAGGTATTTCCTTGTTCAAAATATTCTTTATTTCCCCATAAGTTTTTCCCTGTTTTCTTAATCTTATAACTTCTTCTTTATAATTATTATAATTAGACCTCTTCATAATCTTATTGTACCATAGATCAACACCATGTTCAAAGATTGTTGGATGTATTGAATTGCTTATAAATTGTGCTAATTTAAAACAATAAGGGTTTTATTTATAACTGAGTCAGGCCTAATGAAGGGATATATTTTAACGTTTTTTCGATGCCCTCGTAGTTCAATGGATAGAACAGATCCGTCCTAAGGATAAAATGGGGGTTCGATTCCCTCCGAGGGCACAAGTAAAATAAAAAAATAAATATGGAAAGTATAAAAGACCAATGGTCAAAAAAAATCAATGCGACAATTGATTCAAAAGGAGAAAAAGGTCACTCAAATTGGGTTGAGGGTGAAGAAGCGGTTAAAATAATAAAAAAAGTTTTAGAAAGATTTCCCGAAGCTATAATAGAATTTAATGGAGAACATTTTATCATAACCAGAAAAAATGGATCCCAAAGCTATGTTCCAAGACATCATCAAATAAAAACTTCTTCTGATGGCAAAAGAATAACCGGAAAAACTACTGTTGAGGATATGATTTTCAAGATATTAGAGAAAGATCAAGAATAGGGGACTTTTGTTGTGGTCTATTTTAGTGTATTTATCCAGCCAGAGGCGGGTCCACCTGTGGTGGAAAATGCTTTGAAATTTGGAGACGTGCCAGAGCCCTGCCTGTATACCTTCGGTATATAAATCGGCAGACAGGGGTTGAATGGGCCGCACTCGCCCAGCCAGAGGCGGGTCCACCGCAGGTGGAAAATGCTCTTGATAGATTTTTTTTAACCAATATTTGGAGGGGTGCCAGAGTGGTCGAATGGGCTGCACTCGAAATGCAGTAGAGGAGAAATCTTCTCGTGAGTTCGAATCTCACCCCCTCCGCCAGAAATCGAAATCGCATTTTGAAGCCGAATCGGGGTCGGCACGAAGTGCCGACACAAATGTATTCCCCCCAAAAAATCCTGAATCTGAGAGGGTTCGCCACGCTCCGCGTGGCTCAAAAAGTACGGTTCGATCCTTAATTTGAAAGTTCGAACCGACTTTTTTGAACAAATGAAGTTTTTCTTCATTTGTTCCCTCGTTTGCCAATTCTATATTGTATTTCAAAAACTTTTCGGTAAGTTCGAACCGATTATTCGCTTTTTGCTCAAAAGCCGATAATTTCTCTTTGAGAAGCTGTTTTTGATTGACCAACGCACTTTTGGCGTCCCGATATTCCTCTAGTGAAAGTGCGTTCTCTAGGTAAGCGTTCATCAGCTTCTCAATCTTGGAATCCAAAAGAGAAATATCGGTTTTTGTTTTATCTGCAAAAAGCGTAGACGATTGGGCTTCCACCAGTTTGTCATTTTCATTTTCTGCTAACATCCATTTAGCCCAATCGTCTGGCAAAGAAACTTTTTTGATTTCCTTTTGAATTTCGGAAGTGATGATTTCCTCACGAGTATATTTTTGTGAACAAGGATTTTTCCGTTTGGTACATCGCAAATAGTTATGACCTTTTTGTGTTTCGGTGGTAATGAAACAGCCACATTCTCCGCAACGGAAAAATCCTCTATACAAAAATGGTTT
>DAOOCG010000027.1:0-7680 GCA_035408245.1 Minisyncoccota bacterium
TATATCCCCCAACTCCCCTTTGTCAAGTATCTCACGATCGTGAGATACTGATATGGAAAAAATATTGGGATATTTATGCTCTTTTTTGTTTTTTTGTTGTTTGTTTATTCTATTTGTTTATCTTGTTTGTTTATCTTACTTTGTTTACCTGTTTTATTTGTTTGTCTTATTCATTCATCTTGCTCGTTTTCTTATTTTTGCTTGTCTCATTCATTTACTTCATCTCTATGCTTTGTTTATTTATCTTTTTTGAGTGTTTTTTGGTATAATTGGTTCAATAAATATTATGTTAATAAAAAAAGGAAAGGTGGGTTGGATTAATCTTGTCCAACCAACAACAAAAGAATTGGCCGCTCTTAAAAAAGAATATGGTTTTCATCCCATTATTATAGAGGAACTATCCCAACCATCAGCCAGATCAAAGGTGGAAATTTATGGGGATTATATGTATATAGTTCTCCATTTTCCGATATACGATCAAAACGAGAGAGTCTCCAGACGCGGAGAGGTTGATTTTATGGTAACAAAAAACAGCGTTATAACAGTCAGCTATGAAGAGGTGGAGCCAATTGCGATGCTTGAAGAAAAAATTGAGGAAAACAGCAATTACAAAGACAGATTGCTCGGGGCTGACACTTCCCGACTTCTTTATTATTTAATGGAAGCTTGTTTAGTTTTTTCATTGCGCCAACTCAAGCATGTTGATGAAAAAATTGAAGATATTCGCAACAATCTTTTTTCCGACACAGAGCGTGATCTTTTGGAAAAAATATCTTACGTTAAAAGAGATTTATTAAGTTATCACTTAATTGTTCGTTCTCAAACAAGTATATTTAATTCTTTGAGTAAAATCGGACCAAATTTCTTCGGAGAACATACGATGGTATATTTTAGCGATTTGGAGGGAGATTTTCTCAAAGTTCTTCAATCTTGCGAAAATTACAAAGACACTATTGAATCTTTTGAAAAAACAAATTCTCAGATATTAAATATAAAAATGACCAAAGTGATGCAAAGATTTTCCGTAATGGCTTTTCTGACATTCCCCATAATGGTCTTTCTGGCCTTATTCACAATTGACTCAAGTTCCAGACCAATAATCGGTCATACGCCTTATGATTTTTGGATAATAACAGGAATAGTGGTATTGGCAATACTCATAATGGTTACGATATTTAGAAAAAAGGATTGGTTATAAAGATTTGTTGATAAAAAAATCGCCTTGAAAGAGGCGGTTTTATTTGAGCGTATCAATAAGATAAAATCCGTAAAAATAAGAAAGAACGAAAAAAACAAGTAAAAATATATGGTATACAAAATTAATTTTTTCTCTCCTCATTACTTCCGATATTTTATGACGAAGAACGGTGTTGCTGCCATAATTTCTTAACTCAATCATATAAGAACGGGTTAGTCTCGCTACATTCAATCTCGCAATAGCAACCAGAAACAAGCCAATAATACTCAGAAATAGTTGCGCAAGAGCGCACAACTTAGCGACATCCATTAAACACCTCCTAGAACTTTTTTGATAGTAACACAAAAAATTAAAAAATAAAGCGACTAAATAGTCGCTAAAAAATACCATTAATGAATGCCCAGACAATAAGTCCAAACAACAAGTTATACAAGACCCAAAGAGACAAGCCAACAAGTAACACTACGAGCCAAAGAAACCAATACATAAACTTGCACAAAAATCCGCTGCCCTTAAAAATTTCTGATCTCATAAAGACCATATCCCTACTCAAAAAAAGAAAGAGGGAGAAAACAAGAATCCCCATAACCATCGTGATAACAAGATCAACAACCAAACCACAGAACGCAGACATCATCTTGAAGCTCCTCTTTTTGCTATTTATATAATGCCTATAAATAGTGAACTTGTCAATTTTGTATTTTAGCTCAAAAAAAATTACAATATCTATCATATGAAGATATACGATACCCTTTCTGAGTCGCTTAAAGCGCTCCCCTCATCAAAACGAACTATAAAATTGTTTGTCTGCGGACCGACTGTTTATGATTACCTTCATATAGGTAATATGAGAACCTATCTTTTTTTTGATTTTGTAGTTAAATATTTGCGTTCTAAGGGAATAAAAATTGAATATCTCCAAAACATCACGGATGTTGATGATAAAATAATAGAAAAAGCTAAAAAAGAAAAAACAAGCTGGAAAGAAATAGCAAAGAAATTTGAGAGGATTTATCACGAAAATGAAAAGTCTCTTGGCATAACAAGTGTTTCAAAATATGCCAGAGCAACTCTATACATAAAAGAAATCGTTGATCAGGTAAAAAGATTGTTGGAAAAAGGTTTTGCTTATGAAATAAAGAAGGATGGTGTTTATTTTGATGTCCCAAAATTCAAGGATTATGGAAAGTTATCCAAACGCAAAGTTGAATCAGCTGATGATGGAGTCTCAAGAATAGACGAAAGTATAAACAAAAAAAATAAAGCTGATTTTTGTTTGTGGAAATATTCGCACACAAAAAACGCGCCCAAAGGCAACACTAATGCGTCCACACGAATTGACAAAGAACCATCCTGGGAAACTTCCATAGGAAAAGGACGTCCCGGATGGCACATAGAAGATACAGCTATAACCGAAAAATATTTCGGACCGCAATATGATATTCATGGAGCGGGGGTTGATCTTAAATTCCCCCATCATGAAGCAGAAATCGCTCAACAAGAATCAGTTTCCGGGAAAAAACCTCTTGTAAAAATATGGATGCATGTTGGAGCGCTTTTATCAAACGGGCAAAAAATGTCAAAAAGTTTAAAGAACTTTATAACCCCAAACGATTTTCTAAAAAATTATTCTCCGAATGTTTTTAGATATATGATTTTTTCTCATCATTATCGTTCACCAATGGATTATACGGACAATCTCGCCCAACAAGCCAAAACCACAATTGACCGCATACAGGGATTAATTCTTAAATTAAACCTTCCCCCAAAACGAGGATCCCTTTCAGAAAATACAAATCGTCTTATTATTGACACTCAAAAGAAATTTGAATCGGCAATGAATGACGACTTTAACACTCCCAAAGCTTTAGCCACTATATTTGAGGTGATTAATGCAGCCGAAAAGCAATTTCCCCTACTCCATCAGGCTGATGCTCTTAAAATAAGAGATTTTATAACAAAAACTTTTACCATTTTTGGTATAAACTTTGAAGTAAATCAAAAAATACCGGCCAAAATACAAGTATTGGCTAAAAAGAGAGTTGCTCTTAGGAGTAATAAACAGTTTATCCAGTCCGACACCTTGCGCAATGAAATAATTGGTTTAGGATACAATGTAGAAGACACAGCCTTCGGACCGTTCATATACAAATCCTAAGCGTCAAATTATAAATTCTATAGGATGAAATCTTTGGAATTTTTGGCTTCCTGTTTTGGATTTACTTAAAGTTTTAAAATTGTAAAATGCCCGACGTTAAACTCCCACCACAAGATATAGAAGCGGAAAAGTCAGTGCTTGGAGCGCTGATGATAGATAAAAACGCTGTTACCAAAATAGCCGACTCAATAATGCCGCCTGATTTTTATTTAACAGCTCATCAGAAAATATATGAAGCGGTCTTGGAATTATTCGGAAAAAATCAACCAATAGATATATTGAGTGTTACCAGTATTTTAAAAGACGACAAAAACTTGGAATCAGTCGGAGGTTCTTCATATCTTGGAGATCTTATTAATACCGTCCCGACTTCAGCTCATATTGCTCATTACGCGAAAATTGTCCGAGAAAAAAGAGTTTTAAGAGATCTGATTGCCCTATCAGCAAACATAAGTGAAGAGGTTTTTGAAGGACGAACAGACGTTGATAATCTTTTAGACAGAATTGAGCAAAAGGTTTTTGGAGTTGCCCAGAGATCACAAGACAAGAATTTTGTCGCTCTTAAAGACGAGCTTAAAGTGGCTTATGAACGTATAGAAAGATTGCACAGGGAAGGCGGCAAGGGCCTTAGAGGCGTTACCACGGGTTTTAGCGGGATAGATCGTTACTTATCGGGTTTTCAACCTTCAGATTTGATTATATTGGGTGCCAGACCATCTTTGGGAAAAACAACTTTGGCTTTGGATATGGCCCGAGGAGCCGCCAAAAGCGGAGTTCCGGTTGGTTTGTTTTCTATAGAAATGTCACGAGATCAAATCGTTGACCGTATAATATCGGCAGAAGCTCAAGTTCCTTTTTGGAAACTGCGTACCGGTCAACTTAACAACGAAACAGATTTTGGTTTAATTCAAGAATCTTTGGATAGGCTTTCACAAATGCCAATTTTTATTGACGACACTCCTTCGCCAAATATTATGCAGTTACGCTCAATCGGGCGAAGACTCCAAGCCGAACACGGGTTGGGACTACTTATTATAGATTACGTTCAACTTATCCAACCCCTAACTAATTCCGACAATGTCGTTCAACAATTTACGGAGATATCTCATGGATTAAAAGCTCTTGCCCGTGAATTAAATATTCCGGTATTAGCGCTTTCACAGTTAAATCGATCAGTTGATGCCAGAGAAATTAAAATCCCCAGACTTTCTGACCTTAGAGAAACAGGATCATGGGAACAGGACGCTGATGTGGTTATGTTTATCTACCGAAAAGACAGAGATAAACTTGAACCATCTCTTGAAGAAGAAAATACCGCCAGTATAATAATCTCTAAACACAGAAACGGACCGTTGGGAACGGTTGATCTTAAATTTGATGGAGATAGAGTTACCTTCAGAGAAATTGCCAGTATTCATTCTGATATATAAGAAATGCTTCCAGAAGAAATAAAACAATTTGTTGCGATATTTGAGAAGCTTCCATCTATAGGTCCTCGCCAAGCGATTAGGATGGCTTTTAGGTTGATTAACAGCGGACAAGCGAAAATATCCGACACAGCGAACGCCATAGACGGACTTAGCCGAATAAAAATTTGTCCGCGTTGTTTTTTTGTTCATTCATTAAAAAATCCGACATGCTTAATTTGCGCTGATAAATCAAGACCGCATGATACTTTCATGATACTTGAAAAAGAAACGGAATTAATGTCCATAGAAAGAACAAGTCATTACAAGGGAATGTATTTGGTTTTGGGAGAACTTACTAAAAACGGAGTGCTTGAACCGTGGCAGAAACTCAGGATCAATGCTTTGAAAAAAATAATAGAAACAGAACTTGCGGGAAAGGCAACCGAGATAATCATTGCTCTTAACCCGACTACTCACGGGGATTTGAACGCAAAACTCATAGAAAATGAATTGAAAAACCACACTTTAAAAATATCTCGATTAGGAAGGGGTATTCCGACCGGCGGAGAAATAGAATTTGCCGACGAAGAAACTCTCTCTCATTCTCTTTCAAAAAGAAGTTAAAAAAAGAGCGATTTATAAAATCGCTTTAGAGCTAATCAGTAAACACTGAAGTAGTTGAGGGACGATGATAAGGTGCAGACTGAGAAGTCATAACCACATACGTGAAACCAGAAACGGCAAGAATGAGAAGGGCGATGGCCCAAAGAGTGATCTTGGCCCTTTTTTTATTGTTTTCAGCTCTGGAAAATGGACTGATCCCCGTAATCAACGATCCCCTATCATCACTCTCTGGAATTGTGAAACGATAGATAAAAAGAACCAAAGAAAGAATAAAAATGATGGCCCACGGGATGTAAGGATTCATCTAAGACCTCCTTGTTCTAATTTGATATTATATCTTTTATAAACAGACGTCAATAAAAACCAGCCGTCCATTTGGGCGGCTGGTTTGAATTTTATTTTATGCCAATTATCTTTACTTCAGTGAAATGTTGGCGATGACCCTTGGTTTTTCTGACACGGGCCTTTGAGTGATATTTGAATATGATTTTTTTCCTATCACGAGCTTGGCGAATGATTTCGGCTTCCACTTTAACTCCATCAACAACAGGGGTTCCGATTTTAGCATTTGACTCATCTCCGGTTACAAGAACCTGGTCAAAAGAGACCTTGTCATTAACTTGGCCTTCAATCTTTTCTATCTTTATTTTTTGGTCGGGAGCTACAACATATTGCTTACCCCCTGTTTTTATTACAGCAAACATACCGGTTGAGATTAACAAAAAAACACTCCCAAGTCAAACTTATATTAGTTAAATGTTATAAGATAATAAACAGCCAGACTCCCTAAAATCATTACAAATAAACCGGCATAACTAAACACATAAGCCATAATACGCTCTCTGAAATAAACCGCAATTGCTAATATTTGATCTATGACAAATATAATAAGCAAACCAATCAACAACCAGATAACGTCCGCCACCGAACCAATAGCATCAACTTCTCTAAAAAAATTAAGATGAATAATAAGATTTGTTTGTAGGGGAAAAAGCTGAACATAGGCAACACCAAAAACAATAAACCACAAAACAACCCCGATAATTAAAGGGGTAATAAAATACGGATCTTTTAGAAATCTTTTTATAGCGCGTGTAACCACAGAAAAATTATACTCAAAAGATTGACTTTGCGCAATTTACGTTAAATTTTTGATAAGAAAAGATAACGTGCTAATATTCTTTTAATGGAAATACTTATACTAAAACCACAAAAAGAATACGAACTTTTGGATTCAGGGGAGGGAGAAAAGTTGGAGAGATTTGGAAACTATACTCTTTCACGCCCCGATCCAAACGCGGTCTGGCCCAAAAAACAACCCATCAGCCAATGGAATGATGCTGATGCTGTTTTTATGAAAGAAAAAAGTGTTATGGGAAACAAATGGAAAAATAAAGGAGTAAAAGAACCGTGGACTTTTGAATTTGATGGAATAAAAATGATTTTGAAACTAACTCCATTTAAACACACCGGATTATTTCCCGAACAAATTCTGAATTGGCAATGGTTTGGTCAATTAATCAAAGAAAAAGTCGCAAAAGATTCAAAAAATTCCGTAGATGTTGTTTGTCAAGTATCTCACGATCGTGAGATACTTGACAAAGAGGGTTGTGGTAAAGATTATAGTGGAAGAAGAGATGGTGATGGAGAAAAAAATGGAGATAATAAAAAAGACAATAATAATTGTCCGAATGTTTTAAATCTGTTTGGTTACACCGGCGGGGCCACTCTTTATGCTGCTTCTTGTGGAGCCAAAGTTACTCATGTGGATGCTTCAAAACCATCGGTTACCTGGGCAAGAGAAAACCAAACTCTTAGTAATCTTGAAAATAAATCGATTCGTTGGATTGTTGATGATGCAAAAAAATTTGTCGCCCGAGAAGTAAAAAGAGGGGCAAAATATGATGGAATTATTATGGATCCGCCTTCTTTTGGAAGAGACCCGAAAGGAAAAGTTTTTAAATTTGAACAAGACGTGCCCGAATTATTAAAATTGTGCAAACAGTTACTACTCACAGAGCCTTTGTTTTTTCTGATTAATAGTTACGCAATGGGATATTCCCCCACTGTCATAAAAAATATGCTGGCTGAAATACTTCCGATTGAAAAAATAAAGTGCGGAGAATTGCAAATTCAAGAAAAAGATTCAAAAAGATCATTGCCGACAAGCGTGTTTGCAAGATACTCAAGATAAATAATTTTTGACTTATAAAAAACCACCGAATTATGGATTGGTTTTTTTGACATTACATATAAATTACGTTTAAATACAAAAAGCATATTTAAATCTG
>DAOOCG010000028.1:0-7210 GCA_035408245.1 Minisyncoccota bacterium
GAACTGACGACTCTTCGCTCTTCAGGCGAAAGCTCTACCACTGAGCTACCGCGGCTTATTCTAATTTTACAAAATCGTTCTTTTTATGAAACCTGTAACCACTACTCGCTTACACTTTGTGAATCGCTCTTCCCGGGATCACTTTGTTGACCTATCAATATTGAGCCCGTTGAAAGCTCGTCCGCTTTCAACCCACTGAGCTACCGCGGCTTATTCTAATTTTACAAAATTATTCTTTTTATGAAACTTGTAACCACTATTCGCTTACACTTTGTGAATCGCTCTTCCCGGGCTTATTTCACTAATCTTAATATTGAGCCCGTTGAAAGCTCGTCCGCTTTCAATCCACTAAGCTACTGCGAATCTTTTTATAAAAATACCAATACAAATTAACAAAAAACACACAAAAATGCAATTTAGATTTATAATTTTGTACTCTCACTAGGAATCGAACCTAGATTTACTCCTTAGAAGGGAGTCGTTCTATCCATTGAACTATGAGAGCTTACAATTAGTATTTTAATCAAATAAACGACCCAAAAGCAAACCCCCTTACTTAGAGTGAGGGGGTTTCTTTTTTAAGAAGTGATTCTGTTATATCTCCGACGATCGGTAATTTATAACGTTCCCCTTTGTATGCCTTTAGCATTAAAACTATCCAAAGGGCAATTGCGATGATGCTTATAAACATATTTATTATCCAACCAAGAAACGGAATCATGCCGATAACAAAAGAAATGATGGTTAAACCCAAAAAAGCGACGATTGATTGAAGGGCGTGAAATTTTATAAAATGATTATCTTTTTCCACTATAAACATTACTATCCCGCTTACCCATCCTAAAACATAACACAAAAGACCCTCTAAGTTTTGATCTAAACCAAGTTCGGTTTTGGTTACTTTTTCTTTAGCACCGGAGAAGGAACTTTCCTCTTTATGAGAATGAGTCTCATTGTTAATATTTTTTTCTTTTTTCATACTAAGTAATGAAACTGTGATTACTTTGGCAAAACCAAAAAATTTTCACAATCCAATTTGATTAATAATAAATGATATTTTTAAACTAGTCGGGCTGCTGGGAATCGAACCCAGGCCGCATACTCCCAAAGCATGTATACTACCATTATACTACAGCCCGCAAATCACATCCAACCGAATAATAAAACCTATTTGAGTCATCATTTGTAAATTATTATACCGATGATTTATATCACACGTCTTAATTTAAAACAAATATCAAACTTTTGCTTTGGCTCTGGCCAAGGCTGATTTAACTATCGCTTCAACCAAGTCCTCATATGAAAGCCCAAAACATTCTCCGGCCATTGATATAATATCTCCTTTTGCCAAATAAGGGTTCAAATTGGCCTCCAGAACATAGAGTTTACCGCTTTGATCCATTCTCATATCAATACGAGCATAATCTCTAACATCCAAAGCTTTGCAAACTTTTATAGCCAAATCACCTATCTTTTTTTGGACATCTTTTGGAAGGGTTTTTTCAAGATCCGGTCCATAGTTAAAATCGATTTTATCAAATTCTTCCGAATGTTCGTCATTTTTGGCTTTGTTGGAATAAATTTTCGGCTTACCCTCGGGCCACTTGGAAAAATCCAATTCAACAATAGAAAGCGGATGAGCACTGCCATCATCACCCAAGACGGATACGTAAAATTCCCGACCATCAATAAACTCCTCAACCATAACATCCCCGCCTAAAGTTTCATGAAGCTCTTTTACTTTTTTAACGAGAGATTCGTAATCGCGAGCAACGGAATTATCATCTATACCAATAGAAGCATCTTCCCTAACTGGTTTGACAAAAAGAGGATAGGTAAACCCCCTAGGGACAGCCACATCCTGACCAACCCGAACAATGAAAAAATCGGCATAAGAGATTCTATGAAAATCAAAAATCTTTTTGCTAACATGTTTATCGTTACTCAAAAATAATCCCCCGGAAGTAGCTCCGGTGAAAGGAACTTTGAGCATTTCAATTAGAGCGGTTACATTAGAGTCAAATTGATCATTGTTGCGAAAAGTTTCCACTAAATTAAAAATTAGATCCGGCTTTACTTCTTTTACCCCATTAGTTATTCGATCTATGCTTTGATTGATGGGCAGGAGAGATACTTGATAATTTCTGGATAAAAGAGCTTCTTCTACATGATCAACAACTTCATCGTGAGTTGGTGTTTGATTGGGATATTCCTGATAAAAAAGAATTAAAACTTTCTCTTTTTTGGCTACAGGCATTTGAGGAATTATCCCCTGCACTCCTTGATTGTTTTGATCGGGGGCGGTAGCGATAGATATGCCGGATGTTTTTAATTCCGATATTGTTGATTTTAATTCCTCGCTCATAATTTATTTTCTTATTATAATCAGAATAACATAATTGTATTTTTTCTCAATAGAATTTAACCGAATTACTAAAAAACACTCTGGAGACGGAGTGTTTTGTAAAAAAATAAATTTCTAAAGTTTTAATCCCAATCCAGCACTTAAATAAATTATAATAAAAACCCTTTTTATAAAAACTTGCATAATATTTTAAGAGATTAAAAAATAGTTAGTTTTCAAGTCTTTTTTTGATTTCTTGTATTTTTTCTAAAGTGGCTTGTCGGCCGATCTCTATTAATCCCCCTCCTTTGTCAAAATCACGCCAGGTTCTAAAAGAACCGACTTTGGGATTAATGGAAATATCGGCGATTTTCATATTTTCCGAAGCCATTTTTTTGATTGTGGTTTGAATAGACCGATCAAATATCTTAGAGATACTTTTGGGCGCATCGCTGGGAAGAATATAGTCCTCTTCCAGATTGACTCCGATAACTATGTCCGCTCCCATTTCTTTTACTTTTTCGGTTGGAACAGGACAAACCAATCCCCCATCTACAAGAATATGATTTCCTATTTTAACTGGAGCAAATATCGGCGGATAAGAAATACTCGCTCTAATGGCTTCAACCAAATCTCCTTTTTTTTCAAAATAAAAAGCATTCGTGCTGGATAAATCCGTAGCTACGGCAGAAAAAGGAATTGATAGTTCTTTAAAATCAACATCACCTAAAGATTCTCTGATAAATTTTATTACTTTATCCCCGTGAACCAAACCAGCTTCTCTGGTTGGATCAAACATCATAAAAAGAAATTTTTTGATGTCGGTTTTTTTGATTATGTTTTCAATATAAGAAATGTTTTTCAAAGCCGAATAAAATCCGCCCACCATGGCACCGATACTAGTGCCGGTAATAAAATCAATCGGAATATTATTTTCCTCCAAAACTTTAATCACCCCAACGTGAGAAATTCCCTTGGCCCCTCCTCCACCCAAAGCCAAACCTATTTTGGGACGATTATTTTTTGAAATAGTTTTTTTGATCATCTTTGTCTTGATGTAATCTTACATCAAAAAACAGTCTTCCGAAATAGATGGAGATTAAAAAATTATTGCTAAATAATTTAAGACTTTGTCCAATAAATACCAAGAGGCTCACTCAACCAAAACAGCTGTTCCATAACAAAGAACCTCGGTTACTCCGGACATAACTTCATTGGCATCATAACGAACTCCGATAATAGCGTTTGCACCCATTTCTTCCGCGTGTTTCATCATAAGTTCAAAAGATTCCTTGCGAGTGCTTTCACAAAGATTGGTAAATACAGTAATGTTTCCCCCAACAATAGTATGAAGCGCACCTCTTATTGTTCCAAAGATAGACCTTGATCTGACTGTAATTCCTCTAACTAAACCGAAATTCTTGACTATTTTTTTGCCCGGTAATTCAAGCACTGTTGTAATATTTTTGTAATCCATATTTTTTATAATAATTTATGTTAATAAAAATGTTACTTAAAAAACAGTAGACGACATAAGAATTTGTTTTTACAGGAAATGTTAATAACTACTATATTTTAAAGTTTAAAATATAACCATTTTATCATTTCTTGACCTGTGAGGTTTAGAGATTTTTTAGCTACGCATCCCTTTATTTCTTTAAATAGGATAATATTGTCTCTAAATTTTCATCAGATATCTTTTCTTTAAAATACTTCTTTGATACATTTTTTGGATAATGCTCTACATTAGTGTATACGACTAACAAATTGCGAGGTGTAAGCTTGTTTTGAAACAGACTAACAATTTTCTTTGAACTAACCGTTTCATCATTATTATTTATAAGAAGAATATAAGGGATATTTTTCTTGAAAACAACACGTTTATTATTATCTATAATACATTTAGCTGTATCAAAAAATGTTTTTCCATCTATCTCTTTTATAATAGTTTGCATCCTGCTTAAGGTTTGGCCTGATAAAAATGCTAACACGTCATCCGCAAATCTATTATTCCATATTTTATCAATTAAAAATTTATTGTCCGCTAATTTATCCAATAGATGTGTATACAAAAAACGTTGTATAAATCCAAGGCGTAAATATTTGCAATTTATATATGGTTCTATCGCCAAAATTGCTCTGCATTTTCTGGGATCTAATTTTGTATTATTAACAACAATAAAACCAAACGATATCCCGCCAATAATATAATGTGAAAACTTGTATTGATTAATTTTATTCTCTAAATAATCTGAATATTTATCGATAGAAATATCAAGCAGAGGATCTGTCTTTTTTGTAAAACCAGGTAAATCTACAAAGAAAACATTGAAAAACTCGTCCAAATATTCCTTAAGACCATTTAATAAAATACTATTGGTCGGAAATGAGTGAACGAGTATCAAATTCTCTTTTTTTGAATCCTTATGTTTTGATTTATGCATTGCTATTCAGTCTTATTGTCCATACCAAGCTCATCTGACTCAAAACTACGCAACGCCTCTTCAGCCTTAACAATATTTTCCAAAAGTCTATTGTGCTCTTCATTAAGCTTCAATGCTTCTTCGTGCGATTCCTCATAGATTTTCCCTAATTTTTTCTTTCCTGAGGCAATGCGTGACTCAAGCCATTTTATTTTGGGAGTATTGAGAGTTGAAAATAGAGCATTAGCTACCTCATGTATCGTACCCGCCACACCAATTTCTGCTGAAGAAACCTTGCCAAATGGATTTCTAAGCTTTTCCAATTCTTTCTCCTTTTGTTTTACACCCTCACTCTTTTCTTCGAAATTTTCACGTGATGTTTTTTCAAACATATTTTTATTAATAAATAATAATGAGTATCTTTATTATCGCCCCGCGTGCACATTTTGTCAAATCAGTCGTAACACCCCATTAGAATATAGAAATAACCAATATAATCTCTTATTATTTTCTTTTTAAAAAAGAAAATTTGCTTTAAAAAGATTCCCCCAATCAAGATATGCCGAGAACACAAAAATCTATAGCTCTGCTATTTATAAAGATAAATCAAGAAGATTCAAACCCTCAAATCAATTCTACGCCGTCGCGTAGAATTGGTCTAGGCACCGACTCGCGTGCTCATTTGCTAATGAGCACATACTCCGTCGTTCGAATCTTCCACGCAAGCAAAGCAGTTTGCTTACTCCCCCAACAAAACAAAAATCACCGCAAGGATGATATTTTATTTTGCGGTGTTTATTGGACAAAGTTCGAAATTATTTCGAGCAAAATCCAAATGATTAAAACTACTAATGCGGACTCGGCAGGGCGAAACAATTTGTCTGGGGGAAAGGATTCACCCTGCCTCGGCTGTTTTCCCGCCCGCAGGAGGGGTCTGGGGAGGAATGCGGGCGGGATTTCGGCGGGATTCTTTTTTCTTTTCGCCAATGCTTATTAAATCCTTTTCATTTGAGCAATTATTTGATTAGCCAAATCTCTTTTATCAATCAAATAATTGTCCCATTTGTTTGATTCCTTTTTTTTTCGTCCTGCAACAAAACCAAACATCTTACCGCCGTCCAACTTGTTGGCATGCTTTATTAAATCTGGAGCGGGTACGAACCAGAGATAATCCCACAAATCGCCCTCTTCTGTGTCGAAATAACAAAAGATAACTGCTGTTGAATAATTATCGACCACTCCCGATGCTTTTGTTGTTGCGGTAAAAATCTCGTCTGGATTATCACCAAACCTACTTTTGATTTGGATATACATTGTTCGCAAACTTCCTTTTTCTTTCACGATCAAGTCAATGCCTTCATCATCAGAAATAGGTTTATAACAAGACAATGTTGTATCACCATAAAGTGTTACCAATTCGGCAATTCTTGCTTCGGCTATGTCTCCTTTTTGTTTAGTTGAAACATCTTTTGAAATAGCCCAAACCTTTTCTGGTTTTTTTGTTTCTTTTGGTTCTACGCTAGGTATATTTTCATTTAATCCAAATGTAGACGGAGCTGTTTTAATAAAACGAGATTTTTCTTTTTTTGAGTTTATATCAACCACAAGTTGTGCATTCATTGTCGCCTCTGGAGTTTTTCCTGCAGTTTTAAGCCACCCTCGAGAAAGAGCGATTTTGGTGATTTCTTTACTGTGGAGAGGTTTTCCACTCTCCTTCAGAATTTGGTACGCGATGTCCTTAAATGAATTCATATTGTGATTGATATTATAGCAATTTTATTGCGTCCATACTATTGCTTTAATTTTTTACCTTGTGTATACTATAGTTATCACTATGAAACCAACAAAGTCGCAGACAAAATTTAATTTATTCTCAAACGACATTGTTGAGAGTTTAGATTTGAAAAATCCTTTTTTCAGTTCTCATCTCATAACATACATCGGAAACAAAAGACGCTTATTACCATTTTTATATAAAGCGTTTTTAGATATTCGCAAAAAAATCGGAAAAGATAAATTAGTTATTTTGGACGGATTTGTTGGAAGCGGTTCAACCGCTCGCTTATTAAAAGCATTTGCTAGCGAGCTACATGTTAATGATCTTGAAGATTATTCTGAAACTGTAAACAAAGCATACCTAGCTAACAAATCAGATATAGATTTCAAAAAACTTGAAGAATATATTGACTGGTTGAACAAAAATAAATTGAAGTTAAAATCCAAAAAAGCTGGATTTATAGAAAAAAATTACGCACCCAAAAAAGATGATAATGTTCAACCAGGCGAGCGAGTTTTTTATACTAACTCAAACGCAAAAATAATTGATAATGTTCGAAATTTAATTGAAGAAATACCAGAACCTTACAAAACTTTTTGTCTCGCCTCTCTCATTGTTAAGGCTTCAGTACACAACAATACATCTGGAGTATTCAAGGGATTTCAC
>DAOOCG010000029.1:0-7088 GCA_035408245.1 Minisyncoccota bacterium
CATGAATTGGGGCATTTTTTTGCCGCTAAAAAATCAGGAATGTTTGTGGAGGAATTTGGTTTCGGGTTTCCCCCGAGAATTTGGGGAAAAAGAAAAGGAGAGACTTTGTGGAGCATAAATGCCATACCATTGGGAGGGTTTGTAAAGATAGCTGGAGAAGACGGAGAAAAAGAAGATGTGGATTATATTCCAACCTCAAAAGTGGTGTCTCAGGAAGAATCGGTAGAAGTGGTAGAAACACCAACTGAAGAATTGATTATTGAGGAAAAAATAACCAAAGTGGATAAATTTTCCGAAATTTCCAGCGACAGATTTTTTTCTTCAAAACCTATTTGGAAAAGAATTATTGTTTTGGTATGCGGTGTGCTTATGAATTTTATTCTTGGGTGGATCATTTTGGTGATAGTGTTTAGTTTTGGAACTCAACCGATAGTTGTAATATCCCAGGTTATGAACAATTCTCCGGCAGAAACGGTTGGTATAAGAGAAGGGGATAAGATTATGGGTTTTTCGTCTGTTGATGATTTCATTCAAAAAATTAACGAATCAAAAGGAAAAGAAATATCCCTTACGATTAAGCGCTCTCAAGATACTCAAATAATCAGCGTTGTTCCACGCCTTAATCCTCCAGAAGGAGAAGGGGCTCTTGGGGTTGGATTGTCAGCTGGAGGGGTTGAAAAAATGCCGTTTTTTCAAGCTGTTATTGAAGCCAGCAAAACAGCAGTATCTATCTTCGGCATGATTTATAGTATGTTATTTAAGTTAATCGCCAGTATTTTTGGAGGACCAAATTTATTTAAATACATTTCCGGACCAGTAGGTATTTTCCAGGCCACATCACAAGCAGCAGGTTTTGGTGTTGGATATTTGGCTAATTTAATCGCTCTTATCTCAATTAATTTAGCGGCAATTAACATATTTCCATTTCCCGCACTGGATGGGGGAAGAATCTTATTTCTTATAATTGAAAAAATAAAAGGTTCTCCGATAAGTTCTAAAATTCAACAAATAGTTAATGGAGTTGGGTTTGCTTTGCTTTTGGTATTGATTTTAGCAGCGAGTGTCCAGGATATTATTCGTCTCTTTTAGAAATGTTTTTCATAGACAGTTTTTGACTTTTTAAAACTTGAAACAGTCTCTTTTTGTGGATTTGTTTTCTATTCAAAATTCAATTACACTAAACATATATTAGCTCTATACTTTATGCTTCAATCAAAACTTTCCAATTTTGTTCGTAAGGAATTTCCAAAAGACGAAGAAGCTCATAATGCCAGACTTCTTATTCGGGCCGGATTTATTGATAAAGTGATGGCTGGCGTTTATTCCTATTTGCCTTTTGGTCTGCGTGTCCTCTCAAAAATAAATTCCATAGTTAGGGAGGAAATAAATAAACTCGGAGCTCAAGAGGTTTTAATGCCGGCTTTAACACCGAAAGAAAACTGGCAACAAACTGGACGTTGGGAAAATTTTGACGCTCTTTTTAAAGTTATCTCCAGAGACAAAAAAGAATTTGCTTTAGGAGCAACTCATGAAGAAATAGTTGTGCCTCTTTCTCAAAAGGCTATATTTTCTTATAAAGATATGCCTTGCGGATTTTATCAGATCCAAAATAAATTCAGAGATGAGCCTCGTGCCAAATCGGGCATGTTAAGGGGAAGAGAGTTTGTAATGAAAGACTTATATTCTTTTCACGCTGATTCTGAAGATTTGGACTTGTATTATAAGAAAGCAATAAAAGCTTATTCAAATATATTTAAACGTTTGGGGCTGAATGCGTGGTTAGTCGAAGCTTCTGGGGGGACTTTTTCAAAATATTCGCATGAATTTCAAGTCTTTTCTCCAAACGGTGAAGATTCGGTGGTTTATTGTAAAAAGTGTCAGTTTGCCCAAAATAGCGAGATAAACAGCTCAAAAAGCGGCGATTCATGCCCCAAGTGTAAGGGTTTATTAGAGATTTCTTCTGCTATTGAGGTTGGAAATATATTTAAACTCAACACTAAATATTCAGATCCTTTTAGTCTTAAATTCCGTGATAAAGACGGACTGGAAAAAATAGTTATTATGGGTTGTTATGGAATTGGAACGTCTCGATTAATGGGGGTGGCGGCTGAATTGTTTAATGATGAAAAAGGATTAATATGGCCCGAAAGCATTGCTCCATTTCAATTTCATTTAGTTGCTTTGGGAGGAGGGGATGAAAAAGAATCAAAAAAAGTTTATCAGAGAGCAAATAAAATTTATGATCAACTTTTAAAATTAGGAATTGAAGTGCTTTATGACGATAGAGAAGATAAAACTCCCGGAGAAAAATTTGCCGAAAGCGATCTTATCGGAATACCCGTTCGTTTAGTGGTGAGTGCCAGAAACGGGACAAAAATAGAATTTAAAAAGAGAAATATGGCCAAAGCTTCATTGGTTGATTTTTCTTTTATAAAAAAGTATTGTATTAGTCAGCGGGATTGATGTGAAACCGTGTTGATTGAGAGATTTCTGTTTTTTGGAAAATGTAGCCATTAGCTTAGTTATAACGTGTATTGATTAGTTTGCGCCGCTTATTATGAGATTTTTTAAAGGTTTAAAAACTGACATAGGTATTGACCTTGGAACCGCTAATTCTCTGGTTTATCTTAAAGGAGAGGGGGTGGTTTTTAATGAACCCACAATGATTGCGATCAACAACAAAACCGGTCAGGTTGTGGCAATTGGAAATGAGGCAAAAAGAATGATGGGACGTACTCCCACTCACATTGATGTTATTCGTCCATTGGTTAATGGAGTCATTTCCGATTTTTTAATGGCTCAAGAAGTTTTAAAACATTTTATAAAAAAAATAAAAAAAGACAGCTTGTTTAACTACATTCGAGCTGTTGTTGCTATTCCTACCAATTTAACCGAGGTTGAAAGAAAATCCGTTGAAGATGCGGTGATTTCTTCTGGTGCAGCATCGTCTCATTTAATTGAAGAACCCGTAGTGGCGCTTCTTGGCGCTTCTTTGCCAATTGATGAACCAACGGCGCATATGGTGGTGGATATAGGTGGAGGAACGTCTGAAATAGCCGTCGTTTCTTTGGGGGGGGTAGTTGTTTCTCGAAGTCTTAAAATAGCCGGAGATAAGATGAATAACGAGATTATTCGTTATGTTCACGATGATTTTAAAATGGCAATTGGAGAACCGACTGCCGAAAGGGTAAAAATTGAAATAGGGTCTATGATTACCGGCAGTAAACCAATTGAAATGACTATAGCCGGAAGAGATTTATCAACCGGTCTTCCTAAAGAAGTATCAATTAAAGATTCCCAAGTTAGAATGGCTCTTATGCCGTCAGTTCGCCAAATTATTGATGCTATTAGAGATACAATTGAAAAAACTCCTCCAGAGCTCGCCGGCGACATATTAAGACGAGGTCTGTATCTTTCGGGTGGAGGTAGTATGCTCAGAGGTTTTAGTGATCTGGTTTCTAAAGAAGTTGGAGTAAAAACAATTATTGTTGATGATCCACTTACTTGTGTTGTTAGGGGAACGGGTGTAGCGGCTGAAAATATAGAACACCATAAGCCCATATTTGCTCTTTCAGTTAGGCCAATTAACATAGAATAGTTTTTAAATATAAAGAGCTATGAAGCGGATTTTTGTCATAATGGCGTTTTTGTTAGGGGTGGCTATTTTAATTGCGACACCCTTTTTTATAAATAAGCCCGGTCGTATTGTGGATACAATCCTCCAAATTTTTTCATTCCCTTCTTTAATGGATGAAATAACTAAACTTCGTCAAGAAAACGGAGATTTAAAATCTCAACTTTTTGCCGCGCGTTCTCAGTATGAACTTCCTTCCGTTGATGAAAATCGTGTTTTTGCCAAAGTTTTTTCTTTGTATCCGTTTAATACGAAAAACAGAATGTACATAACCGCAGGTAGTTATCAGGGTATTAAAATCGGAGATGCCGTGATGTTTTCTAAAAATGTTTTTGTTGGTCAGGTGACTAATGCTTTTTACGATAAAAGTGAAGTGATAACCATATTTGATTCTAAATTCACTCTTCCTGTTAAAATCGGGTCAAAATTTGTAGATGGATTGTTGGAGGGAGGTATTTCTCCCGAAATCGGACTTATTGATAAAAATAAACAAATTAATCCGGGAGATGAAATTGTGGCGACATCAAAGGACTTACCTTTTGGTTTATTGGTAGGCAGCATAAAATCAATCAAAGAAGATTCTTCAGGATCATTTTTAAAAGCTCAAATATCATTGCCTTATGCCTTGAGCGATATTTCCTCAGTGTCTGTGATAAAACATGCTTCGCGCTAATCTAAAAAACGACATATTGTTGGCTTGTGTATTTTTGGCGGTGGTGATGATTGTCTCACTTACTCAATTTTCAACAATTCATATAAAACCAAATATTTTTCTGGTTGCCTCTTTGGTGGCCGGATTGTTAATTGAGGGGTGGCTGGTTTTAGCTGGGTTTATGGTTGTGGAACTTATTTGGTTGAAATTCACTCCTAATTTTATTGCCGAATATGCTTTGATGTTTTTTTTAGCATTATTTGTGTTTTTTCTTTTCAAATTTTTTGTTATTAACAAAGTTGTTTTGGTTAGAGTATTTGTTGTCTTGCTTATTCAGGTTATTTTTTACGCAGCTCTTGGGGCCGCCAGCGGTATTTTCTCTTTGGTTTTTGCGCTTGAATTAATCTACAATGTTATCTTAGAAGAATTATTATTTGGTTTAGGATCATGGCTAAAAAAGAAATCTTTTTAGAAGACGCGGTATTAGACGATTTATCCGAAGGTTTGGATATTGTTGAAAGTCCTCTTTCTGGGACTGCTTTTAAATTGGTGGGTTGGGTATTGTCGGCGTTACTGATTTTATTTTTTGGAAGAGCGTTTTATTTTCAATTTATTAAGGGATTTGAGTATCAATCTCGGGCTTTGGCTAATGCCGGACAACAAACGGTTTTAAAGGCTCCAAGAGGAATTATTTATGATCGTTACAATAAGGCTCTTGTTTCAAATGAACCAAGTTTTAACTTAACTCTTAACTTATCCGAACTTTTAAAAAACAAAGAAAATATCAGAAAATATTTGGAAAATATCTCAGCCATCGTTCCTTTTGATGTGGATTCTATGCAACAGGAAATAGGATCGGTTGATTTAGAGCGTCAGGCTTATTTGACTCTTGCCAGAAACGTTCCGCTGGCGGAGATTATAGATCTTAAGAAACTAAATTTAAAAGCGCTTATTATTGAAAATAGTTACATACGAACTTATCAGGACGGTTCTGTGTTTTCGCACATTATTGGTTATACTGGTCTGGTTTCTCGCAAAGATCTTGATCGGGATGAAAATTTGCTTCTTAATGACGAAGTCGGAAAAACCGGTTTGGAAGCGTTTTATGATAAATATCTTAGAGGTGTTAATGGGGTGGCTATTTCATATCAAGATGCTAAGGGAAATCTTTTAGAATCAAAAAACGTTAACGAGCCGCAAGGTGGAGATGGTGTCTTATCTACTGTGGATTCTGATTTGCAAAAATTCTTTTATTCTATCCTCAAAGATCAACTTTCTTCTTTGGGTAGAGTGGCTGGAGCCGGGTTAGTGATGGATCCAAATAATGGAGAAGTTCTTTCTATGGTGAGTTTGCCTAGTTATGACAATAACAAACTTACTTCCGATTTGTTTGTTGATAAAAATCGGCCGACTTTTAACAGAGTTGTTTCGGGAATTTATAGTCCCGGTTCCACAATAAAACCTTTGATGGCTTTTGCAGCTCTTGAAGAGGGGATAATAGATCCACTTAAAGAAATTCTTTCCATAGGATATATAGAGATTCCAAATCCTTACTTTCCTGACAAACCTTCCCGTTTTGTTGATTGGAAGGCTCATGGTTGGGTTAATATGTATTCTGCTTTGGCGCGATCAAGCAATGTTTATTTTTATGAAGTGGGAGGAGGATTTCAAAATTTGGATGGCTTGGGAATATACCGCCTTCAAGATTACTGGAAAAAATTTAAATTGGATCAAAAAACAGGAATTGATTTGCCGGGAGAAGAAACGGGGGTTTTAGCCGATCCTGAAATAAAAGAAAATCGATCGGGGGAAATATGGCGTGTTGGAGATACTTACAACGTTTCTATCGGACAGGGAGATTTTAGAATTACCCCGACAGAACTTTTAAGATACATATCTTCCATTGCCACAGATGGATATCTTCCTATTCCTCATTTGGTCAAAGAAATTAAAGATTACAAAGGAAATATAGTTTATAAAAACGAAAGTAGTTTGGAGAGCGTTGAAACAAAAGATAAAAATCATTTTAGCGACGTTAGAAGGGGAATGTTAGATGGTGTGCGCAAAGATTATGGAACATCACATGCGCTTTCGGATATTCCAATGGAAATTGCCGGAAAAACAGGAAGCGCCCAAATTCAAAACAATCAAAAAACTAATGCCTTTTTTGTGGGTTTTAACATGTTAAAAAGCAGTACTGAAATGACTGAAGCTATTGCAGAAAAAATCGGATGCAAATTAGAATCTAATCAATGCGCCTCTGTTCCTCAACAAATAGCCGTTTTAGTGCTTATTGAAGATGCCAAAGAGGGGAGTTTAAATGCTGTTCCTGTGGCAAAAAAGATTTTTCAATGGTATTACGAAAATAGGATAAATAAATAATTCCATTAATTAAATAAAAAATACAAAGTTTTTTATTTAATCAACAAAATACAAAATATCTTTCCATATCAGTATCTCACGATCGTGAGATACTGATATAAGTGTATTTTTGCGGTTCATTAGATAATGATCCGCTTTTTTGTAAAAACTATTGCAATTATTTTTTATTTGATTTATAACTAAACTCGGCACTTTGTGAAAGGGGAGTGAGGGGTGAGTGAAGAAATATCGGGACGGGAAAATCCGACTGATCGAGAGAATCAGCCGGAAGAAAAAAACCAATCTTTGAGATTAAGAGAGGGTGATAAAATAGCTATTCTTAACGTTTTGCTTTATCACTTAAAAGCCAGAGGAGGCGATCCGGAGAGATTGCTTTCTTTGCTTAATCCTGAGGGGGCTTCGTTAGCTGAAGCTCTAACT
>DAOOCG010000030.1:0-6355 GCA_035408245.1 Minisyncoccota bacterium
TAACCTCAACTGGATTTTTAGAATTTCTAAATAATTCTCTCAAACCGATTTCTTTCTGGCTCAAGATGTTTTTGTTTACCCTATCATTTTGTATATTGTGTTCAAAATTATTCATATTTGTTTTAATATTAACACTAGTCGTTTCAAAGTTCAATTTTCAACGAACGCGGTGTTTTTTGATTGATGTTCGAACTTTTTTTGAGCAAAACCCTCTGGATTTTGCGGATTGAATCCCGCCCAGCGGGCAAAAATTCCTTCCCCCCAACCCCCTTCCTTTTTGCCCGCCTGCTTCAACGCCCGCAGGGCGGGCGCGGCGGCGGCTTTTTTAAATAATTCCTAATTTATTTTTTCTTTTTCTTATTGCTTCTCCCCCGCCCTCCAAAACATCAATTATTTCTTTTCTTATCATATCATTTTCAATGGCTCCTGTCCTGTATTCAAATTCAGTTTTTTTCTTTTTTCTTGCAACTACAACTTCTTCACTATCACCACATACAACCAAATTTGCATTATGAGAAACTATAAAAATTTGTCTTTTAATTTTCTGCTTCCTAAGAAAATCAACAATATATTTTGAAATTGCACGAACATCCAAATCGTCCTCTGGCTGATCAAGTATTATTGGATAATTGTAATCATCAAATTTAAAAATAAATTCAAGCAAGGCAATCATTTTTTCTCCGTCAGACATATCATTAAAATATACCCCGTCTTTAGTTATACTTTTTAAATAATTTATTTTGAATCTATTTTTAAATAATTCCAATAAAATCGCTTCCTCGTCTTTTCTAGCTTTTAATAATAAAGAATTCGCCAATATACCAGTCATTAATTGTTTCAGTATTTCTTTATATTTTTTTTCGTCAAATTTAAATTCATTGGGTTTTTTAAAAATTGCGTTGGCTTGTTCGTATTTCCTATTTTCCTTTGAAATTCCTTCTTCTTTAAAAGTTATGGAATTATGATAATTTAAATTTTCCTCTAAAAAATTCAAAAAATCGGGGGTATTAAAATCAGAAATTATATTAAAAGTTGAAAACTCCAAATTATCAATTTTTATGGCAAAATTTTTATACTCACTACTATATTTCATATAATTATCAACGAGGTTGTTTTTCTTTTCCGCATAATCATTACTTAATCTATTCTTCTCTTCAGTTAATTTAACAATTTCTTGCTTAGTTTTTTCTTTATCCTTCAATTTTTCTGTCAATTCTAATATTGTTTTGTGTTTTTCAACCTTTTCTTTTAGTGGCTTGAGCTTTTTACTAATTTCTAATAAATCTTTTTCTTTTGCTTTCTTATCTTCTTTTAAATTTTTAATTTCCTCGTCAATAAACTCTGTTTTGAAATTTTTATCAGATTCTTTAATTTTATCTTGAATTTTTCTAATATACACTTCGGAAAACTCAAACTCAAAAATATTTTTTGCTGTAATAACTTCCTCCTCTTTTAAAAGAGTAAACGAATCTATATTTTTTGTTATAGTTAAAATCTCTTTTTCTTTTTCTATTTTTTCTCTGTCAAATTTTTGATAATCGCCAATTTCCTTGTCTGTAATTTGACCTATTATCTTATTGATGGAATTTATTTTTTCGTTTAAATTTTTAATATCTGCTTCCAAATTTTCAGATTTTCCTAATTTTTTAAGTTTTTCAACGGTGTTTTTGCCAGAATTTCTAATTAAAATCAGTTCTTTAATTATAGCGGAAATTTCTAACGCATTATTATCTTCAAATTTCTTATATTTTTTTATTTCATTTGAGAAATCGTCCTTATTTCCAAATAAATCAATGACGAATTCTTCAAAATATCGATCATTGTCATAAACTATTTTCCCCAAATAACCTTGCGGAATAAATAAAACACCTTTCTCTTTTTCTTCGTTTTCATTTAAAGTATTCGCTATTGAATCTTTCCAAAATAATTTAAAATTTTCAAAAGCAAAAAAATCTTCCTTGGTAATTCTTTTATTTTTACATTGAGAAAAATCTATTGAATAAGCAATATTTTTTAACAAATTTGATTTTCCGGTCGCTCTACTGCCTATAATAGAATTTAGATTTTGGTTAAAATAGACAATTTCTTTTTTCGCGCCATTTTTATATTCCGCTCTGTCAATTATGTTATAATCCGACTTATCCTCGGGTTCTAATTGCTGAATTTTTACCCTATCGTCTAATTCATAAATAATTTGTTTTAATCCTTCAAATGTTGGATCTGCTTTTATCCAACAAAATTTATTGTCGTTTCTTTTAAATAATTCATCGTCTTTATGAGCATCTGATCCGCAAATGCACGGCTTCAATGTTTTAAACTCTTTTATAAAATCTTTTCTTGAATTATGTTTTTTCCCAAGTCCCCAAGCAATCGTATTTTCATTTGCCGAAAACAATCCGTCGGTTTTTTGAATTATAACTTTTCTAACTAAATGATCTTGCCCATCCCAATCAATCTTGCTTAAATCTTCATCAGCGGGAACGAAAACTAAATATTTTTCTTTAAATTTTGTTTTTTTGTTATTTAACAATGCCATTATATCTTTATCATCTACAACAGCGGTTTTCATTCCAACAAATAAATCTGTATCAGTTTTAAAATTTTCGTGTTCCCCTTTTAATTTTTTACCCAAACTTTCCAAGTTAGTTATTTTTAGTTTTTGTTTCTCGTCTTCGTCTTGCGGATTTCCCTCATAAACAAAATCAAGTTCGTGCAAAAAGCTTTCCTCAATATCTTGAATTAAAACATCGTTTGAAAAAATAACATGAAAATTTATTCTGTTTGTGCCTACAAGTTTATTGAGCCTGAATTCAATATTTGGCAAAATTAGAATTTTTTGTATTTTTTCAATTTCTTCATCTGTAAAACTTAATTCCTTTAGTTTTGAAGACGATAAATATTCATTTTTTATTTTTTTATATCCTTCTATGCAAAAATAATCCGTTATTCCAATAGCAAAAATATTATTCTCTAATGCTTTTTTGAAAACACTTTTAACATAATTATCAAAATTATCTCCAAATTGATTATTGAGATATGAAAATGGCGTATGTATCTGTAAATCCCATTTTCGCCAAATTGAGCCCCTTATAATATCTTTATTCTCCATATTTTTTAATTCTATTGTTTGCTAACTCAACATATTTTTTCTCTTTCTCTATCCCTACCCAATTTCTACCAAGAGCTTTTGCAACAACTGCTGTTGTTCCACTTCCAAGAAAAGGATCTAAAATTAAATCGTCCTTTTTACTTGCGGAAAGTAAAACTTGCTGAATTAATTTAAGCGGTTTTTGCGTGGGATGTGCTTTTATTCCATTTTCATCTTTTAATCTTTCTGGCCCACGACAAATTTTAAAAACCCAATCCGTATCTTTCATTTGCTGTCCGCCATTCATTTGCATTAAAAAATCATTGTTGAAAGTATAATTTTTACAGTTTTTATTTTTTACTGCCCAAATTAGCGTTTCGTGATTATTTGTAAATCTTCTGCCGTTAAAATTAGGCATAGCGTCAATTTTTACCCAAATCACATCATTTAAAAACCATAATCCCAAATCTTGCATAATTTTGCCGACACGGAAAATATTGTGATACATACCCATTACCCAAACAGTTCCTGTTGGCTTTAAAACTCTTTGACATTCTTTAATCCAATTTTCTGTAAAATTGTCATATTCTTCATAGCTTTCAAATTTATCCCATTCATCATTTACGGGAATTACTTCTGTTCCATTTTCTCGCAAAAGCTTTCTATTTTCAGGCAATTGTAAATTATACGGCGGATCGGCAAAAATCAAATCAAAAGAATTATCGGGAAAATTTTTCAAAACTTCTATGCAATCACCATGAATAATTTCGTTTTGAGGAAGCATAAAAATTAACTTTCCAATTTTTCTTCAAGCAAATTGGCAATGGTCTTATAAATAATTTTTTCAGAAGATTTTTCTTTGAAATAATCAAGCAATAATTTTAATGTTTTCTTTTCAGGAAAAATCGTTAAAATTATTTCGTTGAAAATAACATCATCTTGAAAAATTTTTCTATAAAGGCTTGGCGACAAATCTTTTATTTCTTCAAACGAATTTTCTGCCTCAATATCAAAATTTGTTTCAGGAAAATCTGGAATTTCTTTTTTCCATTGTTCTAAATATTGCAGTATCTCGTCCCAAATATTTTTTTGTTTCAAAAAATCAAATAACTCAATGCCGTAGAATAAATAAATATCAACGCCATAATCTCGCAACATTTTTTCAAGTTCTGCTTTATAATAATTTTTGTTTTTTTGTAAATCAGGGTCAATAAAATAGAAAATTCCGACAAGATTCTTCTCGCCATATTTACTAATCATTTCGTTTAATTTTTTCTCAAAATTTTCTATCTGCCCCCGCTTTTTAGTAGAATCATGATCGTCTCTAACTTTCTGCTCAATAAAATAAACCTTATCCTTAAATTTAAAACACTGATCAAGATTCAATTCGTCATTATCGCCATTAACAAATTTTTTCTCTAAAATTTCATAACCAAATTCTTTAAAATATTCTTCAATTGCTTCCTCAAAAGCATCGCCAAAACGGATTTCATGGGACTGGAGCAAATTCTGCAAAATTTTTGCCTTTGGTTTTGTCGGTCTAAAAAGTCCAATATATCTACTCGGATATTTCGCTATTTTTTCAATCAACACTGCCTTTGATTCCTCAAAAATAGTTTCGTTAAAAATGTTTTTAAATTTTTCGTATCGCATAAATTTATGTTAAATATTTTTTAATATAATCATTCCTTATTTCGTCAATTAAAATTAGATTGCCATTTTTATCTTTTATATTCCAGTATATCCAGCCATTATTTGAAGCTTTGCCTAAGATTTCGGCACTTACTTTATGAATTGAGCCGACTTTATCACCCCATAATAAAGTTGCGTCAGCTAAAATTTTGGCTTTATACTTTTCATCTTTAGAATATAAACAATCGCCAATATTTATTAGTTTATTTTCGAGCAGGTTGCCGAAAGTAACTTTTGGCTTTTTTTCTTCAACGGGATAAGTTAATAGTTCGTCGTCAAGCGGTTTAACTTTTTTAATTCTCTCATTTGCTATTTTGATATAAAAATCTTCTTTTTCTATCCCGATAAAATTTCTTTTCAATTTTTTAGCTACGGCTCCAGTTGTTCCACTTCCCATAAACGGATCTAAAACCGTATCGCCAACATTCGAAGTTGATAAAATAATTCTAAAAAGCAAGGCTTCCGGCTTTTGAGTAGAATGAGCTTTTTCGCCATTTACTTTTATTCTTTCTCCGCCGTTGCAAATAGGAATATACCAATCGCTTCTCATTTGTTTGTCGTCACTAAACGCTTTCATTGATTTGTAATGAAAAGTAAATTTTGATTTTTGATTTTTGGATGCCCAAATCAATGTTTCTTGCGCGTTATTAAAACGAGTGCCTTTAAAATTAGGCATTGGATTTGTCTTAATCCAAATAACATCATTTAAAATCCATAATCCAATATCTTGCATGATTTTTCCGACACGGAAAATATTATGATAACTACCAATAACCCAAATAGCGCCGTCTTTTTTTAAAACTCTTCTGCACTCTTTCAGCCAGTCATAAGTAAATTTATCGTATTCTTCAAAAGAAGAAAATTTATCCCATTTATCATTTACAGCAGAAACTTTTGTTTGATTTGGACGATAAAGCTCGCCTTGTAATTGTAGATTATAAGGCGGGTCGGCAAAAATTAAATCAACCGAATTTTCAGGAAGTTTTTTTAACTCCTCTATGCAATCGCCCTTGATTATTTTGTTTAAGTATTTTTTGTCCATAACTATTTTATTAAATCATCAATACTAACTCCAAGCCCTTTGGCAATTTTTACCACAGTTTGAATCGTTGGTCTTGTTATCACATTTGATTCAATTTTTGTCAGCGTTGTATAGGGAAGCTCGGCTTTTCTGGCGAGTTCGTCCTGTGTTAAACCTTTTTTGTGCCGTAATTGTTTTATTTTATCCCCGATATTTGATTGATTATTGTTTTGACTTTTCATAATTTCCAAAGTATGATAGTATTAGTATGAGAGGTAGTTTTATCTTTCATTTATATACTAACATGAAATCAATTTTTATTCAACAAAATTAGGTGTAAAATTAGGTGTAAAATTAGGTGTAAAGCCCGCGAATGGGTTGGGTGGGTCAAGGGCGACTATCCTTTTCCTTTTTTTTAAAGCCGCTTTCCGCGCCGAAGGCGCGGTTGGGGTGGGAGCGTTTCCGCCATTCCGCCAAAAGCGGAATATCAAAACGCTGGGCGGAGAGGGGGAGATTCGAACTCCCGAAGGGCTTTCACCCTTGCCGCTTTTCGA
>DAOOCG010000031.1:0-6149 GCA_035408245.1 Minisyncoccota bacterium
TGTTTGTTATATAACCCTGATTGATTTCTGAATCATTCGGTCCATCAAACAGCATTTCAAGAGCGGCAGTAGCCACTTTTGGAGTTTTTGTCACAATTCGTTCAACTGCTATAACTTCATTGCAATCTTGAGCGGGTTTAATTTTATTATTAGAAAAGTATATTTTTAATGATATGAATTCCGGCGTTGAAGTTTTTTCGCTTTTTACAGCCAGACTTTCAATGATTTTTACAACTTCATCGGATGGTTTTGTGATATGAGCCGTGATAAATCCTGGAGTTTTTGAAAGTATTATCCATTCATTCGTTGTGTCTGAGTAACTGACAATATCATTGCTTAGAGATTGATTTATTTTATTAGTCGTTTGAACGCATTTAATGCATTGTGATTTGTATAAATTTTCCCAAAATTCTTGAGAAGAAGTAAATCCAGCGGCGCCATTATAAAAAAATGACAGAGTATTTAATGTTCCGCTTTTTTTGTTTTTTATCGTGATCGTGGAGGGCGATGTTATTTTTGAAGACAATTCAAAATCGTTTTTGGGATATTGAAGCGAGTAAGAAATCTTATCAAAATCTCCTTCATACCCAACCACATAAGAATTTGAAAATGTTTCCAAGTTCTGATTTTGAGAAATCTGGCTTGGTTGTTTGGAAAGTTGATTGTTAAAATAAAAATAAACAATAACTGCCAATAAAATTATTGACGAAATATACAGTATTTTTTTAAGCATATAATTTGATATTAGTGCGCCCGGAGGGATTCGTCTACAAGTTTTACTTCGCCGTCGCTTAGTAAACTCGCAGACCGCTCCTCGTGATGCATTCTACTGAATGCATACCACTGCGGTCTTCAAATCCCTCACAAACACAAATAAATTTGTGTTTTTCGGTCGTTAGTGCGCCCGGAGGGATTCGAACCCCCAATAACTGCTTCGAAGGCAGTTGTGATAATCCGTTTCACTACGGGCGCCTGTTTACTCTGAAGATATGTTATGATTTAATTGACAACCTAGAAAAATGTTAAAGGAAAACAAACCAAAAATCAAAGTTTCTGATGATGTTTTAGAAATTATTCAAACACTTGAAAAAGCGGGGTTTGAGGCATATCCAGTTGGCGGTTGTGTGAGAAATATTTTATTAGGAATAGAACCAAAAGATTGGGATATAACCACAAACGCAATTCCTCAAGAAATACAAAAGATTTTTCCAGACAGTGTTTATGAAAATGAATTTGGAACAGTCGGTATAAAAATAAGAAACAATGCCTTAGGAGAAGAAGAAAAAACAGAAATAATAGAAATAACTACTTTCAGAATTGAGGGACGATATAGTGATACCAGGCATCCAGATGAAGTTAAATTTGCTAAAACATTAGAGGAAGATCTGAGCAGAAGGGATTTTACAATTAACGCTATGGCGTTAAAAGTTAAAAGTTTAAAGTCTGAAGTTGAAAACGATGGAATAATTGATTTATTTGACGGACAGAAAGATTTAAAAAATAAAATTGTTCGGGCAGTGGGTGATCCTCAAAAGAGATTTTCCGAAGATGCTCTGAGAATGTTGCGAGCCGTTCGGTTTGCTTCACAATTGGGGTTTGATATTGATTCTGATACAAAAGAAGCAATTATCCGCAACTCTTCTTCTTTGAAAAACATATCCAAAGAAAGAATTAGAGATGAGTTTGAAAAGATAATTATGTCAAAGCAGGCTTCTTGGGGGATACAAATGCTCTATTCTCTTAAATTGCTTGAGTATATAATGCCTGAATTTTTGGAAGGGGTGGGGGTGATGCAAAACAGACATCATATTTACTCTGTTTGGGAACATAGTTTGCGGGCTTTGGATTACTGTGCTTCTAAAAATTATCCTTTTAAAATAAGAATGGCGGCACTACTCCATGATGTCGGTAAGCCTCGAACGAAAAAAGGAGATGGTCCTGATTCAACCTTTTATCAGCATGAATATGTGAGTGCAAAAATGACAAGAAAAATAATGGAGAACTTAAAATTTTCCAAAGAAATGACCGAACAAGTTGTCCATTTGGTAAGAACCCATATGTTTTATTATAACGTTGGTGATGTGACGGCTGCGGGAGTAAGGCGATTTTTGGCAAGAGTTGGATCGGACAGCGTTGATGATATATTGAAAGTGAGAGAAGCAGACAGGATTGGTTCGGGAGTTCCTAAAGCCACTCCTTATAAAATAAGACATCTTCTGTTTATGATTGAGAAGGTAAAGCGTGATCCAATATCACCTAAGATGCTGGCTATAGATGGAAATGATTTAATGAAAATATTATCCTTAAAACCCAGCCCTAAGGTGGGAAACATCCTAAATCTTCTTTTGGAAGACGTTATTGATGATCCCAAATTGAATACTCGGGAATATCTTGAAGAGAAAGCGTCGGAACTTAATAAACTTGATGATGATAAATTAAATAAATTGCGCAAAAAAGCTGAAGAAAGAAAAGAGGAATATGAAATTGGCGTGGAAAAGGAGATAAAAGGAAAATTTAAGGTATAAAAAAGCAAGAATCAAAAACCTTGCTTTTTTGTTTGAAGAGTGTCATAAATAACACAATGAAAAAAAGAAGAGGATTTGTCGGGGCTTTGTTAATATTTTTCGCTGTCCTTGTTGGAGGATTGTTTTTGTTTAATCTTCCGACTGAATATCTGAAGGCGTCTCAAACAAGATTGGAACCTCCAGTAACGGTTGATGTGTGCGGACAAACAATTCCTCACAACGTTTTTGGTGTGATTGAATCAAAAGGATGTTCAAGAACCATAGACAGAACTCAGGACTACTATTATTACGGATCTGTTCATAGCGTTTATGGAACTTATTTTCCTTATTACGAACCCAGACCAATTGGAATGTAGGTTTTTATTGAAAAATAAAAACAATAAGGATATTATACCCCCAGAACTTCATAGGGGGATTAAATGGCAAAACCAAAGATCTTGATACTTGAAGATTCAAGGGAGTTGCAAGCGTCTTTTTATGATGCTCTTGAGGGTTATGGTTTTGAACTTCTTCAAGCTTTTCACATTCAAGATGCAATAGTTATGTTTGATGCTAATCTAGACGTGGCTTTGATTGCCACTGATGCTTGTATTGAAAAGGGAGAAGTTTTGGATGCTAAGAAGTTTATAACTCATGTTGTAAGACGTGGGTATACGGGTCCATTTGTAGCTATGTCGTCCGAAGTTAATTTTCTGAGAAAGTTGATGGAAATGGGTTGTAATGTTGAGTGTTTGAACAAATCAGGTTTACCCAGAATTATAAGAAAGACATTAACTCGGAGCTAAAAGATGAGCGTCTACATCTATCAAGATGATGCATTTGACAGATTATGTGCTGTTGAAGGAGAAGAATTTAAAGAAGCCATGAACTATACAGGAGATGTATCTTTTTCCAGTAACCTGGAGCAATGGAGAAAAGCTATAAAAGAGTGTCCGGATTTGGTAAATCGTCCAGAATTAGCTGATTTGTGTTTTTGGTATAGACCAAACTCTATTGATGGAGTAATTTATGGCCTTGGGGGTTGGCATAGATACATTGTGACCAATTGTGGGGAGATTGTTTTTCTAAGATTATTTTGTGCTATCTCACCGCATGGAGTAGGATCTGGGGATCAACATATTGAGCGGGCAAGATTGAATGGTTTTAAAATCAGGTGATAATGCAGTAGCGGTCTTTGGCCGCTTTTTAATTATATTTATTTGATGATGTGTTTGATTGGCGTATACTTATTACATGTTAGGATTTTTTGATTCTGGGCTTGGAGGATTATCCGTTCTAAAAGAGGTAGAAAAAGAACTTCCGCAGTATTCATATCTTTATCTGGGGGATAATGCTCGGACACCTTATGGGTCTCATAGTCATGAGACAATTTATCGTTTCACAAAACAAGGAGTGGCCTATCTTTTTGGAAAAGGAGCGGAACTTATTGTTTTAGCTTGTAATACTGCTTCATCTTCGGCGCTTAGAAGAATACAGCAGGAATTTTTGCCAAAATTTTTTCCCAACAAAAGAGTGTTGGGAATTATAATTCCTACCGCTGAAGAAGTTGTATTAAAAACAAAGACTGGAGAGGTTGGTATTCTGGCCACTGAGGCGACTGTTCATTCTTTCGCTTATCCTAAAGAAATAACCAAACAAAGAGATTCAATAAAAGTTCATCAACAGGCTGGAACCTTATTGGTTCCTATTATTGAGGCGGGGGAATTGAGTTGGGAGGGACTTGATTCGATAGTTAAAAAATATTTAAAAGAACTCTTTGAAAGAAGTTCTAAGATTGACACATTGGTTTTGGGTTGTACTCATTATGCTCTTATTGAGGATATTATTAATAAAAATGTTCCCAATGGAGTAAATGTTATATCTCAAGGGAAAATAATTGCCGATAAACTGAAAAACTATTTGGAATGTCATCCTGAAATTGAATCCAAACTTGTCAAAGGAGATGATCGAAAATTTTTTTCAACCGAGGACTCATGGCGCGTGCGTAATCTTTTCAAATTATTTTATGGTCAACCGGTAGATGTTAAAAAAATATCTTTGCGATAATCACTCTTTGACTAAATTTATTTTTATGATGTTTTTACACCAGGGGACTGGTATTGTGGATAACCCTATGCGATAATCAAAGGGTTGACACTGTGTGGGTGTCGAAAGACTTTTGCACTTTTTACCTCTGCTCGCTTAACGGCTAGCAAGTTTCTTTCGCTCTTTGGTGAGTTTTGGTTGAGCCACTCCTCTGGGGTGGTTTTTTGTAAAATATTTTCTTGTTTTTTGTCTTTTTATTTTTTAATTTTATCAAACTCCTCTATTGTCAAGTATCTCACGATCGTGAGATACTTGACAAAGGCAAAAAATCGCAAAAAATGAGAAAAAGTGAATAAAATTACAATTCGATTCCATTGCAACCCGCAATAAAAATACCGCCCAAGGCAGTGTTTTTATTTTTGTCGGGCTGCTGGGAATCGGACCCAGGCCTCACGCACCCGAAACGTGTATACTACCACTATACGACAGCCCGCTACAGATATTAAGCTACAACAATTTTTTATAATATACAACGTTACATATTATCAGAAGCTATTTTCAAGATATCCTTTTTTCATAATTAAAATAAAGTTATACTAAATATATGAATTTAGAAAAAATACAATCATTATTGGTCGGTGCTTTACTTATTGGTTTAATATTAGTCGGAGTTTTAGTACTTTGGCCGTATTTTAGCGCTCTTGTTTTAGCGGGAGTATTTGCCATAGCTTGCGAGCCTATTTTTAAAAAAATACTTTTTGCAGTCAGATATCGTTGGATAGCATCTCTTTTAACCGTTTTGTTTGTTCTTATTGTTATATTGGTTCCGGTGGCTTTCTTCGGAACGTTGGTTTTCGGGGAAGCTCAACAGATATACATGTCTATTGAAGAACAAGGAAGTATAGGAAGCGGTCAGGGACTTTTAGTTTTTATTAATGAAAAGATTTCAGCTCTCATTCCTGTCGGGTGGGGGAACATCAATGTTGAAAATTATATCAATAGTGTTGTTTCTTGGTTGGTTACCAATTTGGGATTAGTTTTTTCAACAATCGCTCAAGGAGTGCTCACTTTTGCTCTCAGTTTGTTTGTTCTTTTCTATTTCTTTAAAGATGAACAAAAAATAAAAAATTTCATCATTGAGTATAATCCTTTGTCTCAAAAAAATGCTTTATTAATTATTGATAAGATACGCAATTCCGTAAACTCAGTGATAAGGGGTTCCTTGGTGGTGGCAATCTTGCAAGGAATAGTAACTGGCATTGGTTTTGCTATTTTTGGAATTTCCAATCCGGCTTTATGGGGAGGCGTTGCCGTCTTTGCCGCTTTAGTGCCAACTTTCGGAACGTCTTTGATAATTATTCCCGCCATACTTTACCTTTGGCTTTCGGGCGGGGTTGGTTATGCTTTGGGGCTTTTGGTTTGGGGAATGGTTGCAGTTGGACTTCTTGATAATTTTTTGGGTCCGCAACTGGTAAAAAGAGGAACCCATATTCATCCTTTACTTATTTTATTGAGTGTTCTTGGAGGGGTTAGTTTCTTTGGTCCTTTGGGATTTATTTTAGGACCTCTTGTTTTTAGTCTTTTGTTTGCAATGTTGGA
>DAOOCG010000032.1:0-5951 GCA_035408245.1 Minisyncoccota bacterium
TACTGATAAATAGTTAATAGTTATTAGTTACTAACTCAATAGATTATACAAAAAAACAAGATAAATTCAAGAAACGAGTCGTATTTTCATACATAAAAATATGATATACTAGCAAAATAGCCACATTATTTATGGAAAAAATTAAATTTCAACAAACACCAGAAGATGAAGGGGAGGAAAAAATAGAAGCCATTGAAGATTTAAGACGACCAGTTGAAAGGATAATGAGTCAAATAATAGAAAGTGTTGAAGGAGGACAGTATTCTGTGATAATTGGGGAAGATTGTTCAGGAAGAATCCCAACTCTTATTTTTTCGAGAATAATTAATAAGATATATGATGGTAGGAATATAAATCATCCAAGTGTATATTTTATTGCTGGATCAAAAGGTTTTTCCTCCAATCCAAATGACTTTGAACCCAAAGTTAAAGCTATATCGGATTTTGTGGAAAAAATAAAAGTAAAGATGAAAAAGGGGTCAAAAATTTTAATTGTAACAGACACGATTAGCACCGGATCCAGTCTTGCACCACTGATCGATGCTTTAAAACGTTTTGATGTAGACTATGAAATAGCTACCATCACACTCAGAGAACTAGATGAGGATGATAAAAGATTAATTGATGGAAAAATTTTTAATGGAGGAAGGGTGTTTACCCCACAGATTTATAAAAAAAATAATCTTTCGGGTGTATACAAGGTACCAACAGATCTCCATTCAAATGTTTTAATGAGTATCGAATCCTCAAGAGATTCGGTAAATAGAGCTCGTCAGGATGTAGTAACTTTAGCTGATGAAATTTCTAAAAAGTTTGTCCCTCCAAAAAAGCAAAAAAATAACCAATAACTCATAACTTAATAACTACCCCTCATTTTCAGACTTGACAAATCTTTTGAAGTATGCTAGTATACCCCTGTGCACGCTGAGGTTGTGCTCGACAAGCGGACAGCGTGCCCCCAGCACGTCGTAAAGGCCGACGGTTAGCCAGGGGCATAACTTGTCCACGAGTCAACGAACCTCGTGCGGTTCGCAAAGGAGGCCATAGGTCTCCGAAGGGTCTGAGTGCATGACATGCACCCGACCCAACCCAAAGAAGAGGGTTCGGCCTTTAGATAGAATGTCCGGTAATGGAACTGAATGCACGTTCCCGAGGACAATCATCTCTTGGCCACCTCACTTAGACAAACGAGCTAGCCTCGCTAACTCGACAGCACCTTGTTCCTGCCCCACCAGGCACCACCGTAGTAAAGTTTTTTCCGAAGTAAAGTTTTTTCTCAAGCCCTGGTGGGGCCCTTTTTTTATATTAATTGGAAAGGGTCTGAAATTTGGTATAGGATGATGAATAAGACTTTCTAATAAAATTTTAAATTAATCAATGGAACCCCTTGCATCAAAAATTCGTCCCCAAACCCTCAAAGATTTTGTTGGTCAAGAGCATTTGGTTGGCAAAGATAGACCCATCAGAGTCGCTATAGAAAAGAAACATCTTTTTTCATTTATACTTTGGGGTCCTCCAGGATGTGGTAAAACAACTCTCGCTAAAATTTACGCCAAAAATTTGGATGCAGTTTTGTATGAACTCTCGGCCGTCTCGGCTGGGAAAGACGATATTAAGCAAGTTATTAATGAAGGCACTTTTGGAAAATCCAAAGTTTTATTTTTGGATGAAATTCACAGATTTAATAAAGCTCAACAGGATTTTCTTTTGCCTTATGTGGAAAGGGGAGTAATTACGCTCATTGGAGCAACAACCGAAAATCCCAGCTTTGAAGTTATACCGGCCTTGCTTTCAAGATGTCGGGTTTTTGTTTTAAATGAATTATCTGATACGGAAATAAAAAAAATTATTAAGCGATCGGGGTATGAAGTAGATAAAGAATCTCAAGATTGGTTGGTTGGAATGGCTAATGGAGATGCCAGACAGGCGATTGCCATGTTGGAAAACACGATTAATCTTTATAAAAAGATAAATATTGAAAATTTAAAAAATACCCTTCAATCAAAATTTTTACGTTACGATAAAAAAGGAGAAGAACACTATAATTTGATAAGCGCTTTTATAAAAAGCATGAGAGCTTCCAATCCGGATGCGGCTCTTTATTATCTGGCACGAATGGTTCAAGCAGGGGAGGATCCGAAATTTATTGCCAGAAGAATGGTAATTTTTGCCAGTGAAGATATTGGGATGGCAATGCCTACAGCTTTAGTTGTGGCTAACGATGTTTTTAAAGCGGTTGAAACAATCGGATTTCCCGAGTGCGGAATCAATTTGGCTCATGGTGTTGTTTACCTTTCTTTGTGCAAAAAAGACAGGAGCGCTTACGAGGCTTATGTGAGTGCTATGACTGATGCGGAAAAGTTGGGTAATTTGCCGGTGCCTCTTAATTTAAGAAATGCTCCGACCAAACTTATGAAAAATTTGGGTTATGGCAAGGGTTATGAAAAATATTCCAAAGAAGACCTTCTTCCGGAAAAATTAAAAGGTAAAAAATACTTCTTTCCAAAAAAATCTCAATGATTTTTAGTTGAAAATTTCATTTCAAAAATATAAAATGAATGTATGAAATCATTTGAACAATCACCTAAATTTACATCCAAGCAAGAACTTAATTATAACGATTACGAAACCAGAAAAAGAATAATAGAGCTTTTTAATCTTGGAATAAGTATTCAAAAAGGGGAACTTATTATCGCACCAACAGCTGAAAAAATCGCCGGCGATTTCTTGGAGATTATAAAAAGAATGAATGATTCGGAAATAAAAGAATTAACCGGCAGTTTGAAGATTGATTTTGACAAATTTGAATTTCTAAAAGAAGTTGCCAGAAATATTTCCGGAGAATCCTTAGAAAGTGAAAAAGCCGCTTAATTTATGTTTGAATACACTCCAATCAAGACTTTTTCAACCGATGGTCGAGCTTCAATCGACCAGATTTATAAATCTTGGGAAGAGATAGCAAATGATCCGGATTGGATAACCGAAGTTGTTTATACTCAAAGAGAAATACCAACAATTAACAAACCATCAGCGCTTCCTATTGTTTCTTTTAGAACCAAAAAATCAGGACCGGCATTTTGGATAATTAGCGGTATTCATGGCGAAGAACCGGCTGGACCGAACGCTTTGATTCGCAACATCCCGATAATAAAAGAATTGGCAAAAAATATTCCAGTGGTTTTATTTCCCCTGGCTAATCCGGCCGGTTATACCACGAACTGGCGTTATTTTAATGAATACAGAGAATGGACTAAAGGTTTTGATATAAGTGATTGTGATTATATGCTTCCTAACAAGGAAGACAATCAAAAACCGCGCGCTTTAGCTCCGGTATCGGATGAATCTTACGCTCTAACTCAATCTTTTTTAAGATATTCAAAAGAATATCCGCCTCTTGTAATAATTGATCATCATGAAGATGAAATATTTGATAAGCGTTATATATATTCGCAAGGCAGACGTCATATTGATGATCCCATCGCCAGGTATATAATAAAACTATTGGAAAATTCCCCAATTCCTCTTTTGGAAGAAGGGGAAACAAGATTTGGGGAGACGGTGTGTGGTGGCATTGTTGAACCGTCTTTAGATGGATCAATAGAGGAATTTTTCACCAGTAAAATAATTTTTATTGACGGCAAAAAATCTCCAGGCATAGGTTGTGAAACTGCAATAACGATTGAAACTCCTGTTTTGGAATTTCACTTAGAAAAAAGAATTGAGGTTCACGAATTAGTCATAAAAAATTATCAAAAAATTCTTTCATTGCGTTTGGATAAAAATTTATACAAATAAATATGGCAAAACTCCTTAAAGTAAAACCTTATGAACAAATGGACAATATGGATTCTTGCGGTCCTACCTGCCTAAGAATCATTTTGGAATATTGGGGAATAAAAGTTTCGGAGATGGAGCTTATTAAACGTTGCAAAACTATCCCTGGATTTGGGTCAAAGACAAAAGATATTGTTAAAGCCGCTGAGTATTATGGAATGAAGGGTTTTTATAAAAACTTTTCGTCATTTTCTGAAATTAAAAAATGGCTGGACAAAAAAATACCCGTCATTGTTGACTGGTTTTCCGGCGGACCCGAGAAAGAAAGCGCAAAATATGCTCCCGACGGTCATTATTCTGTCGTTGTTGGTTTGGATAAAAATAAGATATATTTGGCAGAAACCGAAACCGGAAAGATATATTCTTTAAAAAGAAGCGCTTTTTTAAGAGTCTGGTTTGATTTTGAAGGAGAGTGGGTAACGACTTGGAAAAATATGATGGTTCGTCAGATAATCGTCATCTATCCTAAAAAATTGCCAAAAAGGAAATAATCGGTTATATTCCAAAACAGTTCATTGGGCATAAATATCGTTTAAACCAGACAAAAAAGGAGACAACGTGCCAGGACTCTTTCTCTTGTTGGCTCTTTCCCTGACTTCTCAGACTTCTCAACCAAAACAACAACTCTCAATTCAATACGATTACACTATAATCGTCAGTTTTTCCGAAGCTTGTTTGAGATTGTATGATTGGAAATTTGATGAAGTGGCATCATATCCGGTTGCCTTACCTCGTTACAAAGTAAAATTGCCAATTAGCGGGGAAGTAACTCAGGTAATACTTAATCCTTATTGGTATCCTCCAAAAAGCATCAAGGATTACTACAAGAAATATAAGAAGATTGATCTTCCCGATGTGGCTGGACCCGGAAGTCCGTTTAATTTCATGGGTGATGCTAAAGTGATTATGAGATTTGAGGGCAGGGGAATAACCTCCCTTTCAAGAATTCATGGCACTAAAGATGAAAAATCAATTGGTAAACGGGCAAGTTTCGGATGTATCCGTCTTTTAAATGATGATGTAAAAAAATTAGCCGCTCTGATTGAGGATAAAAAAGTTCGTGTTCTTTATAGCGACTGACGACTCATTGAGTCGTTTTTTAATAAAAAAACAGAGCGCAACGCGCTCTTTGTTCTAATTTGAGATCTCTTACGAATTATTGATCTCAATCCGCCGCCTCGCCCTTGATGGAGGGATAATTGACACAATATAGATGCAAACATTCTCACCTCCAATCAAGACCCGTGCAGTTTCTCCTGCCTGCATACCAAGCAAAGCTTTACCAATTTCAGACTTAGAAGAAATTCTTTGAGCCGATTCATCGAGAATACAATCTGTCATCAGAAATTCTCCTCGAACATATCCTTCAAGAATTACACCAGTTCCCAATCGAACCACTTCGCTTTGTTCAAGTGGATCAAAAACTTCGCAATGGTTGAAAATATCAGCAAGTTGCTTCAATCTGAAATCCGCAATTTGAGCCGTATTGGTCATCGGTCGACACTCGCTCATACTGTCATCGCCGGGAATTTCATAAGCATCAACGCACTCCCGACAAACCCTCTTATGGCTTTCTGTATATTTTCCAATCAACCTCACCAACTCTTCAAATTCTTCCGGAGTCAAATGATATACAACTTCATTCTCGTCTTCATTTATGACAATAACGACGGTTTGCCTTAGCATTGTGTTCCTCCTCCTTTGTGGGGTTTACATCGTGTACCGATTATTATGCTACATAATATAAGCTAATATGTCAATATTTTAATATTTGTTTAATGAGCTTGCATTTGTTGTTAGTATATGTTATAAACTAATCAGCTCTCAGGAACCCCTATCCGGCAAACGTGCCTGCACGAAGCAGGAAGCCCGGATATCGGTGAGAGCGTGTGCAATTCGTGGGTTCGGGACAAGTTGTTCTCGAATCAGTCTACGCCGTGGGGTTCCAACACGGGAAAAGCGGGGTTCTAACTCCGCAGCCAATCTCTTAGGTACCCTGAGTCTACGGGGAAACGGGATGGCAAGCCCAAATCCTGGGTCCTGAGGACCCTATCGCCTCACGAGTTTGGGTGGCGAGAAAACAATGACCCAAGCTCACGGGAGCGGTCTCCGGACCG
>DAOOCG010000033.1:0-5662 GCA_035408245.1 Minisyncoccota bacterium
CTATCAATTTCTTTTAATTTTTTCAGTTCGGAAATTATAAATTCAACTTCAAGCGTGTTTGTATTTTGTGCTAATTCTTTTTTCCCGTCGTGTTTAACAAAAGAAAACTTAATAACATCATCAATGGCTTTTCCTCTAATCTTCATCACCTGCAAGCTGTCTTGATAAAAGTATTTATTTGAATACGAAATAATTTCTTTGTATCCTCTAAAATGTTTTAGTAATTGAGTATTGTAATTACTAATAAAACTGAAAAAATCCAAGATAGAAGTTTTTATATTAAATTTTTCAAGTTTTACAATTTTAACTGCATCTCGAGAAATAGTTTTCTTAAAACAATCCTCTAATTGTCCAAGATATTTTTTATTTTCTTCCGTTCTGGCTTGTGCAGTTTTAACATTACTAAACTGCTTATTGTCTCCTAAAATTAAGACCTTTTTTGCTCTTAACAAGGCTGGGAATGCCTGTGCAATGCTAACCTGTGAGGCTTCGTCAATTATCACAAGATCAAAAATTTCCGGCTCAAGTGGTATAAATTCTGCATAATCCCTTATGCCAGCTAATATGCAAGGAAAAGCGTCTTTGAGCTTTAGAAATTCTTCTTGAGGAAATTTTAATTTGCTTTGAATAATCTTTTTAAGTGCGGTCGCCGTTGACTGATGTTTATTCCAAAATTCGACTAATCTGCCGTCCATAATATGCGTCATCTTCACAGTAAGAAGATTTTCAATGTTATTTTTTTGATTTGCGTAATTAAACAGAGGAATATTATTGAAATCTTTCTCAATTTTTTGTTTCAAATTGATAAATCTTATTAACCTATCAAAATCAAGGTCTGAAATTTTTACCAATTCATTTGAGCAAAAAGTTTTAAAAGAATTCAAATCAATCTTAAGCCTTTTTATTGTATTCGGATATTTTGGCAAATTTGTATTTAAGAATTTTAAATCATCGCCAATTTGCATCAAGTTGTTTAACACACCCAAAAGTGTATCGTCATTTATTGTCTGATGAATAAATCTTAAATAATCAAAATTGATCTGATATTTTTCGTCCAATTTTGCTTTTAGTTCTTCGGCAAATTGATAAATTCCTAAAACTTTTTTCAAATTCTCTAAATTTTTATGCGGTTCAATTTGTGAAGTTAGGCTAAATGATTTTTTAAATTCCTTGTCTAAATTTTCAATTTTTTCTTTTTTAAACGCATAACCAAAAAGCCAGTTTCTCTCTTTTTCGTAATTGTTTATAAAATCGCTCAATTTTTCTAATAAGGATTCGCTAAAATTATCAAATGTTGATAATAGCATTAAATCATTGGCGTAAACTTCTTTAATTTTAGCGACAGAAGAAGAAAGGAAATTTAATAACCACAAATATTTTTGAAAGTTGGATATGTCCTTGAAGTCATTGATCGAAAAATTCAGCAATTTGAAAAGTTTTGCTTCTTTTTCTTTCTCGTCCTGATCAATAACAAGTTTGTCTTTTAGCGACAAAAATATTTTTTTGAATTCCTCAAGCTCAATTGCTGATTCTGTTTGATTTAGGACTTCGTCAATATCGACGGGGAAACCCTTATTTACATAATAAGACTCCAGGTCAAATAACTCGTGAACTTCCTTCAAATCTATTTCTTCATAAGCCAGTATTTCGGCTTCCAAATCTTCCTTCAGGGAATTTTCTGACCTCTCGATATTTTCTTCTACCGACTTGTAATCTTTTTTGACAGCTAAATAATTGGCGGTGATCGATTTTATCGATATAGGACTTAGTATTTTTGCGTAAGCATTCCCTGTTTTCCCTAGTCTCAATACAGGATTTTGAAAATTGTCATCAATACGGACTTTATTCATTGTCTCCGTAATCTTATCTTCCACAACATCAAGAGCTTCTTTTTTATCTGACAAAACCAAGATAGACTTATTTTCCAAAATCAAATTAAAAACAACCGCCGTAATTGTATGACTTTTCCCTGTGCCCGGAGGGCCTTGAACTATAATATACTTACAATCTTCCTTCTTTAATGCCGATAATATTTGTAGCTGTTCTCCATTTAGGGGTATTGGGCTATCAAAAACAAGTTGGCTTGGGACATCTTGATCGTTCCATTCTTCTTGAACTTCAAGATCATATTTTTTCGGGTCTTTATGAATAAAGTCATCAATCAATTTATTAAACGCTTCAGCCAAAACATTATCGCCAGCCGTAAGAAGCTTTAATATTTCCTCATAGTCGTTCACTAATGCTTCATCAGATTTATCAAATAAAGCTAAGTAGCAATTATTTGAAGCTCTAACAAGAAAACTTTTTGCAATTTGTTGCTCGGAATTGTTTATATCTATGCTTTTATCAAGTTCAAAGAAATTTGTTATTTCACTCAATATTTCACTGACCACATCTCTAAAATTGTTTTGGTGTTGGGCTAAATAGATTATTCTTTCCGATATTGTTTTTAAATTCCCTTTTTTGCCTTTTTCTTGATTGTATTCTTGGGTTATGTATTCAAGAGCTTTTTTGTTTATATATACCTGCGAATCAAACTCAATCGTCAAAACTTCGTTTTGTTTTTCAATCCCAAATGGAATATAAAAAATTGGGAATTTGGCATTATTGAAAGTTATGTCGCAAAAATATAAATAAAATTCTTGTTTATCTAAAATGGTTCTGTTTCTCTCCATTTCATATATTTCTGCGAACAAATCGCCGACCTGAAAACTTTCAAAGAATGAATGAATATTTAATTTGATGTCGGCAAGTTCAAAAACATCTTTCAATTGTTTTGTAATATCAACTTTTTCTTTTGCTAGCAAAAGTTTTACAACTTCAGAAATTTTGTTTTCCAGAGAGGAAGTTAAAACTGCGGTTAGTTCTTCCTCCATTAAATAAATATTGTTTTCGTCACCAAGGTTTAAATTCTCTAAAGGTTTTTCAATATTGCTTACAAACGGCAAAACTAAATCTGTTTTTATAATTTTGGCGGCAGCCTCAAGGGAAGTGTTCAATGCTTGATCATATTCTTTTTTGTATAAAGTGGCTGATTTTTCTATTTCCTCGGCGATTTGTTCAAGGATTTTGGTAATTTGCTTGCTGGTTATTTTTTCCGTCTGTAATTTAACTAAATCCAATAAATTTTTTGGGATATTTGTCCTATAAACCCCTTTTGAAATTGTATTGAGAGTATTTTTATCAAATGCGTGATTTATCGCTTTATTTACGAGATTATTAAAAGTGGGATATTTATTGAGATTTAATCCAACGAGTAAATTATTACTACTCCTAAATTGAATGCTTCTTTTTGGATTTTTTCTTTTATGGAAATCAGTTTCCAAAAAATCCATAAAATATTTGGCAACTTCTTTTATAAATGCCAAACCATTATTATTGTCGTCTATTTTAGAGAGTTTAGTTTTACTTGGCATAGTTTTTATTATAATAAATCGTTTTCGTAGCGGAGCGGAGAAAACACCTTATACCCCCCTCTTAAAAAATAAAAATTAAATTTGTTCATTATAGAAAAGTGTTAGGCGTTAGCCGTAAAAAGAAAAGCATATTTCATATAACTACCTTTATGCCAACTCTTGGTTTTGTTGGCTAAGATATGATATAATTCTTGTAAGAATTAAGTTATAGACTGGGGGTCTATAATATTTTAATAATATCAAGTAATATGAAGGAGGACAATACTTTTGATAAGACCTTAGCTGGTTTGGAAAGGGAATTGCGTGTTCGTAATTATAGCCGCCAGACTGCCGAGTCTTATCTTTTTTATAACAAAAATTTTTTAGCTTATTGTAAAAAAGATCCTAGAGAAGTTAAAACAGAAGATCTCAAGGTTTATTTAGATGCTTTGGCTCAAAGTCGCTCTGCTAGTACTGTGTCAGTGGCTTATAACGCCCTGCTTTTTTATTATAAAAATATCTGGCGACGGGCTTTTTTTATCAATTTTCCTCATCCGCGTAAGAATAAATATTTACCCATAGTTTTGTCTAAAGAAGACGTCCATAAAATGATTTCGACTACCATCAATCCCAAGCATAATTGTATAATTAGCCTTCTTTATGGCACTGGTGTAAGGGTGAGTGAATTAACTCATATTAAAATATGTGATTTGGATTTAGACAGGAAGATATTGCGCGTTTTTCAAGGTAAGGGTAAAAAAGATAGGATGGTTGTTTTGCCAACCAAACTTTTTTCAATTTTACAAAAACAAAGGCAAATTAAAAAAGCTGACGATTTTTTATTTACTAACGGCCGGGGCGGAAAATTAACAGAGGCTACTATTCAAAAAATAGTAATGCACTCGGCGGAGAAAGCTGGAATAAAAAAAAGAGTTTCACCACACACTCTGCGTCATTCTTTTGCTACTCATTTATTAGAAGCGGGGACCGATATCCGCTATATTCAAGAATTGTTGGGTCATGCCAAGTTGCAAACTACGCAGATTTATACTAAAGTAGCTAATAATGTTTTAGCACAAATTAAAAGCCCTTTGGATTTAAACTTATGATTGGTTTTTTTGATTCTGGTTTTGGCGGGTTATCAATTTTAAAAGAAGTTTTGGGAATTGGCGCGAAAGAAAAATCTTCGCTTGCCAGTTATGATTTTATGTATTTAGGGGATACTGCCCGCGCTCCTTATGGTAATCATTCGCCGGAAAAAATTTATACTTACACTACCCAAGCGCTGGATTACTTATTTCAACACGGTTGCGAATTGGTGGTCTTGGCTTGCTTTACTGCCTCGGCCAATGCTTTAAGAAAAATTCAACAAGAGTGGTTGCCAACGCATTATCCTGATAAAAAAGTTTTAGGAATTTTAATTCCCACCGCCGAAGAAGCGATTAAAGAAACTAAAAATGGGCGAGTAGGTGTTTTGGGCACTAGAGCTACGGTTCAGTCTGGCGCTTTATCAGCCGAATTATTAAAACGCCGACCGGGTTTGCAAATTTTTTCTGCTGCCGCACCGCTTCTTGTTCCTTTAATAGAAGAAGGTTGGACAAAAAAAGTGGAAACCAAAAAAATCCTCCGTTATTATCTTCAGCCTTTAAAAAGCAAAAAAATTGATACTTTAATTTTAGCTTGTACTCACTACCCTTTAGTGATAAAAAATATTCAATTGATTATGGGTAGATCAACTAAAGTTTTTCATCCCGGCATAGCGGAAAAAGAGTCTTTACTAGATTATTTGCAGCGTCATCCGGAAATTGAGTCAAAATTAACTCGTTCTGGTAAAAGAGTTTTTTTAACTACCGACAAAACCGAAAATTTTAATCGTTTGGGCAGTCAGTTTTTAGGGGAAAAAATAGAAGCACGTTTGGTTTCTTTATAGTCTTTTGCCTCTTTTCTTTAAGAGAGTTTTTTGTTAGAATAAGTTTACACTTTATTTTAATTGATATTATGATGACTACTTTTTTGGCCTTTATTTTAGTTTTAGCTATTTTAGTTATTGCTCATGAATTGGGTCATTTTTTAGCTGCGAGAAAAAACGGAATTAAAGTAGATGAGTTTGGTTTTGGCTTCCCGCCGCGTATTGGGGGGTTGCGTCAAGAAAATGGCCATTGGAAATTTTATTGGGGTAATAGAGAAGTCGCCGAAGACACCCATACGCTCTATTCTTTAAATTGGATACCTTTGGGCGGTTTTGTCAAAATTAAGGGTGAAGATGG
>DAOOCG010000034.1:0-5380 GCA_035408245.1 Minisyncoccota bacterium
ACAAGATGGATTTGAATAATCGGTTCTTTATATTTTTCCGTATATTCTTTTATTTGATTGAAATATAAAACATCGTCCAGATGTTCCAAAGAAGATTGAGAAAAGAATAAATTTGTTTTTGGAGGTATATAGGATAATATATTCTCATCTTTTATTTTTTCAAATGAAAAATTGGCGTGTTTTAATTTTAAATCTTTCCACACAGGATTTTCGGCTATATCAATACCTTTATAACTTGAAATCAGTCCACCAGAATAATCGGAAAGTCTTTCCCCATATAGCCCGGATCCACAACCGATATCAAGAATATTAATATTCCCAAGTTCTTTTTTAATATCTAACCAGGGTAAATTTACAAGAAAAAGTTGGGATAAAATTCTACTCGGAGATCCCATTTGATCAATTTTTTCAAAATAATTTTTAGAAGATGTAAGATTAAACAAACACAACTCAACAGATGGATCTATCCGGTTAGTTGGAAAAAGATTATTGATAAAATTCAAAACAAAATAAGCGATTTTTTTAAATCTTCCCAGTTTTTTGTCGGCATTAAGATTGTGAATTGAAGTTGACACCTTTTTATGGAATATCGGGCACTTACGAATATGGTCGATAAATGATTTTAAAATATGGTGTAAATAAAGGGAGCCAAAGCCGAACCAGAAGAAAATACGATCAATACTCCTATAAACAACAAAACGATAATGACCGGAAATAGCCACCATTTTTTTCTGACTGCCATAAATTTGATTAAATCCTTGATAAAATCCATAGTTTGATTAATAAGGATTGGCAATATCCTCTGTTTTAAATTTCTTGTTGATTTCTTTCCAAAATGATTTTTTCAGGGAAGAATTTTTTAATATTAGCGCATCTTCTTTTGAAAATATGCTTTTTAAGTAAGCGATTGGAGTCAAAATGACAAAAAAGACTATTGATAATAAAATCCTTGAATTAATACTTCCTAAAATTTTAAGAAAACCAAAATACCCCTTGGCCGGAATTATTAATAATTTAGACCAAGCTAATCCGATAATTCCAATGATTAAAACTGCCCATATTAATAAATCCCATTGCCCCACCAACCAGATTAATGCCAAAATCGCCATAAAGGCGATGATAAACTCATAATTTTTTTCTTTTGTTATCTTCATACTAATCTATTTTTGAAATAACCGGGGATTAAGATAGCTTCCAATAAATTCGGATGCTTTCTGATGACCGTATTCATTCCAATGCCCATCATGGAGCCAAGAGAATGATTTATTTTCTGTTTTATAATCATCCTTAAAAAACGGCAATAAATCAAGTGTTTCTATTTTTTCTTTTTTATTAAATTGAATTATTTGATTGATGGGGTAATTCCAATCAATAACTTTTTTTGAAAGTTCCGGGTATTGATTAAGCGCGTCTGTCTCTTTGTTCTCACTTATAAACGATGGGGGAACAATAACAACCATAAATTGAATATTATTTTCAACAGCTAATTGAGAAGATTTTTTTATCATCTCTAATCCGGTTTGATAAGCCTTATTCCAAGGAGACGGCTCGCTTGGATCATACACCCCAAACTCTTCCGGAATTCCATCGGATCCCAATCCCCCAGAGATAGTCATTAATCCCAAGCGAGAAAAAAATAATTGAATTGGTCTGGAAGTGTTGATGATTTGTTTTATAAAGACAAATAAATCTGATTTTTTAAGCAAATCTTTAAGCCATAAATTAGAATACGGATGAGGAGATATATATTTGATACTGCCATCATTTATCTGGTAATACGGTTTATAGACATCTTTTTCAAATTCAAAGATTGAGTTATAGAAATCATTTCCGGAATAAATAGCCATTATTATTAAATCCGGATTATATTTCATCACTTCTGCTTCCATCGTTCTATAATATTGGGGAATTCCAAATCCCGAAACCCCAAAATTAAGAACTTCAAATTTTTTACCGTTTGTTTGTTCATTGTTTAACTCTTGTTCAAGCAAGTGCGTAAAATTCTTTTCCCTGCTAATTTGAAGTCCCTCAACATAGGAATCTCCTACAATTGCTATCCTATAAACATCCTTTGATTTTTCTGTTGATCGTTGAAAATCGTGATAACCGGCACTGTTAATAATCACGGTATTTGAATAATCCTCTCCAACATATTTAGCCTTTTGATTAGGAATGCGACGCACTCCTACGGATGGGTCGTATTCGGAACGCAAAGTGGAAACCGGCAATATTGTTCTGGCTAAAATTTCTCCCGCTATAAAAGCGATTATTAAACCAAAAAATAAAGCCGCTATATTACCCAGTATCTTTTTCATAATCTTTAGTCCAAGACATATTCTTCTTTCCAATTTTTATTTTCTTTCCAATCTGGTTGAGATTTTTTTCAAATAAATACTCTCCCATTACCAAATAATCCATATCAGTTCGCATAAAACATTTATAAGCATCGTTTGGAGTGCAAACGATCGGCTCCCCTCTAACATTAAAAGAAGTATTAACCACCACTCCATAACCGGTTAATTTTTTAAACTCATTAATCAATTCCCAATAAAGAGGATTGGTATTTTTATGAACCGTTTGTAACCTAGCCGAATAATCCAAATGAGTAACTGATGGTATGTCAGAACGCATATGATAAAGTTTTTCTTGCCAAGTAAGAGTCTCGTAGTTTTCAGGAAGTGGCAACCTTCTTTTTTCAACAACATCTGCCACCAAAAGCATATAAGGACTTGGAATTTGAGTATCAAAATATTCCCTGGCATCTTCCCATAAAACTGACGGAGCAAATGGCCTAAAACCCTCTCTGAATTTTATTTTAAGATTTAGTTTTTTCTGCATCTCTCTATTTCTCGGATCAGCTATGATACTTCTATTGCCCAATGCCCGCGGACCCCATTCCATTCTCCCCTGAAACCATCCCACAACATTTCCTTGAGATATTAAATCTGCCGCTTTTTTTGCCGCTTGAGAATAGCCGTCAATCTTTTCAAAAATCGCTCCGTATTTTCTAGCCGTTTGTTCAATATCCAAACTGCAAAATTCAGGCCCCAAATACGCTCCGCTCATTGAGTCTTCTTTTACTACATCTCTTGGATTTTTAAAATAAATATACCATCCAACAAGCGCCGCTCCCAATGCTCCCCCGGCATCTCCGGCAGCCGGTTGAATCCATATATTTTTAAACATATTGCTTCTCACAATAGCTCCGTTAGCCACACAATTAAGAGCCACTCCTCCAGCCATAACCAAATTATCACAACCGCTTATTTCTTTTATGTTTTTGGCCATTTTTAAAACGATATCCTCGGTAACTTTTTGAATTGCCAAAGCCATATCACAATACTCTTGAGATATTGGGGATTCAGAATCTCTTGGTGGAATACCAAAAAGATCTATCCATTTATTTTCTTTGACCATTTTTAATCCGGTCGCATAGTCAAAATAATCCATATTCATCCAAAGTGATCCATCATCGGCCACTTTAATCATTTCCTCATAAATTGCATCAATATATTTTTTGACCCGCTCTGATTTTTTATTTCCATAAGGAGCCAACCCCATCAATTTATATTCTCCGGAATTGACTTTAAAGCCGGTATAATAAGTAAAAGCCGAATAAAGCAAACCCAAAGAATGGGGAAAATGCAGTTCTTTTAAGAGGGTGATCTCGTTTTCCCTTCCGACTCCAATTGAAGAGGTCGCCCATTCACCGACACCATCAATAGTCAGTATCGCCGCTTCTTTAAATGGAGACGGGTAAAAGGCGCTGGCGGCATGGGATAAGTGATGTTCACTAAAAAGAATTGGTAAATTTGATGGGAAAAATCCTCCTATTTTTTTGAGCTCATCTTTTATTAATTTTTTTAAAAACAACTTTTCTTTCACCCAAACCGGCATAGCAGTTATAAAAGATCTCCAGCCTCTGGGCACAAAAGAATAGTAAGTTTCCAATAAACGTTCAAATTTTAAAAATGGCTTGTCATAAAAAACAACCGCCTCCAAATCATCAAGATTTTTACCGGAATATTCCAAACACCATTTTGTGGCCATAACTGGAAATCCAGAATCCTGTTTTTTTCTAGTGAATCTTTCTTCATGAGCGGCGGCTAAAATTTCTCCGTTCTTTAATAAAGCCACTGCCGAGTCGTGATAAAAAGCGGAAACACCCAATATGTAAATATCTTTCATAAAAATTGAAATTTCTTTGGTTGTTTGAGTAATTTATAATATCTAACCGTTAATTAACCCAACCGCTATTTTATCAGATTGTTTCATCCCAATGCAAAAAAGAGCCCCTTATAAGAGCTCTTTAACTATTCATCAATTATCTATCTATCAATTTTCAACTTATTATGAATTTCATTTTTACTTGAATATTTCTTTCAATTTTGCCCTTGTTAGGGGACCAACAGTTCCAGTTTGACTTATCTCATATTTCTTTTGGAAAAGTTTGACCGCCGCTTGAGTAAGAGGCCCGAAATAACCGGATATTATTCCTTTGGGATATATATCCGAATACCAGGCTAACATTTCTTGAAGATTTCTAACATTGGCTCCTTCATCCCTAAATGATAGATTTTTTTCTTCAAGATTATATTTGGGTTTATTTTCCAAACCTGTTTGTTGTTTTAGTAAATTTCTTAAATAATCCAACTGTCTTAATAAAACCTCTAAATTAGATTTCATCTCGTTGATGTTCTTCGGATTTGGATAGGGTAAAACAAATAACTCCGGTGATACCGACGGTGTGGGAGCAATAGTTGGAGTGGGTGTTAGAGTGGGGGTAGGGCTTGTATTCTGTCCACTTGATAAAGATCCTGAAACATCTCCTGCGGGCTGAATGTAATTTTCCGATTGGGGAGTAATAGTTACTGTTGTGAAAATAGATGAACCCAGGATTACTTCCGAGTAAGTGGGTTGATGATTTGTGTGAATAAATAATGTATTTTCAAGACCGTAATTATCTGACGATCTTAGCTGAAAAACAGAATTTTTCATCAGATCAACACTAATAGAAGATGTGCTGACTGTCATCCCGGCCACCATTGACCCGGCCATAACTGTTAGATTTACTCCTAAACCCGACATGTTAATAGTTGTGTCGGTAGTAAAAGTAACACTATTGTATGTTTGAGCATTTGATTCTTCCTGAAAAACTGGGAATAATAACAGCCCTAAAATTGATACTAATATAAATATTTTTTTCATCTTTGTTTAACTATTACTATATTAATAGATTGATCTCCAAGCATAGGCATCCCCAGCATCTTTGGCACAAACTTCAACGACATCTTTTACTCCCGCCGCGCTCTGAGTCACCCAAAACATTCCTCGATAAGTTGATGAGCAGGCTGGTTTAGCGGTAACGGTGTTAAGTTTT
>DAOOCG010000035.1:0-5377 GCA_035408245.1 Minisyncoccota bacterium
CGAGATTAAATAATTTTTTTGTCTTTTGATATATTTATTATTCTCCCCCTCTTTGCCTGAAGGAGGGGGTAGGGGGAGGTTAGAAACATATTCCCCCCTCATTGTCTGAAGGAGTTAGTAGGGAGAGGTTAGAAACATATTTCCATCATTGTCTAAAAAGGCATCATTCATATTTCCCCCTCATTGTCTGAAGGAGGGGGTAGGGGGAGGTTAGAAACAAAATATTTTCATCAGCTTTTAAATTTTCTTTTGCTCCTTTTTCTAGGAAAAAGGAGCGCAAAAAGTCGCCGCTGGTTGGCAAATTCAGACAAAATCTGTCGCTGATATTCGCTAGCCGGCAAAACCGCTTCGCTTAGTTGCCGGCTTTCTGTCCCGAGTGCTCGGGACAGAAACGCTCAATCAGCTTGATTTTGTTTCTGAATTTCCAAAGGCGGCAGGATTAATTTTTGAAGATTAAATTTCCAGAAATACTTGTCCGCCTCGGGCGGATCTCTATACACATCTATATACATATCTATATACAAGCCCGTCCCGAGTACTCGGGACGGGCTTTGTTGACTTTTTAGCCAAAAAGGAGGAAAATTAGGGTAATAAGATTGTTTTTATCAAAAATTTATACCTTTATTAACTATTAAATATAAGGTGATATGGCAATACCAGATTATCAAATGTTAATGCTCCCCCTCTTGAAGAGTGTCTCCGATGAGCAAGAGCATAAAACTAGAGACGTGGCAGACTTTTTATCCGATGAATTCGAATTAACAGAGACAGAAAGAAAAGAGTTACTTCCATCTGGCAGACAACCCATTATTGATAATCGTATTGGGTGGGCAAGAACCTATATGCTTAAAGCTGGTCTATTATCTGCTCCTAAAAGGGGATATATTAGGATAACCGATAAAGGCTTAGAAGTTTTAAGACAGAAGCCTAAAAGGATTAATATAAAATTTCTTGAGCAATTTCCTGAGTTTATTGAATTCAGAACTATAAAAAAAGAAGTATCAAAAGAAACAGTAAAAGGTGATGAAGATGTCGAAGACGTTACACCCGACGAGTTAATGGATAGGGGTTATAACTCTATTAACGCAAGTTTAACTCAAGAATTGTTAGAAAAATTAAGAAATGTTGATCCATATTTTTTTGAGGAAGTTGTAGGTGAATTATTATCTACTATGGGATATGGAAGATTTGAGCCAACTCCCGGTTCTGGCGATGAAGGAGTGGACGGGATTGTATATCAGGATAAATTGGGTCTGGAGAAAATTTTTTTTCAAGCGAAGAGATATAGCGAAGGAAATTCTGTTACTGCTAGGGATGTAAGAGATTTTGTTGGGACGCTAGATTTACATGGTGTTAATAAGGGTATATTTATCACAACCTCGAGATTTCCGCGAGATACAAACGACATCCTCAAAAAAACAATTAAAACAATAGTTCTTGTCGACGGACCAAAACTCGCAAAATTAATGATTGAACACGATGTGGGAGTAGGTACGCAAAAAATATATAAAATTAAAAAAATAGATATTGACTTTTTCCCCGAAGGATAAATATATACATCTAACGTGAGATTCATAAAATAATTTATTTTTTGTTTTTAGTGTAGATAACCAAAGTTATTATGAATAAACTATTTTACGAAAAACCGAGATTTAAGTTATACCAAGCAGATTGTTTGGAACTTTTAAATTCCCTGCCTGAAAACTCGGTAGATATGATTTTTGCAGATCCTCCTTATTTTTTATCTAGTGGCAGCTTTACTTGCCAAAATGGCAAAATGGTAAGCGTAAAAAAGGGCGATTGGGATTTAACTAATGGAACTAAAAAGAACTTTGAATTTCATAACGAATGGATAAAAGCATGTCGCCGAGTTTTAAAACCGAACGGAACAATTTGGATTAGTGGAACTTATCACTCAATTTATCAATGCGGTTTTGCTTTAGAAATTAATAGGTATCATTTTTTAAATGATATTGCTTGGTTTAAGCCTAACGCCTCGCCAAATTTGTCATGCCGGTTTTTTACAGCCAGTCATGAAACTTTACTTTGGGCGAGAAAAGAAAAAAAAGCAAAACACACCTTTAATTATGATTTAATGAAAAATGGCGACTGGCCAGAGGATCAAATGAAAAAGCCAGGTTTGCAAATGAGGTCTGTTTGGTCAATTAACACGCCAAAACCGATTGAAAAGAAATTTGGCAAGCACCCCACTCAAAAATCTTTTGATTTGCTTAAAAGAATTGTTTTAGCAAGCACAAACAAAGGCGATTTAATTTTAGATCCTTTTACTGGAAGCTCAACAACTGGTCTTGCGGCTTATCTTTATGGTAGAAATTTTATTGGAATAGATACTGAAAAGCAATATCTTGATTTATCTATCAAAAGATTTGAAGAATTAGACAAGAATTTAAAAAATAAAATTTCTAAAAAATAGTATGAAAAATTTATCCTTTTATAATGGTACTTTAAAATGCAAAACTGATGACGAGGTTTTTGATTTTTTAATCGCCAATTTAAAACCGAGTAATATGCTTTGGTCTTATTTTGTAAATTGGGAAAAGGTTTTACGCAACACAAAACAAATTGAACTGGTTTTAAATAATCTAAATTATCTTATTGGCAAAGATGATTTTGACAAAGAATTTAAATTTTTACTCAAAGAAAATCCAAATTTGGCAAAGATTATTCCTGCATTAGTTGTCCGAGACGGCTCAAGCAAGAAGAGCTTCAAAATTTTGGTAGACTATAAAAATAAAAAGTTGGTTTATGAAGATTATGATTTTACAAAAGAAAGATTGTCAGACGAGGATATTGAAAAATATCTGATTTTTGTAAAAGAAACTGGCTTAGAAGATTTGATCATAAATAAAAAAATCAAAAATCTAGTTGATTACATGATTGGAGTTGAGGCTGGGATAGACAGTAACGGAAGAAAAAACCGCGGAGGTCATGCCATGGAAGATATTGTCGAAGCTTTTATAATTGATTTATGCAAGAAAAAGAAATTCAGATATTTGAAAGAAGCTAATTCAGAAAAAATCAAAAAAGAATTTGGTTATGATGTGCCAATTGATAAATCATCAAGAAGATATGATTTCGTCATAGATAACGGAAAAGAACTTTTTATTTTTGAAACAAATTTTTACGGCGGAGGCGGATCAAAACTAAAATCAACCGCAGGTGAGTATAGAAATTTATTTGATGTTTTGGACGGAAAATATAAATTCATTTGGATCACTGACGGACCTGGCTGGAAAACAACAGCAAAACCACTCCGCGAAACTTTTAATCATAACGATTATCTTTTTAGTTTAGCAATGTTGGAAAAAGGTGTCTTGGAATTTTTAATATAAATATATTTAATAAAATAATATGGGAATAAAAGAAAGATATTGGGAGGCCACAACAGATATGGCAAATAAAGCAATAAAACCTTGGTATAAGAAATCTGAATTTTGGATTGGCATCTGTGGCAATTTAATTGTTTTAGGTGCGCTTGTTGTGGCAATAATTGCATTGTTTAAATAAGTAATTTTATACATCTATTTTATATATATCTATACACCTACCCTTCGCCCAAAACGGAAAAAGAAATTTGGAAATATTTTAAAACAAATTTTCTTTCAGAAAACAAAAGAAAAGGAATACATCAGCCAACACGAGATATCCGGTTATGGCTTTTTACAAAAAACTCCACCCATATTTGCCTCCGCCATGCTACGGCAAGCATTGGATATTAAATAGTATATAATGTTTTCCTTTTTGGCTAATATTTATTAATTCATATGGAAGAAAGAAATCCAATTATCATCTTAGAGGTATCTTTAAGGCATGCTAAGGAATACCTTAATATGCTTTGTGACTTAAGGAAAGCTTATACAATGGAAGAAGTTCAGGAGTCAAATGATCTTTTAGTTAAACAAAGGGCTCTATGGATATCATTAATTATTGAAATAGGTCGCTTATTTGATATTTATGAGGTAAAAAATAGAGAGGTTATTTCTTTAAAAAAGATTATTGTTCCAAAATTTAAAAAAGAAATTGATATAATTCATGGAAACATAATTATTAAAAAAATAATAGAAACAAGAAAAACCTTCACAGCTCATTGGGGAAAAGAAAAAAATAATCCTATTTCAATAACGGAAATATGCAACTCAAATTTAAAATCATTACTTGATCAATTAGACCAGATATTACTTGACTATAAAAATTGGCTAAATAAGTAAATTTGAATTAAAATTATATGCTAGAATCAGTAGGGAATTTTATTAAAAGAAAAAATAATCAGTTTAATGATAAAAAAAGAATTAGATAAAGCAATAGATAATGGAATTGAAATTCCTAAAGGATTGTTAATTGGCATGAAAGATATTGGTCGTAAAACAAAAATGTTTTTTATTAGAGAGAAATGGACTTTTATGCGTCAAACAAATTTAAAGGAAAAAGTCTTTTTGATTGAGAGATTAAGAAAAATTAAAAGCGATAAAAGTAATATGGCTTATGGTTATGCTTGGAAAGAAGGGGATATTGAATATAGAATAAGCTATTGGATTATTGGTCAAATAGGAAACAGAAAAAATAAATGGACTTTTGGATCTTTTTGTCCGATTATACCAAAAAAAGATTTTAGTAAATTAATTTCTAAAGCCAAAGAAAAGGGAACTATTTTATAAATTCACATCTCCACACACATCTCCATAGATATCTCTATACATCCACCTAAGGCGGACAAGAAGGCGGGCAATAAAAAATAAAAACATCCCATGCGAAAAATGGAAAAACAAAACATACGTAAGCTGGGCAAGACCGGCCGGTAATATATTAATTATGCATAACAAAGAAAAAATTATTTTTATGGATAATTTGCAAAAAAAACTTAGATATAATAAAAAATACCGCTAAGGGACGAAACCCGTAGAGGTATTTTTTATGTGTATTCTGATTGTATTATAAAGCGTTTTTTAAAGTTTGTCAATAGTTGTCAGTAGCGAAATAAAAAATAACCAATTCCCATGAGAAAAATGGAAAAACAAAACATCCGCAAGCTGGGCAAGACCGGCCGAGGCGCCAGCGTCTATCTCACCTTGCCGATTGAGATCGTCCGCCAGCTCAAATGGCGCGACAATCAGAAAGTCGTCGTCACCAGGCGCGGCCAGACCATAGTAATCGCCGATTGGAAAAAATAATCCCTACTTACTATTCGCTTATTCGCGCGAATAAGCGAATAGGGCGAGAGGCGGGAAATAATTTTTTAATCAAATGGAAGAAGATTTAGAAGATTATCAAGACCATATCGACGAATTTGGCGATGACCAGCCGGACGAAGATGTCCGCAAGCTGATGGATGATTATAACTTGGACGAAGACACGGCCG
>DAOOCG010000036.1:0-5192 GCA_035408245.1 Minisyncoccota bacterium
TTTTGAGCTTTTATGGTTGTTCTACCAACTAAAACGGGTTTGGAATCAACTTGATTAATGGATGGAGTTAGAGATATTTGAAATACCGTCGTAGGACCAGATTCTATTACTCCTTGGTTGGCGTTAATTGAATCCATTTTCCAAACAACTTCTTGTGTCCGGTCGTTATATGAAGGAACCGACTGCGTGGAAGCGGTAAATCTGCCGGTCCATTTTACTCCCGGCCCCAAAAAAGTGCTTATGGAAACATTTTTATAATCGGCGGCAATTGCTGCTAAATCCCAGTTAACTGTGTATTCGGTAGTTTGTCCCACCCTGGGAGGCAAAGGTCCGCTATTTTTAATATCGGCTGATGGTTCTTTGTAATAGAGGGATTGATTCATTTTCAAACTGCCTTCAACTTTATTTTCGGTGATTGCCATACCCACTGTTTTAGAGGCAATTACATTATAAGGAACGGTCGGAGAAACAATTTGACCGGTTGCCCGAATAATATAATTTTTATCAGAAAGTTTTGCCACTGGATAAATATTTTTTAATTTCACCTTGAAAGACGCTTTTCCTCCTGATCGAGATTTTATTTCTTTAAGATCTAAAATATTGGCCGCTGTCCAAGTAATTGTTCTCTCAGAACCATTAAAAAATCCATCGCTGGAGACGCTGGCAAGATCGAAAAACTCTCCATCAAGAGTTACTTTTAAAACGGCGTCCGAAAGATTAATGTCTGAATTGTTTGTGTAATTTATCAAATAAGACAATTCTTCTCCCGGGTTTACGATTTGATTTTGTCTATCAAGGTTTAAGGACAAAACCAGCGGCGATGATTCTATGGCAATTGAAGCGCTTTTGGTATTGATGTCATAATATTGCCCGCCAATCTGAATTTGAGCTTTAGCTTCAATGGTAAAAAATGATGATTCCTGCCCAACCACAGAACCGGAAAAAATAACTTGGTTAGAGACATTTGAATCAAGTGATTCTAAAGACATTTGGAAATTATCCAACGGAGGTTGAGAATTATTCAAATGAAAAGTGGCGGGAACATTAAATTTTATATTAACTCCACTAAGACGGTCGTTGCCCACATTTTGATATTGAAGGTTCATTTCAAAATCTTCGCCGTTAAGAATTTTCCCAGGAGTGGAAAAATCCAATAAAATTACCGAATCACGAGCAAGTAATGAATAGTTTTTAGCTTTTTCAAAACGGGTTGAGAGCGAAGCGGCCTCGTAGTTATAAGATATCCGGCCGATAAATTCATATGTGGTCAAGGATTTGCCGACTACCACTAATTCAAATTTTTCATTATCAGAAGTTTGAGGATCTATTGATCCAATATCGTAAGTAATCACTCTTTTGGTCGGATCTTTTGGATAAATAACACCATCCGGGAGAGCAAGGGATATTCTCGGAGAAGCGAGTTGTTTTTTGGCAAGATTGGTAAAAATCATTGATAAATCAAATGGTTGACCAACCATTATTTCCGATGGACCCGAGAAAGCTATAGAAACATCCTTAGTGGTAAAATATTGGTAAAGATAAAAACCGGCAAATCCAATTAAAATTAGAACCGCTATTATCAATCCCAATATAATAATCCCTCCATACTTTGAAACTCTGGAAAATGTTGATCCTTCTTTTTTTGCATCCCCTCCATTTTGCCAAGGATTTCCTATTGGAGAACCGGTATTATTATCCGTTTTTTCCAAAGAGGATTGGGGTTGAAAGCGACTGGAACTTTTTTGAGCATAGAGCTCCTTCTCAAGATCTTCTAATGACATATTAAAATAATAAAATTCTCACAAAAATTGTTTAATCAACTAGTTTATCTAATAATAACACATTATTAGAGTTTATCTTTAAAGCGCAGCGACTACAAAGAAATATTTGTTGGTCGCCGACAAACGCACTTAATTTTTTGTTACCACAACCGGCACAAGCCGCCCCGAAAGCATCAAATCCGATAATTTTTACCAGCCCTAAAGACATCTCTTTTTTATTATATTGGCCGACAAAAAGATGTTTGATATATTCCCATAACTTTCTGTCCGTTTGAGATTCAAATAAATAATTATTAAGAAACGAGACTATATCCAGCAAATCATAACGTTGATTAGTTTTGTAACCGACAAAATCATCGTCTCTTAGACAATCAACAATTGACCAACCATCCCTGGGACCTGGACGCTGAATAAAGCGCATTTTAATAAAAGTAAGGGGTTGAAGATGAGCAGAAAGTTTGGAGGTGGGTTTTCTAATACTTTTGGCAAAAGCCGTAATCTTTCCAAAATCCTCAGTAAATAAAGAAATCATTCCATCAACTTCTCCACTATCGCGCCGTTCTAAAACCAGCGCTCTGGAATATAATTCACGCATTGGTTAATTATACCAGAAATTTAACCCCAAAGATTTATCCAGCTTTATGATTTCATCAAATACAACCCCAAAACATAATTATTCAGCACCACAACAAAGCGAAAATTAGGACTATTTTAGACTTATACTCCGCTTAACTTCTCGCTTTTTACCAATAATCTGTTTTTAACCAATAAATAACGACCCAAACCAACAAAGGGTGTGGGGTTGACTTTTTGAATAAGGGGAGTATAATTATGCTAGATCGTGCAAAGAGCGCGGTTTTTGTTTGCTCCAAAACAGGAGCGAAAGACAGAAAATTAAAAAGACAGCCAATTAAGCCACTTTTTTGACTTAATGGCTCTGGTAAGAATAGAAACTAAACTAAAAATATGGGTAAAAACTGGTTTATAGCATTAGCCGCCTGTATGGTGGTTATGAGCATAATAATTGGATCCATAAATCAAGTTGGTGGACACGATGAAATTGTTAGCGGTATAGCCGGCAACAAAGCCTACGCTCAGGAGTTAAATCCTGATAGAACCATGGCTCTTATAGCCAAAGGAGGTATCACTAATGATTCGGTTATGGAACAATCAATTGTTTCTCAAACCGCTTCAATTGCCGGTACTCAACAAATTAGAGTTTGGGTAACTGCCTACACATCGGATCCTTTAGAGACAGATGATACTCCCAACATTACAGCCTTAGGAACAGAAACCCGCGAAGGAATAGCCGCGGCAAACTTTCTTCCATTTGGAACTAAGTTTATGATTCCTGAAGTTTATGGAAACAGAGTATTTGTTATTGAAGATAGAATGAATGCCAGATTTAATGATCAAAGAATTGTTGATATCTGGTTTAATGATAAAGCTGAAGCTATTAAGTTTGGTAAGCAAGTCTTTACAATCAATCTTTTGTAAATAAAAACTGCCCCCAAAGGGGCAGTTTTTATTTACAACTTTATCAAACAGAGGAAATTATTTTGCCTCTGTTTTTGGCTGTGGATTTTCACTGCTTAACGCTTTAATAGAAAGTCCGATTTTTCCGTTTTCATCTACTTTCACGACTTTAGCTCTAACAATTTGTCCATCTTTGAGAACGTCGGTAATTTTTTGAACAAAACCGTTTTTTACTTCGCTGATGTGGATCATTCCATCTCGGCCGCCGCCCAAATCAACAATTGCACCAAAATCCAGAAGTTTTATGATCGGGCCTTCAATTATCTCCCCGATCTCAAATTCTTTGGTTATGCTATCAACAAAAACAATGGCTTTGCGGGCACTTTCTGGGTCGGTAGACGCCACAAATACCCTGCCATCATCATCTATATCAATAGAAACCAGACCAAATTTTTCTATAATACTGTTTATCATCTTTCCTCCAGGACCAATCACCATACCAATCTGATAAGGCTTCACTTGAGTGGTCATAATAATGGGCGCGTAAGGCGAGAGTTCTTTGCGAGGTTCGGAAATAACTTTGGTAATCACATCAAGAATTTCAAAGCGGGCTTTTTGAGCTTGAATAAGAGCCTGAGTGAATATATCCAAAGTGATACCCTCAATTTTAACATCCATTTGAAGAGCAGTGATCCCGTCACGAGTTCCGGCAACTTTCAAATCCATATCGCCATAATGATCTTCCGGGCCTTGAATGTCGGTTAAAACTTTAAATTCTTTGGAATTATTTCCAGAATTATAACCCTCATAAGTCATCAGTCCCATAGCGATTCCGGCAACCGGTTTTTTTATCGGCACACCCGCATCCATAAGAGACAAACAACCCGCACACGTTGTCGCCATTGATGAAGAACCATTAGAAGAGAGAACTTCCGAAACAACACGAATGGTATAAGGAAATTCTTCTTGTGAAGGAATCATGGAAGTGAGCGCTTTTTGAGCAAGAGCTCCATGACCTATCTCACGTCGTCCCGGCATTCCCATGCGTCCGGTTTCTCCGGTTGAGTAAGGTGGAAAATTATAATGAAGCATAAAACGTCTCTTCATTGATGTTTCCATGGTTTCCACTAATTGTTCCGATCCGGGCGCGGCTAAAGTCGTTACGGCTAAAGCCTGAGTTTCTCCGCGTGAAAAAAGAGCTGAGCCATGAAGGCGTTTGAATAATCCGGCTTCGGCATAAAGCTCTCTGACTTCATCTATTTTTCTGCCATCCGGTCTTTTTTGTGAAGCCAATATATTTTTATGAACAACTTCATTAATCGCACTCTCCCAAATAGGAAGAACGTCGGCAAGATTTTCAACACTCAATTCTTTAAGATGGGTATAGAGTTCTTCTTTTAAAGTATCTAAGGCATTAGCGCGCTCAGATCTATTGGAAATATAAAGCGCATCCTCAATTCTTGGCATAATAAAATTACGCACGACTTCATTAAGCGACGGATCTGTTTCTTTGAGGGCTACTTGGGTTTTTGTCTTTCCAATTTGAGAAACAATTTTTGTCTGAAATTCGATAAGTTCTTTTATTTGCTCGTGACTTTTTACAAAAGCTTCTTGAACCAAATCAGAAGAGGCATCTTTCCCTCCCAACTCAATCATATTGATTCTCTCATTTGTTCCGGAAAAAAATGATTCAAACGATCCATCCTCGCTCATACATTCTGTAACCTGAGAATTAGTCGGATTGAATAACATTCCCTTTGATGGCGAATAAGCGACTCTAATTCCACCGATTGGTCCTTTCCAAGGAATATCGGATATTGCCAACGCTATTGAAGTGGTAATGTGAGCCAAGAAATCCGGATCACTCTCGTCGTCGTAGGATAAAATAGTCACCACCATCTGAACATCACGTCTAAGCCTTTCGTCAAACAAAGG
>DAOOCG010000037.1:0-5075 GCA_035408245.1 Minisyncoccota bacterium
TGATTTCTTTTATTAAATTGCAACTGAAGTTGATTGAATTTTTGAATCAATCCCTCAAGAGTCTTTGATAAAAATGAATTGTTAACATTCTTATTCAAATCCTCCGCCTTTGCTGAAAAAGCCAGTCCACCAGCAAAAAGAATCGCTATAACAATAAAAAACAATAGATATTTCTTCATAATTTATTTAGTTAATTTCTTCTCTTATTTAAACGAATTATACCAAAAAACGTGTCGCGTGGACACGTTTTTCTTTTAATCATCCTCTTCTTCCCAATCGTCGTTTTGAGGGGTTGAAATTGGATTTGGGGGTGCTGATTGTGTTGGAGGAACAGAAACTAATGTATTTATATCACCTACATAAAAACTGCTCAAGATATTGACTGCGTTTTGAGAATGAGATCCTCCCCCTCCTTTTGTTTGAAATGCCACAGTTCCGTCAACTCCACAGATTGACATAACCGCCTGTGATCCCCCAGGATGACTGTTAATATAACTAGTTACGTTATAAACCTTTCCAGAAACTATCGTCCAACAATCTTGAGCCGTTGAATGTTTAGCCACCTCGGAGGTGGTTAAAGAAATATTACTATTAGGGATTTGAGTGGGTGAAGGGTTTAATAAACTTATTGGAGAATTTGATGGAGTTATTTTTGAAGTTGCCGGTGTAGTTTTGAGTAGAGAGTTTTGAGATATTTGAGAAGAAAGTAAACCAACTTTATATTGATCTAAAAGACTCCAAGCAAAATCAGAGTGAGACCCACGATCTCCTTTAGTAGAAAAAGCTTGGGTAGCATCTTTTCCACAATAAGGAATAATTACTCCTTTTCCTCCAGGGTGAGCCGATAAATAACTGGAAATGGAATAAACTCCGCCGCTTATAATAACCCAACAATCATTTTCGGTATTATGTTGAGAAATAATCTCTTTTGTTAAACCCGAATCAGTTACAGCAATTACAGATTGCGTGCTTGAAGACGATTGATTGGATAAATTTTGAGAAGCCTGACCATTTTGAATCCGATTGTTTTCATAAACAACAAAGCTGGCTGTAAGAATAGAGGACACAACAACTAGTGCTAAGGCTAAAGCGATAGCAACTGAATTTTTGATTGTCATTGATTGTTTTCTAAACCTTAAGAATAAAGACTAAACTCTTCCGAAATTATATTTTTTTCAAAGACACCCGATTGTTTTAACTGATTTTTAAAAGCGTTCATCATTAGAACTGGTCCACAAATATAGAAATCTGTTTGATTAAGATCTAAACAGTGATTCTTGATTGATTCAACGTTTATATTTCCTAAATGTGACGAATTCCAGGGAATAATTGATAAATTGGGATTAATCTTAGCTATTTCTTTCAACTCATTTAGATAAGCGGCCTCTTCTTCATTTTTAAAGGTATAAAATAAAGTTACTTTGTAATCTGAAGTTAGGCTTCTAGCTAAACTAACAAAAGGAGTTATTCCTATACCTCCTGCGATCCAAACCTGATTTTTATAATTTCTATTGTTAAAGTTAAACTTTCCATAAGGACCTTCTATTTTTGCCTTAGTTCCTAATCTTATATTTTTTAAAAGAGACGTGTAATCACCAAGTTCTTTAGCGGCAAAAATCAAATTGTGACTCATCCTGGCAGAAACTAGTGAAAACGGATGAACTTCTCTCCCCAATAAATCGTCTTGAAAGCTCACAAATATATACTGTCCAGCCTCAGCTTTTATTTCATCTCCGACGGGCTCTAAGATTATCTCCGTAGTTCCCCCAGCAACCGATTTTCTTCCTTTAACAAGATAATTATATTTTTTAACAAATAACGAATAAAAGACTGTTCTGTAAATATAAGCCAATATAGCTATTAAAGAAAAACCTAATATGTAGTATCGCAACCAAATATTTGAAGAAACATCACTAGGAATCAAAAACGCATGTAGTCCTCCGATAAAAAAAGCTAATCCTAAAAATTTGTGGGTTAATTTCCATTTTTGATAAGCGATCTTAAAAAAGAAAGTTATTATCAAAAGAATAATCATCAACGCCAAAGATATTTTTCCAAAATTAATGGACCAATTGGAAATATCCAGTATTAAATTGGCCGCAAATTTAATTGAAACCGGAATATAAGCCAGCATCAAACTAATCGGATGAATCAATAGCAAAACAAGAGAAACTCCTCCCAAATTGTGATGAATATTATAGGCATTTGATAAGCTTCCAAATATTTTTTCAAAAAACTTGAGACGGGCGCTTAATATTAATACCAAAGCAAAAAGAGATATCCCAACAAGTCCCGATAACTGACCCAAGCTTCTTAAGATAGAACTAAAACCGGCAAATCTATCCAAAAGAGGCATCTGAAAAATCCATAAAATTATTGGTATTATTCCGATCAAAAATGGAATTGTGTATTTTTTATCAAACATATTGTTTATTTAAAAATTAATTGGCTATCAAAGTCGGTTTAATTGGTTCAATTGATTCAATCTGATATTGACGGTTCAATTTTGATTTATAAAAATCAACTTTCTCCATAGTATCTCCTACTAAAACCACTCTGGCAACCAAGCCCTCCATTGTTTCTTTTGAAAAATTTTGATCAAAAATAAAATTTCCCAAACTGTAAAAGATCCATTTACCTTTGTATTGTTCAACTTCTTGAATAACGTGCGGATGATGACCAATAATAATATCCGCTCCCGCATTAATAAGTTGATGAGCTATTGATTGTTGAAGCGAATTTGATTGTGGTTGATATTCTTCTCCCCAATGAACAGAAATAACGACTAAGTCAGCCGATCTTTCTTCTTTGATTTTTGATATCTGATTTTTTATATTTTCTATATCAAAATTGCTGATTCCGGGCGAATCTTCGGTTGCGATTAAAGATTTTGGATATAAATTGGTAAATGCCAAAAAACTAATCCTGGTTTTTTCCCCTGTTTCTTTATTATCAATTACTAACACTTTTTCATTATTAGCATCCTGATAATTTATTCCCACCCCGACTGGCATGATTTTATTATTTTTTAAAATATTTATCGTGTCTTTTAATGCCTCTTTCCCCCAATCCCAAATATGGTTGTTGGCAAGAGAAACAACGTCAAAACCGGCACTAATTAATCCTTCCACTACGCGCGGATTTGAACGAAACGAATAGATACTTCCCTGATCTTTTCCTTGATTGGAAATCGGACCTTCTAAGTTACCGAAGGTAAAATCCGATGATTTAAGAAATTCTGAAGAAGAAGCAAATGGAAATGAATAATCATTTCCGTTTCGCTCTATTTGTTTTTGAACCGATCGGGAAAGCATTATATCTCCGACAAAAATTAAACTCACTGACTGATTCGGGTTTGAAAGTTGATTTGTATTGGTAGAGTCAACTTCTTTTTTATTTTCTACTTCAACCGTTGCAGAAACAGAGGCTCCCAAATTTTTATTTTTAAAATCAAAATAGAGCCTCCCAAGCAGACTTCCGATAATAAGCCCGATAATAATTATGATTATAAAAACTATTTTAGACCTCATAATAAAATCCTAACATAAATCAAAAAACTCCGCCTTTTGGACGGGGTTTTATTTTTTATACTTGTTTAAAAATTATAAATTATAAATTTCAAATTAATTAGATTTTTTCCTTTATTTTTATCAGATGTTTTACAAGTGTGGTGACATATCCCCACTCATTATCATACCAAGCCAAAACTTTCACCAAATTTCCTCCGATAACCTTGGTAAATTTCAAATCAACTAATGAAGCGTAATTCATTCCGATAATATCCGAGGAAACCAATTGCTCATCGGTTACTCCCAATATTCCTTTCCAGCGAGGAGAGTCTGATGCGTCGGTTAAAATTTTGTTTATCTCTTTGATACTTGTCTCTTTTTTGGACACAAATGTAACATCAATTAATGATCCTGTAACCGTTGGCACTCTTAAAGCGATACCGTCAAATTTTCCTTCTAAATCGGGAAATGCTCTGGTCATAGCCGTTGCCGCTCCGGTAGTGGAGGGAACAATATTTTGAGCAGCCGCTCTTCCTCTTCTATAATCTTCTCCCTTAACCGGTCCATCAACAATACTTTGAGTTGCGGTATAAGCGTGAATAGTTGAAAGAATGGCTTTTTCCACCCCAATCGTTTCTGATAAAACCGCCATTACCGGCGAAACTCCGTTAGTCGTACATGAAGCATTAGAAGAAATGGCGCAAGATTTAAGAGCATCTTCATTTAAGCCAACGAGAACCGTCTTGCAGTCATCTCCATCATCATCCTTAGCAGGAGCTGTCAAAAGAACTTTTTTGGCTCCGGCGGCAAGATGCACTCTCGCCTTTTCAAACGATTCAAACACTCCGGTTGATTCAATCACCACATCAACATCCAAATCTTTCCAAGGAAGCTGAGCTGGATCCTTGTATTGAAAGAATGGAATTTCTTTTCCTTCAACGACTAAATAACCTTTATCGTTTGTTTCTATTTTCTTGTCCCAAGTTCTATAAACTGTGTCATATTTCAAAAGATAGGCAAGATTTTTTGCATCCCCCAAATCATTGATAGCGACTATCTCGAAATCAGGGTTTCCCCAGACCTGTCTAAAAAACAACCGACCTATTCTCCCAAAACCATTTATAGCTATTTTCATCCTAGTAGAAGAATTTCAAAAGTTTTTCAACTTTAAATATTCTTTAAGTCTTAATTTTAAAAATCTGCGACCCTGTGTCGTTTTTAAGTATTTTTCACGACGCGTGGCATCAGAATAATTTAAGCATACCTCAGAATATATCATAATAAAAGGTGTTCTGCTTTTAGTTGAAAAACTCGCTTTGGTATTATGTTGTTCAAATCTTTTATGTAAATCTTTTGTGTATCCGATATAAAATTTTTCGTCTTTTTGACTTAACAAAACATAAACATAATGCCATTTTGAAATTCTCATACTAGGTCAGCCCAGTAGTGAAGCCTGATGATTGTTAATGTGAAAACAAATCAGACTTCTACTACTGGGTCATAATCATTCTAAAATTAAAAATTATTTTTTATCTAACTGTTGCACCCAACTCCTCTTTTGTTTTT
>DAOOCG010000038.1:0-4786 GCA_035408245.1 Minisyncoccota bacterium
CTTCAAGCCCAACCATCTTTATCATCTCTGTGGCTTTTTTTAATCTTTCTTTTGGATTTACTCCTTTATAAACCAGAGGCATTGCTACGTTATCCAAAACACTCAGTCTTGGCAAAAGATTAAAAGCTTGAAAAACAAAACCGATTTTCTCGTTTCTTATTTTAGCCAGCTCATCATCCGAGTAAGAATTCAATTCCTTTCCCTCAAAATAATATTTTCCGCTTGTTGGTCTGTCTAAACATCCCAATATTTGCATAAAAGTTGATTTTCCAGAACCAGACGGTCCGGTGATCGCAACAAATTCCCCTTCGCTTATTTTGAGGCTGACATTGTTAAGAGCGACGGTTTCCGTTTCGTCGTCAACATAAACTTTAGACAATCCCTGAATTTCTATGAGTTCCATACCAAATAGTAAATTTAAATTTTTCAAAACACCTAACTTCAACTAACGTCACAAGATAAATCATCAACTTTCCATTAACTAATAACAATTAACTATTCTTTTAAACAACAACTTCTAACTATTTACTAATAACTAATAACCTTTAACAATTATTCTGTTATTATTTTATCCCCCTCTTTAAGTCCGGATATAATTTCAGTCCTTCCATCCGAACCCCTAAGTCCGATAACAATTTCCACCTCTTTGTTTTCTCCAGTCTTTTCGTTTATCAGAAGTTTTACCTTTCTTTTTCCATCCTCTCTAATAACATTTCTTGTGGGAACATAAAGAACATTGTCTTTTTTATCAGAAAGTATGTCCACATTAGCCGTTAAGCCGGGTAATATTCTTTGATCGTCCAATAAAAATTCAAGTGTGGTTTTATAGGTTGCCACTCCTTCTATAACCGTTGAGGAAAGATCAACTCCCACAACTTTGGCATCAAATAAGATATCGGTTCCATAAGCATCCAAATCCACTTTGGCGGTTTTTCCAACAGCAATTTTAGATATGTCCGACTCGCTAACATTAGCTTCAATTTGATATTTGCCCACTCCTATTATAGAAACGGTTGTTGAATTTGGAGGAACTATATCTCCCACTGAAAAAGGAATTTTTGTAACAGTGCCGTCAAAAGGAGATCTTAAAATTGTTTTATCAAGTTGAGCCAAAGCATACTGATAGTTGGCCACCGCCTGTTCATAAAGCGCCTCTTGAGCTTTTAGTTGTTCCGCTGTAGCTCCAGTTACTATTTGATTGTAATTATTTTGAATTCCTTGAACGCTCAATTTCTGACCTTCGATTAATTGTATCTGACCAGCTACCGCGCTTGCCGCTGAATTAACATTGGTTCGAGCAATATTCACATAAGCTTTGTAGGTGGAAATTGATGTAGAAGACAGGCTTACGGATATATCCAAAGCCTCAGAAACTGCATCCACCGCTTCTCTTATTTTATAAATTCTTTGCTTTGCGTTAAGAAGATATTTATCTATATCTGTTTTTGAAGATGAAAATGAAAGAAGGTTTAGTTCTTTTTGCCATTCATCTAATTGCTCACCAGCTATCAACCTTTTATTTTCGGCGCTTGTCTCTTTAAATGTATCTGAAGTTGAGAACGTTAGATCCGGATTGATATCATCGTAATTAAATAATTCGTCCAGTTGCGTTTTTATTGAATCATGAGCTTTAGCATAAGCGCTATTGAGAATATTGATTGAATCGGTGTAATAAGAATTTAAATCCGATTGATATTTTTCCAATTCAGCTTGTTTAGCCTGAACTATTTCAATTCGATTTCCCTTTCTTATTTCATCCAAGTTTGCCTGCTGAGCCTTAACGCTAGCTTGTGCTTGTGAAACGTGAGCAGCCAAATCTCCATTATCCAAGTGAGCAAGAGTCTGTCCCGTAACAACTTTATCCCCCACTTTTACAAAAACTCTTTCTAATCTTCCTGACTGGGTAAAAGCCAAATCCAAGCTTTGAGCCGGTTTTACTTTCCCAGTAACACTGACTTCGGAAATAACAGTTCCCCTTTCAACCGAAGCAGTTGTTAAGGTACTCCCCCCTCCGCTCATTGAAATTATAATAATAACAACCACAACCACGGCGATTAAAGTCAATAACCAATGCTTCTTTATAAAAGCCCAAACTTTTGAAATTTTTTCTTTTATCATATTAATTTTGATTTATCTTATTTTCGCATTTTTACCCATACTTTCGCAAACTTTTTTAACGACATTCAAATAATTTTTTAGGTCTTTTTCTGAAAGCCCGTTAAACATTTCTAAGACGACCGCATCCATCGTTTTTTTGACTATTTTCATTCCCTTTAATTGAATAAAAAGCCTCGTTATTCTTCTGTCTTTTAAATCGCTCTTTCTTTTTAGATATCCCCCCTTTACCAAATCTTCAACCGGATCAGAAACCGAAGCCATTGATATGTTGAAATTTGAAGCAATATCTTTCACGGAAGCTCCTTTCTGCTGAGTCAAAAAATCTAATATCATCAATTGGAGTGGGGAAACTTTATTCCGAAGCATTTGCTCAGTAACTTTATTCACCACCCTTTTGCGAATAAACGAGAGAGTCATTAAAATCTCCCTGATTATCTTTTTTCTCATAATTATTACAAAACCTTATATTTAGGTTACCTAACCATTCTAACAAAACCAAAAAACAAATCAAGAGGATAAATATGGAGAAATATTGGATATTATTTTATCAAAAAAACCGCTGGGCGAACCATGCGGAAAACTAACCAAATATACAAACAATATTCACTATTAACTTAATCCAATATTTTTACACTAAAAAGTTCAGGATTGTGTCTTACAAGATGACCCAGGGCATCATTGGGACTATTGCCATAGCCTTTAATACAATCGTGCCCAACCATCACAAAAGCGCAATATTCGGGACCCCCTCCATCAACAATTCTCACCGTAATTACTTCCCCAACCTTCTTCTGTGTTCTTTCGTCTCCCATTTGTATTCTCCTTCTTTCTATAGATATTTATACTACTTATTTTAAAAGTTATCAATTTTCCACCTTTTTCACACCTACTAATAAGCAAGACTTTGGGCTTTAAATCTTAGACTTTAAATTTTAATTTTAGACTTTGTACTTTAGACTTTAGACTTTGTATTTTAGACTTCCGCCTTTCCCGCTATATATCCCGTTGTCCAGCATAACTGCAGACTAAACCCTCCAGAGGGTCTGTCAAAATCCAAAATATCCCCCGCAAAAAATAAATTATCAAAAATCTTTGATCTCATTGTTTTAAAATCAACTTCTTTTAAATCTAATCCCCCGCTTGAAACAATTGATTTATAAAATCCCGCCAATCCTTTAATTGTCAGTTCAAACTTTTTCAAAGTGTTCACAATAGCAATTCTTTCTTCTCTGGAAATAGAATGCATCTTTATTTCTCCATTTATACTCAAAATATCCAAAATTCTCAAAAATATTTTAGATGGTATTTCGTCTATCATTAAATTTCTTAATTTCTTATTGCTGTTTTCTTCAAAAAGTTTTATAAATCTTTCTTGAAGAACACTCTGGTCAATGCCGGCAAAAAAATCTATGGCAATCTTAGTTTCTCCGCGTTTAAGCACTTCGCCAACATCTTTACTCATATTAAGTATTGTCGGTCCAGAAAGACCATTGTGAGTAAAAAGTATTTTGCCTCTTTTATCCATAATCTTCTTTCCATCTTGCCAAATAGAAACGCCCACATATTCAAATGTTATACCCGAAAAATCGCCTATCCAAATTTCTTTTATTTTAATCGGCACAAGGGCTGGATTGGGTTTTATAACGTTGTGTCCTATTTCACTCAACCATTTAAATCCATCCCCCGTAGAACCAGTTTCCGGGTGAGATTTTCCTCCAGTTGCCAATATAAATTTTTTGGCTTTTATTTCTTGTCCCGATTTTAACAAAACAGACGTTATTGTATTTTCAGATTTTTTAAACCCATCCACTTCAGCAGAAAATTTAAACTTAACGCCATTATCTCGCGCATATCGCACTAGAACATTAAGAACATCTTGTGATCTGTTGCTGGATGGAAAAACCCGAAAATTATCCTCTACCTTTGTTTTCAATCCAAGTTTGTTAAAAAACTTCACAGTATCAGCCGTGCCAAATATTGAAAACGGAGTAAAAAGAAAAGATCCCTTCTTTCCGTAGTTTGAAATAAAATCCCTATGATCCGGATTTGCATTGGTTAAATTGCACCTGCCTCCGCCTGAAATTAAAAGCTTTTTCCCAAGCTCGTCATTTTTTTCAAGCAAAAGCACTTTGGCGCCATTTTTACCGGCTACGCCGGCAGACATAAGTCCCGCCGGTCCGCCCCCGATAACCACAACATCGTAAATGTTTTGATTTTTAATCATCCGATTTTGATGGTTATTAGTCATTGGTTATTAGTTATTTGATAATCCAATAACTATTTATTAACTATTAACCATTAACTTAATATAACCCCCTTCCTTATTCAATAAAAGTCAAAGCTTTTCCGGTTTTACCCCCTCGGCCGGTTCTACCGATACGATGGATATAATCCTCGTATGTGGAAGGAAGTTCATAATTGATAACATGACTCACGTTGGGAATATCCAATCCGCGTGCCGCCACATCCGTAGCAACTAAAATATTAATCATACTGTCTTTAAATGCTCTTAAAGCGCTTTGACGTTGAGTGTGATTCTTATTTCCATGAATTGATTGAGCCTTAAGACCGCTACCCAAAAGAAGTTTGGATAAACGTTCTACTCCAAGTTTGGTTCGTCCAAAAATTAACACTTTACTAAATCCAGGTTGAGTCAATAAATTACGCA
>DAOOCG010000039.1:0-4659 GCA_035408245.1 Minisyncoccota bacterium
TCATATGACTTCTATTGATTGTAATGATTGGGTATAACTCCAAAGTCCACACGATAAATCCCAAAATTAAAACCAGTCCGACAACAATAACAGTAACAATAATATTTCTTTTATAATTCATCTTATCCATAATTTATTTTATTACTCAGGAACAACAATTATCATTTTTTCCGAAGGACTTCTATAATTGAATTTTTCTCTGAGAATTTTTTCTAAATTCTTGGGATTAGCATAATAAGCAACATCTTCAAATATCTTTTTATTATCCAAAGCCAGAGCATTAAGTCTGTCTGAGAGTTTTGAATTTTCTGAAGATAAAGATTTCGATTCCGAAATCATCAACCATATCTCGACCCAAAAGAAAGTAATAACAATACAAATCAATAATATGGTTGCTAATCGCTTAAAATTCATAGATTAATAATAACACATCATTCAATTAAAATTCTTGTTATTTTGATAACAACTTTTTAAAATCCTGAGCAGAAATCCTGACTTTTGCCATAGAAAGCAATTTTTTCTTACCTTCTTTTTGTTTGTTCCACAACTTCATTTTTCGGGTTCTATCTCCTCCATTTTTTCCAAAATTACCCAAATCTTTTTTCATAGCCGGAATCGTTTCTCTGGCAATAATTCTCCCGGACACTTTCGCTTGAATGGCTTGAGAAAATTGCTGACGAGGAAGGGTTTCTTTTAAAAGCGACGCCATCTTGCGAGCTTCATATTCAATATTTTCTTTGGGTAGTATACGCGATAAACCCGGGACAAGTTCATTGGCGACTAAAATATCCAGTCTTACCAAATCATGTTTTTTAAAACCCGCCTCTTGGTAGCTAAAAGAGGCAAATCCTCCCGACACGGATTTTAAGCGATCATCAAAATCAGACACTAATTCGGCAAGAGGCATTATTGTCTTTATTATTATTTTGTCTGCCAACATTTGAGTGTCAACATCTCCCCATCTAAACAATTCCTTTAGATTCATAACCGGACCCAATAATCTATGAGGACAAATAATTTCCACTTCTATCATCGGCTCAAGAAGCTCTTCATATTCATCAGGAAGATCTTTGGGGTTGGCAATCATAACATATCCTTTTTCATCAGCTTTGAGTATGCCGTGAAATTCTTTTAAAAGAGATTTGGTTTTCATTTTGTAAGCCACGGACGGAAACGAAGTTATTGTTTTCACTCCAAATTCCCTTTCCAAGCGCTGGGAAATTATTTCAAAATGAAGTTTCCCCAAAAATCCCCCCTTAAATCCCCTGCCAAGAACTTCATTAAAATCAGGATCAAAAGTAAAAGACGAATCATTAAGTTTTAATCTTTCCAAAGATTTTTTTAAATCATCGTATTCATCCGGGTCGTCGGGATAAAAAGAAACAAAAACTACCGGCTTGGGTTCTTTGTACCCGGGTAAAGCGTATTTGGAATTTGTCATTTGAGATTTGAAACTTATTAAAGTATCTCCGATTTTTATAATTGACGGATCTTTAAGTCCGGTAACTATATAGCCAACCAAACCTTCGTTAATTGTTTCGGATTTTTTTGTTTCCGGAACAAAATAACCGACTTCTTTTATTTTTATTCTTTCATTGGCGGCAATAAGCTGAACTTCATCAAATGCTTTAAAAGATCCGTTAAATACCCTGACAACGGCTACAATTCCTTTATGATCATCATAAAAAGAATCAAAAATAAGAGCCCGATTAACATCTGGCGTTTCACTTGCTCGTTTGGGCCCGGGAACTCTTTTTATTACGTCGTTTAATAATTCTTTTACTCCTTCTCCGGTTTTTCCTGATATCTTGTGTATTTGAGACGGATCAACTTCCAATAATTGAGCGACTTCTTTGATTGAAGCTTCAATATCGGGAATCGCCATATCAACTTTATTAACAGCGCCAATAACAGTAAGACCGGCTTTCTTGGCCGCATAATAATTGGACAAAGTTTGAGCCTGTATTCCTTGAGTGCCATCAACTAAAAGAATAGCTCCTTCAACAGCTTCAAGTGCTCGAGAAACCTCATATCCAAAATCAGGATGACCAGGAGTATCAATCAAGTTCAAAACAAAATCTGAATTTGAAAATTCTAAATTATTTGAATTTTGAATTTTTAATTTATTTAGAATTTCGGATTTAGAGTTTGGTATTTCTGTTGGTTGATAAATCATTCTGACCGGCGCCATTTTAATTGTTATCCCCCTCTCCCTTTCAAGCTCAAGTTGATCAAGATATTGTTCTTTCATTTTTCTCATTTCAACAGTCCCTGTAATTTCAAGAAGCCTATCGGCGAGAGTGCTTTTTCCATGATCTATATGGGCAATTATGCAGAAGTTTCTAATATTTTGCATCGACTGTAGTATAATGAAACAAAACCCCAACTTCAATCAAATGAGAGATAAGCGTCTTATTAAATTAATATTCACTTGTTTAATAATCACCTTGTTGTTGATCGCAGTTTTGTGTTTATTCTACAAAATAAAATCATCGGAAAATCCCCAAAATATTCCTAATGGTTTGCTTATTGGCAATATCCAAACTCAAAATGCCGATGATTGCACTACATCTTACGACTCATATGAACTTAAAGGAGATTCTTTGAAGGGATTAATAGAATCAGGATCCCAAATAACAATCGCTAACGGTTATTATAAGTGCCACAAGATAAACAGAGACGAGGTGGTCGCTTACAACTACGCCGGCAATAAAAATTATATAGTTAAGATTATCAAAGCAATTCCCGGAGATAGTTGGGGCTTAGTAAAGTCAAAAGATGATTACTATCTTATATTAGTTAATGGAAATCCAATCTCCAATACTCAGGGCGCAAACTATCTTATTCCAGCAAACAAGATAAATATGCTAAAACTCTATCAAAGAGATTATCCATTAATTCCCCCAAATTCTTATTTAATATTAGGCAATCAGATAAATGGGACACTTGATAGCACTCATTTTGGTTTAATTGGAAAAAATGACATAGTTGGCAAGGTAATTTATTGATTTTTCCACACTTTTATAAATGAATGTGGTATAATTTACCCATATGAGAAAACAAAATTTTCTTCTTTTTAGCCGTTCTAATGGCGGCTTCTCGCTGGCCGAATTATTAATCTATATCGGAATTTTGGGATTAATTTCCGGAGCTCTTGTGGGAATATTGACCACAACCACCAAGACCCAGGTTGAAGAATCTGGTCAAAATCTTTTAACAGGAGAACTTAATTTTGTAAATCAAACTATTCAAAGATTAGTGAGAGATTCCAGTCTTGTCTTGGCCGATGCGGGTGTAGCCAGCACAACTCTTACTTTAAGAACAAGCACGTTGGTTAAGGATCCGACTCTAATCTATCTTTCAGGAGGACAAATTTATGTAAAAGAAGGTTCTGCGTCCGCTCAAACAATTACATCGGATAAAGTTATCGTTGACTCTCTTCAATTTAAAAAGATGAGTCAGCCCAACGGAAAAGATATTGTTCAACTTGATATAGCGATGTCCGCAACTCAGCAAGCTGGAGGCAAAACTATTTCCAGAGCCATAAGAACGGCTTTCTCCAGAGTCAATGCCGCAACTTTTGATTCGGATCTATTGCCTAATACGGATAATTCGTATTCGGTCGGAACCAGTCCTTCAACAAGATGGAAAAATGCTTCTTTCTCAGGAGATATAACGGTGGGTGGAAAAATAGGAGCCGGACTGACTTCTCCTGTAAACAAATTGGACGTAGAGGGAGGGGTTGCTATAGGAGCCACCTACTCAGGAACAAATAGCGCACCGACTAATGGAATGATTGTTGAAGGTAATCTTTATATTGGAACAACTGGAGGAGTTGGAGCAAAACTTGATGTTGTCTCAACGGGAACTAATGCTTCCACATTTAACGCCCAAGACGCCACTAACGGAAACAGATTTTTTATTGTATCCAATCTTGGTGCCGGAGGTTATAATCTTTTATCACAAGCGGGAGATGTTGGGCTTATGTATTATAAAACCGGATCATCGGCTTCTGGATTCACGCTTGGCCCTTGGCACAGCACAACAACCGCATTTAGAATAGATTCAAATGGAAATATCGGGTTTGGTACTGCTTCCCCATCATCTAAGGTGGATGTGTATGCTGGAGATCTCCAAATTACTCGTCCTTCTGGAGATACTGGTTCTGCAATATTAAAAATTTATCAAAACAATGTTGCTTCCAATAGAGGTCAATGGCTTTTAGCATCAAGAAATGCTGAAAATCTCGGGATATATAACAACGGATTGGGAGGCGATGTAATGACTTTCACAACATCAAGTATATCCGTAAATAGCAAAAAGCTGACGGGCTTAGCCACCCCAATTGATTCAACCGATGCCGCAACAAAAAGTTATGTAGACGGGTTAGGGGGTTCAATTAGTGCCAAAGGTATTCCAGCTTCTTATATGTATACATCGGGATGCGCGTTCACAACTGGAGATCCAGCATCCAATTATAGTTATGTCAATTTGGGATCAGCCGATCTACCCGAAAAATACATAGGCAATTACAAAGGCAAGGCAGGTTGTTATTGGGTTACCACCGGAAGTAGAGATAATGGAACAGGAGGTAGTGTTTCTTGTGACGGAAATACTTGGTACAAAACCATTACAACGGGATCAAATTACTATGGATAT
>DAOOCG010000040.1:0-4607 GCA_035408245.1 Minisyncoccota bacterium
AAGAATTAATGGCTGGTTTTGAGAATGGAAATAAATATCAAACATTGCTTGGGGTAACAGGGAGTGGAAAGACATTCACTATGGGACAAATCATAGATAAGTTAGATAAGCCGACTCTTGTTATTTCCCACAACAAAACTCTTGCCGCTCAACTCTATGAAGAGTTTAAGCGTTATTTCCCCAAAGATAATGTTCATTATTTTGTTTCATATTACGATTATTATCAGCCGGAAGCCTATCTTCCCAACTCGGACACCTACATAGAAAAAGAAGTTCAAATCAATGAAGAGATAGAACAATTAAGACATGCCGCCGTTCAATCTATTTTAGAAAAGAAAAATACAATAATAGTCGCGAGCGTTTCTTGTATCTATAACCTCGGATCACCAGCGACTTATATAAACCTTTCTCTTAGTTTGAAAGTTGGTCAACAAATCACAAAAAGAGAATTTCTTAAAAAACTTCTCTCTCTTCAATACGAAAGGAATGAACTAGCTTTCTGGAGAGGGAAATTTCGCCAACGTTCCGAATATATTGACGTTTGGCCGCCATCAGCCGATATTATTTATCGGGTAAAAATAACCAACGGAGTAGTTTCCGAGATCTTAGAAATGGAGGCTCCTTTTGGATCATCCAAACCCCAAAAAGAAATAAAATTATTTCCGGCTAAGTTTTGGTTATCGGCTGAAAATATTCGTCAGATAGCCATTGAAAATATAAAAACGGATCTTAAAAACCAGATCAAAAAGATGCAGGACAATAAAAAGTTTATGGAAGCCGAGAGGTTAAAGCGCCGCACCGAATATGATCTAGCTCTAATAAAAGAAGTTGGTTGGTGCAAAGGAATAGAGAATTACTCTCGTTATCTTGAGGGTCGTCCTGATGGGAGTCCTCCTTTTACTTTAATAGACTATTTTCCAAAAGACTTTTTGATGATTATAGATGAATCTCATATGACCATTCCTCAAATCAGAGGAATGTATAATGGCGATCAAGCCCGCAAACAAACTTTAATTGAACACGGATTTAGGCTTCCAAGCGCTTTGGATAACCGCCCTTTGATGTTTGAGGAATTTTCTCAAAAGATAAACCAATGTCTTTATGCTTCCGCCACTCCCAGCGATTTTGAGATCAAACAATCCCCCCTTGTTGCCGAACAAATTGTTCGCCCAACTTATCTTATTGATCCGGTAATTGAAATCCACTCGACCGAAAACCAAATTCCTAATTTAATAAAAGAGATAGAAGAACGTGTTGAAAAAAAAGAAAGAGTTTTAGTAACGGTGTTAACCAAAAAATTATCGGAGGTATTGGCTCAACATTTTAAAGACAAAAAAATAAAATCAGAATTTCTTCATTCGGAAATAGATACATTAGAACGACCTAAAATATTAATGGGACTAAGGAGTGGAAAGTTTGATGTTTTGGTCGGAGTTAATCTTCTCAGAGAAGGTCTCGATCTGCCGGAGGTTTCTTTGGTGGCAATTTTAGATGCCGACAAAGAAAGTTTCCTGCGGGACAAAACTTCATTTATCCAAATATCCGGCCGAGCCTCCAGAAACTTAAACGGCAAAGTCATAATGTATGCGGATAAAGAAACTAAATCAATGAAAGAAGCGATTAGTGAAATGGAAAGAAGACGAAAAATACAGGAAGAATATAACCTCAAACACAAGACCAAACCGGCTCAAATAACAAAGGAAATAACTCAAACTCTTTCTGAAGAAAAACTGCCGGATGAAGATTTAAACATCAAAGAAGAATTTAAGAGAGATTATCTAAAAGAGCTCAAACAAAAACTGGAACTTGCTCAGCGCAATCTCCAGTTTGAAAAAGCTGCTCAAATTAAAACCAAGATGGATATGATAAGAAAAAATTCCGATCGGTAAATTTTTGTTAAATATAAGAAAAAACAATACTTTTAAAAAATTTGTTTTTTGCTTAAAATCAGCTTTTGTTTGAGCTGATTTTTTGTGTGTTGTAAACTATCTGACGATCGTCAGATAGTTTACAAATCAAAGTTATTGATCATTTTCCGTGATTTCAGATTCATTAACAATAGAAAGTAGTTTTTCCAAATTTTCTCTGCTGATAAATCCTTGCTCTGTTGCGCTTACAACTATGTCCTTAGCTTCTCCGGTAAGATTTATATTAGCCTCATCAAACATATCAAATATTTCCCGCGCATCCTGAGTGGGAATTGTTTCTGTATTCTTAGAAAATAATTTTTCGAAATCGAATCCCATATAATTTTGAACCTTGGTGTTTTTATGGTATCTATAAACAATAGTATATCTTAATATGATTTCATTCTCAATAACAAAAAAATCAAAAAAGAGCCAAGCCCGCTTGGGTATTATTAAAACTTCGCATGGAAAGATACAAACTCCCGCCTTTATTAATGTTGCCACCCAAGCCACAATTAAAGCCCTGCTTACTAAAGATCTTTATAACGCCGGAACTCAAGCGATTATTTGCAATACTTTTCACCTTCATCTAAAACCAGGAGAAAGTGTGGTAGAAAAAAATGGTGGCATCCACAAGTTTATGCAGTGGAAAAATCCAATAATGACCGACTCTGGCGGTTTTCAAGTGTTTAGTTTGGGATTTGGTAGAGATTATGGGACGGGTAAAATATTAAAACAAGATACCAATATAAAAACACTTTCAAATAATACGAATAAATACGAAAACAAAGTTATAAAACCGGGAGAAAAACCAAAAAATATTTTAATAACGAAAAAAGGAGTTTGGTTCAGGTCTCCTGTTGATAATAGAAAACTCTTTATCGGTCCAGAAGAATCGATTCATATTCAACAAAAATTGGGAGCCGATATAATATTTGCTTTTGATGAATGTAATTCCCCCTTAGCAGATTATGAATACAACAAAAAATCTCTCGAGAGAACTCATGACTGGGCAAAAATATGTCTTCAAACAAATTTCTCCAACAAACACAATCGTCAGGCTCTTTTTGGAATTGTTCAGGGGGGTAAATATAAAGATCTGCGAATTCAAAGCGCTAAATTTATAGGATCACTTCCTTTTGATGGTTTCGGTATCGGAGGAGAATTTGGAAACAGCAAAAAGATAATGGGACAAATGCTTTCTTGGGTTATAAAAGAATTACCAGAAGAAAAACCGAGACACCTTTTGGGAATAGGCCAACTTGAAGATATTCCGATAATCATTAAAGAAGGTGTGGATACTTTTGATTGCACCGTTCCGACTCATTACGCCAGAAATGGATATGTGTTTATCAGTCAAAAGTCAAAAATAAAAAGCAAAAAACAAGATTTAACAAAATATGAAAAAGTTGATTTAAGCAGAGCCAGATATTTAAACGATCTAAAACCCCTGGATGAAAATTGCGATTGTTTTGTTTGTAAAACTTACACCAGAAGTTATTTATCGCATTTAATAAAAGCCAGAGAAATATCAGGGATGTCTCTTCTTACTTTTCATAACATCCATTTTTTCAATAAATTTGTCGAAGCTATAAGAAATCAAATAAGAAAAAATAAAATATAAAATAGCGCCTAAGGCGCTTTGTTTGTCACGTTAATATCAGAAATCTAATTTGAATTTATATATAGCCCAAATAGCAGCTCTGGCAATCAAATAAAATAGAATAACACCCAACATTATTGGCCAGCCAAAAACACGAAATCTAAATTCTTTATTTGGTATACGAATCCCGTCATCAAGTGGTTCAAATACTAATTTGGCTAGAATAAATCCGATTGACACCCAACCAAAACAAAAAAAGGGGATGAAAAGGATTATGGACATACCTTCTCCTCGCGCAACGAACTAAAGCAGATAATAATTAATAAAGATAAAGATGTCAATTGCTTTATTATTTTCTAAGAAAAATCAACCACGATAACAAATTCTCCTTTTAAATTTTTTGGATCCGATTTTATTTGCTTAATTACTTCACCCACTCCCCCTCTAAAATAACGCTCAAAAATTTTAGTCATTTCCTTGGCGACACAAACTTTGGCGCTTGGTATTGTTTGAAACAAGATTTCAAGGGTTTTTAAAACTCTATAAGGAGATTCAAAAAACACCAAAATCTCCTGACGATCCGCTTGTTCTTCAAAAAGTTTTTTAAGTTGTCCTGTTTTTTTAGGAGGAAAACTGACAAATGTAAATTGCCTGGAACGAAACCCCGACATAGCCACCGCACTAACAAGAGCCGATGGACCGGGTATAACACAAACCTCTATCCCCGCTTGACAGGCCATTTCAACTAAATCTTGTCCCGGATCGCTTATTCCGGGAGTGCCAGCTGAGCTAATGTAAGCCACATTATTATTTTTTAAAAGCTCTAGAATTTTGGATGAAACACCCTTTTTATTTCTATCATTATATTTGAATATTTTTTTACCAGAAATACTGTAAGCATTTAATAATCTCATAGAGTCGGTCGGGCTTTCGGCAATAATCACATCAACCAAACCAAGCGTTTCAATCGCCCGCTGAGAAACATCTTTTAAATTACCGATTGGAGTAGAAATTATGTAAAGCATTTCCTTAATAATACCATGCAAAAACAAAACCACCCAACAAAGGGCGGTTATCGATTGTTAAGTTTAACTTTT
>DAOOCG010000041.1:0-4573 GCA_035408245.1 Minisyncoccota bacterium
TTAAAACAGATGATATAAAAAAAATAGATGATGAAGTTATAAACAGACACGATGAAAAGAGAACCGGTTTTATGGGAAAGTTGGGGGAATTGGTAAAAAAAGCAATTGATTGTTGTATAGAATAATAAAGTAGGTGTTAATAGTTGGTTTTTATAGTAGATAAATAATTATAAATTGGGAGACAAAATTAGCGTAGTATTGACACGCTAATTTTATTATGGTAAAAGATAATCAGTGGCCTTGAAAACATAGGGCTGCGGAAAAAGGAGGATTCACCCCATGAACGACGTAAGTATCACGGCTGGCGTGGTGGCGATCTCTTTGTCGCCGCGCCCAAGAATTCTATTGGTTCTTGAAAGAGGAGATAGTATACCTCAAAGGGATGGAAGTGTTTTTCAAAAACCGGCTGCCTGGGGTTTTCCCAAAGGCAGCTCCAAGGGTGATGAAACACCCATGGAGACGGCAATTAGGGAATTATCTGAAGAGACGGGAGTGGTTTTATTGCCCAGCGATTTAGATGATGATTTGGTATTTTCTGAGGATAAGCTATCAAGAAGGCCTGGCTCGAGCGTGCATCGTCGGGTTATTTACCTAGTTGTCTTCAAAGATTCTCCCCAATTAGGAAGACCGATTGATCCCAAAATTCAGGAAGTCCGTTGGGTTCCATTGAACGGGGTTCCCGGATTTGGGAGGGATTCAGTTGGTGAGGCGACTTTGTCGCCGAGTCATGCGATCGCCATCAATGACTTGATGTTGAGGGCAGTTGATCGCAAGAAATTGAATTGGAATTTGGTGATGGAATCTCTACTTCCAATTGAAGCGAAAGGTGATGAGGATCGGAAGAGAAACTGATTAGAACATTTGTGAGGCGCGGTCAAAATTTGACCGCTTTTTTGTGAGTATTTTTATATATTGTGGACCCGACCGGATTCGAACCGGTGACCTCCTCGTTGCAAACGAGGCGCTCTACCAACTAAGCTACGGGCCCAACATCAATTCATCACAGATGAATTGAATAACTCAAATCCTGATGTTTAATCACTACTGATAATTTTTATCGAATTCACCCATTAACTGAGAAAATTGATTGTTTAGATTATTAATGGATTCTTTTTTGGCGTTCATATTATCCACTATCTTATTTAGAGAATTATAATCACTACCTCTACCCAATAAACGCTGACGAAGTAACTCTAATAGGACACTCAGGTCTCCATTAATATAATTGTTTAAAGTTGTAACTAAAGTAACTTCTGAACTTATAGCCACCAAAGCTAATTCTCTTGCTTGACGAGGAGATATATCTGGAACTGATTTTGCCATAATCTCAAGTTGGCTGGTCAGGTCTAATGCTTTATCACGCAAAACATTATATTTATTTATTTCTTTATAAGTAACATTCAAAGCTTCTTTCCATTGATAACTATTTTCTAATTCTTTTATTTTACTGAGATTGTTGGATGTTTCTTCTAATAAACCCACAACTTCCTGAGCATGCACAGATGCTAAAGCGCGAGCATTGGTAAACTCAGAGGGCACATTATTTCCAGAAAAAGGTGATATAAGATATATCAAAAAAGCTATAATTATCAATCCTCCGACAACCCAAGATATCTTGTTGGCCATCTTTGAATTTCCTTTTAACAATCCTTTGAACATACGCTAAGATTACCCAAGTTATTGAAAAAATCAAGAAAGCATGATAAATTAACCCAATAATTTTTGATTAATTTTCGCGGGTATCGTATATCGGTATTACCTCAGCTTTCCAAGCTGATGAGAGGGGTTCGACTCCCCTTACCCGCTCAAAAGTAAAATCTATTCATTGTAAAAAATATCACAAAGTGATATTTTTTTATTAGAACAAAGGAGTTTGCCGTGAGCGACAACTACTGTCAATGTGGAAGACCCAAAGGGTCTGATGAGTCTATGTGTGGGCGTTGCTGGGAAAAAGAAACTGCCCAGTCTGGTGAGACTGGTTCTCACCAATGTCCAAAATGTGGAAGATCCAAAGGGGCAGATGAGTCTATGTGTGAAATTTGTTGGAATAGGGAACGTAGTTTAGGCGACTGATTAGTCCTACCCGTATAAACGGGTATTTTTTATAAGCATAGTTTAATTGACTTTTTAGGCTTTTGAGTGTTTTATGATAATTAGTATCTTGAGTGCGTGAAAACCCAACTTACGGAGGTGGGTGTGAGCAAGAAGCGTCCCTTTGAAGAAGTAATTGTTGATATTTTGAAATCGGGTATATCCAGAGATCAATTGATTATATTGTTGCTTTTAATGCAAGACGTCTTTGTTCCGAAGAATCATAAAAATATTACCGATGCCTTGGATAGATTGTGCGGTCGTTTTCCCGAATTTTTCAATGATGTTCTCGCAACTGAAGTGTCAATTATCAGGCAGTCAATGGACGTCGAGCTTGAGAGTCTAAGAGATTTTACCAAATCTCGAGCTCTTATGATTGTGATTGAAAAGATAATCCAGCGTTATAGAGATAGAGATCGTTCCTTGGTTGAGTCGGATGATGTTATTTATAAATTGTTTGAGTTAGCCAAAAGAATTATCAGAGCAGAAAGCGATGAAGATTTCAAATCCGCCGTTGAGGATTTGCACAAATTGTAGGAGGTAAATGGGTAAGTTGCGCACGACTTATTGTACGGCGCTTTTATTTTTCAAATTAAATATGATTATAAAAAAGAAAATAAAAGGGGAATATTTTGAATCTATTTTGGAAGGCAGAAAGCAGTTTGAAATTCGCTTGGCTGATTTTAAATACAAACCGGGGGATACTCTTGTTCTATTGGAACAGGATAAAAAAGGCGACAAGCTAACGGGTAGAAAAATTGAATGTGAAGTTCTTTTTACTATAAATACCAAGATAGCCGAGAAATTTTGGACAAAAAAACAAATAGACAAATATGGCCTGGCGGTACTTTCAATCAGAAGAAAATTCAGATTCAAAACAAAATAGTCAATTATTATTTGAAAAACACTTTATGATTTCCACTATAAGTGAGTGGTTTAAAGAGAAATGTGTTATAATTGATTTATGGAAGGGAATTGCAGATTTTGTAATAGAATTTTCGTAAAGAAATACAATAAACAAAAGTTTTGCTGTTTAGTTTGCTCTAATAGATATAATTTAAATAATAAAACAATCGTTTCGCTTCCTAATAAATATTCATCTGATTTAGCTGAGTTTTTCGGAATACTTTTAGGTGATGGATGTGTTAGTAAATATTTTTTAAAAATTTCTTTAAATAGTATAGCTGATTTCAAATACATTCCGCTTGTTACAAGATTATTAAAAAAACTATTTAGAGGAGCGTCCATTAGTTTATTGAAAAGAAGAAATCAAAATATGATAGAAGTTCAAATATCATCTAAAGAGGTGTGTGATTATATTCGTAAAATTGGCTTTGAATCAAAAACAAGATATATTCCCAATTGGATATTAAAAAATTCTAATTTTTTTATCGCAACAATCAGAGGGCTTTTTGATACAGAGGGATCTGTAGGAATTAAATATTTTAATGGTAAAAGTGGAAAATATTTCTATAAACAATTAACAGTAACCAACAAAAACAAAAATATACTCGTGTTTTTACAAAAGTATTTAGAGGTTCTAAAATATCATCCAACAAATAATTCAAATAAAAATATATACATAAGTAATTCAAACGACATAAACAGATATCTTAATGAAGTTGTTCCTCATAATCCAAAATTGACAAAAAGACTTAAAATTAAGAGAATAGGTGAGTTCATATATAAAAAGAAAATTTGATTTGGAAGGTTGGCAGAGTGGTCTAACGCGCCGCACTTGAAATGCGGTATCTCGGAAACGAGATCGGAGGTTCGAATCCTCCACCTTCCGCAGCAAATATTTTTTATTGGAAGACTTGAGTATAAGAATTCTGTGTGTATCGCGCATATGGTATTAAAACGCAAAGACTACATTCGTCTAATAGAATATGGCATTCTATATTTTAAGTTTGCCCACGCGATATTTCCTGAAAATAGTGATAAAAAAAATAAACTCAAGTATCTAGACATATTTACTTGGGGAAAACATGCTGCTAGTTACAATGACTTAAAATTATCCTCTGAGGAGGAGGTTTTAGGATTTTCTTTATTAGAACACACGGCAATATATATATTAGTGATGCAAATTGATACGGCTTTTGAAAGTTTGTTTCTTAATCGTTTTCAACATAAAAATAGAGAAATTAAAAACATAGCTTATGTGTCAAGAATTTTACGAAATTCTTTTGCTCATAATCCTTTTGCACCTATTTGGTTAATTGATAGAAAAATGAAAAATAAGAAGTTTTTAATCAGAGGTATATTAACACTTGATACTAATAATTTGTCAGGAAAAGGAGTATCTCGCTGGGATTATGGAGGGCCATTAGCTCTTCTAAAACTCGCAAAACGATCCATTAAATTGATTTCATCTTCAGATAAATAGATTAAAATTTAGCGATCTAGAAATACCCTGTCTTAGCAGGATATTTTTATTTTGCATTGAACCCTTTATTTTTCTGCTGTATTATTATGTTTATGA
>DAOOCG010000042.1:0-4350 GCA_035408245.1 Minisyncoccota bacterium
GGCGAAAGACATTTTCCAGTTTTGAGAGATAATAAGGCGTTATTGAGACATTTAGGCTTAACCATGAGGGGTCATTCTTATATGGAAAAGGGAAGTTGTTTCTTGGTTCGTTTGAACTAATAGTTTTTGTAAACTATTGACTGCCGCACAAGCGGCTTTTTTGTTATCCACAGAAAGAGTTGACGGAATGTATGGATGCGATACAATTAATAAGCATAAAGCAAATTTTTCCAATCGTTGTCAGGTTACATAGGTGACCGATTTTTCAAGGTGTGAGGCTTTGGAGAAAAGCAAGGATTGGGTTTCAAGGCTCCCTTTTAAAGAGGGGGTTTTGTTTTATACAAGTTGTTAGGTTTTTTATAAAAAGATATAATCAAAACAACCTTTTAAATATTAATCGGAAATAAAAATGGGATCACTAACAATAGCTTTAAATCTTTTATTGGCCTTGGCATTGGGGGCTATCATCGGTCTTGAAAGAGAGTCTGAGCAAGAATATCAAAGCGACCATGAAAAATTTGAACTTGGCAAAATAGGCGGAATCAGAACATTTTCTTTAATGGCGTTGCTTGGAGGTTTGGCGGGAATTGTGTTCAGTTTTGAATATGCTGCACTGGCTTATATCATCAGCATAATATTTTTTATCCTTGTTTGTGCTTATTATGTTATTGGTAGTTGGTTTGTTAAATCTTTGGGATTAACAACGGAGATTGCCGCTATATTCACCTTTCTTATCGGATTTCTTTCAACATCGCAGATTATTCCGGCTCAGGTGGTTATTGCTTTAGCGATTATAATTGCGTTAATTTTGTCCTTAAAAGAAAAAGCCAGAAAATTTGCTTTGGGAATTCATTCCAGCGAAGTAAATGCTTTACTTTTGTTTGCTATTTTGGCTGTTGTGGTTTTACCATTTCTTCCCAATCAATCTTTTTCTATTTCTGATGTTCCATTTTTTGCAAACATTCTTAAAGCATATGGAGTTGGGAGTAGCAATATACTTTCTATTGAATTAATTAATCCCTTTAGATTGTGGTTTATAGTAGTCTTAGTAACTGGAATTGAATTGTTGGGATATGTTTTTGGCAAAATAGCCGGAAAGAAAAGGGGAAAGTTTTTTGCCAGTGTCGCTGGAGGATTTGTTTCTTCAACTGCCACCACTCAAGCACTTGCGGTTCAAAGTAAAAAAGATGGAAAGTCATATAATTCTTTAGCGGCTGCAGCTTTGTTTGCAAATATGGCTAGTTTTTTTCAAATATTTGTTTTAATAGCTCCTCTTAATAGTCGTTTATTGGTTAGACTTACTCCAATACTTGCCGTTATTATTATTACAGCTTTTGTGTGCGGGATGTTTTTATGGAAAAGATCAAAAAGTACAGAAGCTGAAATTCTAGTTCAGGAAGCAACCGAAGATGTTGTCAGTCAAGAAAAAGTTTTTTCTCTTGGTCCGGCTCTTTTGTTTGCAGTCTTGGTTGTGGTGGTTGGGCTTATCACTAAAATAGCTCTGGTTATTTTTGGAAATTCCGGATTTTTTATTAGTGCAATGATCTCATCGCTTGTCGGATTGGATGCTATCATAGTGACATTGGCTCAAACTGCCGGAGGAGTGATCACTCTTAATACAGCCGTGTTAGCTTTTATTTTGGTGAATGCTGTTAATTTAGCCGGAAAATCTCTGTTTGTTTTTTTACAAGGGAAAAAGGATTTTTCTTTGCGATTTTTTGCTTGTTCTTTTGTTGTGGTTGTTGCTAGCGTTTTGGTTTATTTCTTGATCTAAGAAAAGAATCTTATTATTAGGAAAAACACTGCAAAGAAAATAGCCTGCAGGGATATTCCATATAACGGACGGACATCAAGACGGCTATAAGTCTGAATTTTATTGTGAAACCACTGCAGTGATTTTAACGGTTCAATACGTAGAAGGACATATAAAAACTGGAATCCATCGGGTAATTGACCGGCAAATGCCGTGAAAATAACAAAGGATATTTCGTATGAACTTTTTGGTTGAAGAATAAGCAATGCTCCACCGATACCCAGTATTAAGTCCAATGTAATTTTTGATATGTCTATTAAAAATTTTTTACTTTTTAATTCCACTCCCACACCCAAAGGATGATCCGGGTCTTTGTGAACTGATTTTAATTTATAATCCCAGTGGGGGATCATATCTATTATGAAATGACTCAAGAATGCCACAAAAAATCCGATTAGAGGATTTTTGGGGAATAATTGAGCGGCTGTTGCTCCGATGAGAGCGTGTGTGGTGAGAGTCATTGTTAATCAGTATAACTTTTTAATTATTGATAAATCAACAAAAATCCCTCTACTTTAGAGGGTTACTTTTCAATTTCTTTTGGAATAACGTGATCCGGTTTTGTTCCTTTTGGGAGATGGAGGTCGGAACAGAATTGATCAATTGCTAATTTGGCGGCTTCTGGCCCGGTTCTAGCGATTTTTTTATATTTGTATACTTGATTGTTATAGACAATCCTTACCAAGAATCTTTTCAAGGGCGGTTTTGGATCATTCATTTTCCTCTCCCGATATGTGCTGATTTTATTATAGTATGCAATTACATTTTATACCAAGATTACTGAATAACTTTTTCTTTGGGTATTATGTTTACAAAATAATCCGACTGATATGAACTGTTGGCATTCCATAAAGCCCAACCAACACATCCGGCGTCCTCACAAGCTTTAATTTGTGCCTGTATGTCTTTGGCCGAATAAACTCTGGCTTTAAGAGGGTAAATTGATTCAAGATTAAAGGATTGAATCCAAGATCTTAATGCGGCAATTCTGGTTGGGTCGTCTTTTATTTTTTGCCATCCAGTATTTAATCCTTGAAAAACCGTCTCGTAAGGATTTGCTCCTGGACTTTTGAGTCCAAAAGATCCCGGCATCCAATGAGATGGGTAGGGCATAGGCATTAAGTAATCAAAGTTTTTTGCAGCATCTTCCATATATTGGCCTATTCTGATTTCCGGGTGAATAAATATATTTCCAAAAACATCTATGGATATCGGTTGACCACTAACTTGTCTGACTTCCTTGTTTAAAAACTCAAAAAAACTCATCATTATCGATCGGCGTTGTTCAAAAGGGGTTGGATTGTTTGGTTCGCTTGGGCCTGGAAATCTCATATAGTCATAATTTATTTCATCAAAACCAAGTTCTATAGCTCTAAGAGAAGCTTTTTTTATTGCTTCCCATCTTGTTTTTGATGAGGGGTCATACCAAGCGCCCGTTTCGTCATCTTTAAAAGCCGTTATTCTGGCTATGAGATAAATATTTTTATTATGCAAATCATCCAGCATCTCTTTGGCTTTTTCATCACTGATTTTAAAAAGACCTCCTTCCTTTTGGGGACGAATATCTATAATAAGAGAATTAATATCAGACTCTTTAACTACTTGAATTACTTTAGAAAGTTTTGAGTTGGATTGGAATGAATAAAAAGTAACGTATAAAGCTTTGAGAATTTCCGGAGATGGGATGTGAACTATTTTTGGAATGGGTTGATTTTGCGTTTCTTGAGTCAAATTTATTATTTCTTCAATCGTTGAATTACCAATTGACAGAGGAGCGGTAGCCGGCATTAATGTCCAAAGAGATAAAGCGACCATCCATCCTATTTTTTGAGCGAATATCATCATCGTTTGAATAATAACATGAAAAATAGATGTTTCAAAAATATTTTTTATATTTTGCAGTCTTTGTTTAAAAATGTTGCAAGGAGGGGGATGGAGTGGTTTAATACTAATATGAAAAGAGAAGCATCAATATCTTCAGGGACAATAAAAGAATTAGAATCAGAAATTATCTCTGATTTGGAAAAGGAGGAAGATTTTGAGCGTTTTATTAATAGAATTTATGACGTTGTGAGTATGGGGGAAACTAAAGAATTCCCATCCTTTAGAAAAAAATTTGAAGAAGACTTTCCTGAAAATCTTGAAATTATTGAACTAATCTTTGAACTCGGTCCATCTTTGTCTATTCAAAAAAAATTGGAAGAACATACTCATAAGTTTGAATTTTCCCGGTCTACTTTTAGAGATTTAACTGAATATCAATTTCTTTTAACTCATTTTATACAAAATTCAGACGAAGACACTCTTAAGAAATTTTGGAAAATAGCCAATATTATTGCTGTTCGATATGGTACTGGTTGTCAATTAGATCATTGGAAACGTGGAGCGCTTGGACAGGTGGGTGTTATTAAAATATTGGAAGAGCTTGGTTTCTCACCCCATCTTTCTCATCCTGATCAAGATGCTTTTGAAAGAACAGATCTGTGGATAGAAAACATAAGAGTGCAAATTAAAGGAAATAAAGATGTTTCAGAACC
>DAOOCG010000043.1:0-3656 GCA_035408245.1 Minisyncoccota bacterium
GAAATCATTTGAGCGGCTTCTTGAGGATCGCTTAGTTCTATGGGAACAGCGTAAATGACCGAATATTCCTTATTAAGAACTGCCGGAGTAGGAGCATTGTTTTTATCAGTTGCATAAATAAGACCGCGAATCGGTTCTATAAACCCTCGCGTTTCCATCTGAGCCTCAACTTTTCTTACAAGAATTGTTCTTTTATTAACCTGAACAAAATACAGATTAGCCACTAATCCTCCAAAAGAGAGAACAAATATAAGTCTTACTAGCCATACTCGCCATTTCATAGCTTATAATGAAACTCTGGAGATTAATGCTGAAGGAGTCGCATATACCGGAGTTTTCTCGATAATAAGTCCCGAGGATTGGATAAAAAGCGGATCGCTGGCACTGCCAATCATTTTATCCACTTTATTTTTCAGTTCGGCATTTTCAACCTGCATTTTGGCCAACATATTCTCGTTATTTTTCACATCATGACGCAAACTAATAAGATGATTATAGGCAACTATACTCCCTATGGCAGAAAATATTAAAACCGCCACTAATACTATTATTAGAGTGTTTAACTTCAAATCTCTTTTTCCAAATTCTATTACAGTCATTTAGGTGATGGTTAGTTGATAGTGATTAGGGGTTAGTAATTAGTAACTAGTAACTAGTAACTAGTAACTAAGGTTGGTTATTGGATTTCTCTAATCTTATTAAAGGATTATTAAATATTAAATTATTTCTATTACTCGAAGTTTTGCAGAGCGACTGCGCGGATTTTGAATGATTTCTTGTTTTGATGCGACAATTGGTTTTTTTGTTACAAGATGCGCTTTTTTATCCTTGGCTAAAGCGACAAAAAATTGTTTAACCATTCTATCTTCCAGTGAATGAAATGAGATGATTGCGATGCGGGCTGAAACAGAAGTGATTTGGGTAATTGTCTCAAGAAATTTTTTCAAATTCCCCAATTCATCATTCACATATATTCTTAACGCCTGAAACGTTTTTGTCGCTGGATGAATACGAGCCTTTCTATAAAAACCGGGAACTGAATTTTGTATTATCTCAATCAGTTGGGAGGTTAACAAAATTCTTTTTATTCTGCGGGCGGAAACAATACCTTTAGCTATTTGACGGGAAAATCTTTCTTCTCCGTATTTCCATATAATATCGGCTAATTCTTTTTCCTGAAGCGAATTAACAACACCAGCGGCAGTTATTTGATTATCAATGTCATAACGCATATCAAGAGGTTCATCATTTTTAAAAGAAAATCCCCTGCCTGATTTTTCCAACTCCATTGATGAAAATCCAAGATCTAATAAAACACCATCAATACCATCTATCTTATAATTCTTAGCGATTACAACCGCATCTTTGTAATTTCCGTGGTGAGTAATTATTTTTACAAAATTATCTCCAAATTCTTCTTTCAAAATAGCGCTGGTTTGAAAAAAAGTTTTATAATCCAGTTCTATTCCCAAATAAACACCTTTGGATGATATTCTTTTTATTATCTCCTTAGCATGACCTCCAGCTCCCATAGTGCCATCAATAATCACTTTGCCATCATTCAAATTGAGTGACTCTATAACTTCTTGTAAAAGAACAGGAATGTGACTCATAACTTATATACCCATTTGTCCCAGCTTTTCTGCTATCTGGTCGGACGCGCTTTCTGTTTTTGATTTATATCTGGACCATTCTATTTCATCCCATATTTCTATCCGATTATACAATCCGGTAACTACTGCTTTATTTGAAATACCGCTATATTGACGAAGACTATCGGGAATTAATATTCTTCCTTGAGAATCAAACTCAACATCGCTTGCTCCAGAAAGCATAAGCCGAGCAAAAGCTCTGGAATCAGATTGAGAAATAGGAAGATTGGTAATTTTTGAGGCAAGATTTTCCCATTCTTTTTGGGGAAAAAGAAATAAACACTTATCCAAACCACGGGTAATAATAGCTCCCCCAGAAAGTTGGGTGCGAAATTTGGCCGGAATTGCCAACCTCCCCTTGTTGTCTATTGTGTGTTTAAATTCTCCAAGAAACATATTAATAGAAATTTATAATTTAGAATTTGAAAATAAATAATTAAGTTAATAATGAAATTTTCTATATTTTCATTTTTTAAACCAGGGGCTCAATCTTTCCTGAATAGGTCTCGTGCTTCCAAAAGAGCCCTGTTTATTCACCTTTTAAACTGTATCCACACAGTTATCCACTTTTCCCCACTTCTACTTCATTATTAGCCACTATGCTCAATATTGCAAGTGGATAACTTATTTAAGATGAGCCAATTCACCCACTTGTTGATTTGTTTATCAAAAAAATGGTGGATAAAAAAATGCCCACTGTTATCAGTAAGCATCTATGAAAAATTACTCGGAACTAACGGTTTGTTCGCGTATTTGTGGAGGTATAAACTCAACTCTCCCCATCACAATTGATGATGGTTTGGGACGCCTCAGGAGATCAATAGTAGAAGGTCTCAATCCTCTTTTCTTTGGACAATAAGTTTTTTCCTTGAGATGCGACGACCGATGATTCTTATTTGGTTTATCACCATTTCTAGCCAGATAAGCTTCTTCAATTTCTTCTAAATCATCCCCTCTAGATTGACGCGGCTGATAAATTTTATTCGGCTTATTACTCTTTTGAATTGAAGAATCATCCTTAGCTTCTTCAAAATCATCATCGCTTGGCGGCTTCTGTTGAGGCCTTGCCAATTCATAATAAGCAACTCTATGACGTCTAACCCCGGATCCGGAACTGGCTTTGTTTAAAGCAGTAAATCCGTTATGAAATTCTTGACCGTTTTCTTCTTTATGGGTTTGTCTGTTCTTTCTACCCGATCGGAAATTTACGAGTTCCAAAAATTTAATGCGTTGAATAATTTTTATCCAGACGCTTTGATCTTGCGGGTTACCGCCAAAAATAATATTTATATCAAAGTCATCAACAGAATGGAATTCGTAACGAGCCAGAGTCTTGATAAGCATCCTGATTCTTTGCGCATTTTGATTGGAAATCGTAACAAAACATTCTATGGACATTTTGGCGCAAATACTTACAATGCGCATAAGTCTTTGAAATGTTTTTTCATCGGCAATATCACAACCGCAAAAAACAAAATCATATCTGCTCCCATCTTCAAGAATAAAACGTTCTCCGATTTCAAAATCATCAACGGTCAAAGGATGACATTCTATACCGCAAGATGCCATTCCTTCCAAAATTGGACTAATCAAACAATGCTGATGGATGACCAGGGCTCTCGGTTTTAAACTTTCTTCCACAACCCCTCCTCCCTCATGTCGTTGTGTACCTTTTTGACTTTATCATTATTTTTCTAAAAATCAAAACGCGCCCCTTATTTATTGGGGCGAGCTTTATAAGATTCGCATTACTTTTCGTTAAGAGCGCCTTCTACAAATTGTTTTAACTCGCTTAGCGGATAGGCCCCGTCAATTACCTGGATAACTCCTTTTGGGGAAATAAACACACTATAAGGCGTCCCCTGCGCTCCTGCCTCTTGGGCATTTTGGGATTGTGAGTTTATTAAATCATCATAGCGACTGCTGGACAAACATTCTTTGAATTTTGCTTCGTCCATCCCGATATTTTTTGCGATTATGGTAAGTTGAGAAGGATCAAGTTTG
>DAOOCG010000044.1:0-3453 GCA_035408245.1 Minisyncoccota bacterium
GTAAAGAAGTGGCTCAATCGGCACTGATAACGACATTCTGTGAGTTTATGCTTATTCCGGGCTATCTGCTCCTGGATAATGTGAAATGGGAACAGATAGATAATTACTCGGTCAGAGGAGTACTTACAGATAATGAAATTGAAGTCTCAGGGATATTCTACTTTAACGAAGAAGGTTTTTTTACACATTTTGAAACTTTCGACCGGTATTTTACAACCGGCAAAAACAGCTATAAGAAAGTAAAATTCTCGGTTATTGTAGATAGATATAAAAATCAGGATAGAATAAAAATCTCCGAACAGGTTAAAGTTATGTGGCATTTGCCTGAAGGCGATTTTGAGTATTACAAAGGAACGATTGACAGAATAGAGTTTAATGTGTTTGATTTTTGAAGAAAAGTAGTAATGCGTTAATATATAAAAAAATATGTGAATGTTAATGGTTTGATATTTACGAATATTTTAATTCCGTTTCGTAAATTAGACGTTGCGTGGCTCATTAAAAAGACAGCAGACTATTAAATTGAAAAATATGAAAAAAATTAAAATTGGATTATTATTAGGCATGGCTGCCGGAGTTATTGATGTAATTCCAATGATTATGCAAAACCTGACATGGGATGCAAATATATCTGCATTTACCATGTGGATAGTTGTTGGATTTTTAACTGCAACAATTGATTTAAATATTAATCCGATAATCAAAGGTGTTTTGACTGCTTTCTTGGTTTTATTACCAACTGCAATTTTGATTGGTTGGAAAGAGCCTGTTTCATTGATACCAATTGCTATAATGACAACAATTTTAGGTGGACTTCTTGGATTTTTAATTAATAAAACATTGACTAAAAAAACGAAAAGGTAAGAAATTATGGCATCAAATTAAGAATATTTGACAGGATTATTAAACGCTATATTTGATGAATTACCTGTTCTGAAATCTAATTGGAGGGCATCTAATGATTACAAAAACTGACCTTAAAAAACTAAATTATCCAAATCCAAAAATAAAATATGGATTTGCAAAAGAATTAGTGAAAATCGGTGAAGAAAAACCTGAACTGCTTTATGAGTATTTTGATTATTGGGTTGAGTTGCTGTCAAGTGATAACAATATTTTAAAGTGGACTGCAATCGATATTATCGGTTATCTATCGATAGTTGATAAAGACAATAGAATAGATGAAATAATGTCAGACTTGATTAAAATGCTTCATAGTGGCGTGTTAATCACCTGCAATCATGCTACTTTTGCTCTTGGACAAATTTACCAAAACAAACCAAATTTAAAGGAAGTAATTATCAAAGAACTAATTTCAATTTCCGATGATAAGTTTGAAACCAATGAATGTAAAAATATCGCGATTGGAAAAGTTTTGGAAGCCATCAAACCGTTTGTTTCAGAAATTAAAAACAACCCATCCGTTATTTCATTTATTGAGGATGCGACAAAATCGGAAAGGAACTCAACCAAAAAGAAAGCTGAACAATTGTTGAAAAAAGAATGAGGAATCGGATAAAATTTCACAAAAGAGGATAAATAAGAAAAAGCCCCGAGTCAACCTGAATCAGGATAATACATAAAAAACTTACTTTTGCTTTGCGAAAAATTAATAAATTTAAGAGTATGAAATCAAAACTATTTTTGGTTTTTTCTGCTGTGGCCGTTTTTGCACTATATCTGGTGCTTATATGGGTTTTAAGGCTCTTAACGGGTAAACTTCCTGTTGAAGATGGTTTATTAGGAGTTTTCAGAGATCATGATTTCGTCTTGGCATTTGTAGTGGCGGGTTTTGTAACCTTTTCGCTCGTTCAGAAGCGGAAAAATACAAAGTCAAAATTAATTATGAAGCAATTAATTGGTAAATGGAGTTCTGTTGAAAAGCAACAGGAATACCAGGAGGCATACGAAAGAGCACTGCGAACAATGCCTGAAGCCGAATCGATAAGAATAAAAACTTCATTTGGAACGGTACAAGGTTATTGTTGGAAAAATAATCATGCAAATCATAAAAGTCCGATACTTCTCTTGCCTGGCAGGTCTTCGGGTACACCTATGTGGTATGCCAATATTCCCGGTTTATATAAAAATCGAACCCTATACGCCATCGATGCTTTGGGAGATGCCGGATTGGGTGAACAAAACAGTCCAATTAATAATGGTTCTGACCAGGCGAAATGGATAAATGAAACGATAGAAAATCTTCATCTGACGAAAGCACACATAATAGGACATTCGTTTGGAGGTTGGTTATCGGCTAATTACGCTTCATTTTATCCTCAAAAAGTTGCCTCTTTGATTCTGATTGAGCCTGTTTTCACATTTCAGATGATAAAACTAACTGTAGTATTAAAATCGATACCCTACAATATGCGGTTTTTGCCAAAAAAGTGGAGACAGGGACTATTGAAAGAAATAAGCGGTTCGCAAACCATTGATACAACCGACCCTGTGGTAAAAATGATTGACATTGGAGCAAATCATTATTTTTCTAAATTACCTGTGCCAAAAATGATTAGTGAGCAACAAATGCAAAAATGGGGGTTCCCTGTATATGTCGCTTTTGCTTATAATAGTAGTATTCATAATTCTGTTAAGGCTATAGAAGTGGCAGAAAAAAATGTTAAACACTTAACTGCTAAACTATGGAAAAACGCCACTCATTCGTTACCCATGGAATATTCAGAAGAATTAAACAACGAAATCATTCAATTTATTGAACGAATTGGTGATTAAATAATTTATCAACCATTAATATTAAATAGAATGTCATTACAAGAAATACTGGAATACCGTCGTTCCGTTAGATATTTCGACGAATCAAAAGAGCTGGACACTGAAAAGGTAAAGCGCTGTATCGAACTGGCAACGCTTGCTCCAAACAGTTCCAATATGCAACTATGGGAGTTTTATCATATTACTGACTTAGAGATATTAAAAAAAATATCTCATGCTTGTCTGGATCAGAATGCAACGAAAACAGCTAAACAAATTGTAGTCTTCATAACTCGCCGTGATTTACACCGTAAACGCTCAAAAGCTATTTTGGAATTTGAAAAAGAGAATATTGCCCGATATAGTCCACCAGAGAAACAAGAAAGACGATGGAAAGATCGGCAAATTTACTATAACCGCCTGATGCCGTTTATGTACAGTCGTTTTTTTAGACTACTCGGATTTTTTAGGAAGATTCTCGCTACATCTATCTCTCTGTTCCGTCCAATGGTCACATCAGTTTCAGAAAGTGATATGCGAGTGGTTGTGCATAAAACCTGTGGTCTGGCAGCACAGACTTTTATGATGGCTATGGCAGAAATAGGTTATGACACCTGTCCGTTGGAAGGGTTTGACAGCCGTAGGGTCAAAAAGTTACTCAAACTTCCTTGCAGCGCTGAAATCAATATGGTAATTCCATGCGGAATCAGAAAAGGAACACGCGGAATTTGGGGAGAA
>DAOOCG010000045.1:0-3375 GCA_035408245.1 Minisyncoccota bacterium
AAAGATTAAAAAAAGCCACAGAGATGATAAAGATGGTTGGGCTTGAAGATAGAGCCGATTATCACACCTCAAGACTTTCTGGGGGTCAAAAACAAAGAGTGGCTATTGCCAGAGCTTTAATAAATGAACCCAAAATAATATTTGCCGACGAACCGACTGGAAACCTTGATTCTAAATCAGGAGAAGTGATTTTGGATTTTCTGCAAAAATTAAACGACGAAGGGCACACTATAGTTATCGTTACTCACGAACAATATGTCGCTCAAGCCGCCTATAGAATACTTCATATAATTGACGGCAAGATTGATAGCGACAGCAAAGTGACCAACAGAAGAATTATTTCCAAAGAAGGTTTTACAAAATAATTATGTTAAGTCTCAAAGATTCTTTCAAAATGGCAACTGGAGGTGTTTTGCTCTACAAAAGCAGGTCAGTATTGACGATCTTGGGAATTGTTATCGGCATAACTTCGGTTGTTATGGTTATGTCAATTGGAAAAAGCGCTGAAGGATATATCATCGGTGAAATAAAATCTTTAGGGGCTCAAAACGTATTTGTTTTACCAGGGCGACAACCTAAAGGGCCTACTGATAGCGCGGGAACATTAATAAATGATTCTCTAAAACAAAAAGATCTAGATGATCTTGCAAAAAAGTCTAACATTCCCGATGCAGTTAGAGTTACCCCTTATGTTTTTGGAAGTGAGGCGGTTTCTTATGAATCCGAGCTGATGGAGGGGGTGATGGTTATGGGTAGTACGGATTATATAAAATCAAATTTTGATTTGGATTTGGTTGAAGGAAGATTTTTTGATAATTATGAGACCGAACAGAAAGCGGCGGTGGTAGTTGTTGGGGATGAGGTGCGAAAGGAGCTTTTTGGAAACTCGTATCCTATTGGCGAGAAAATAAAAATAAAAGATCAGAGTTTGATGGTTGTCGGATTTTTAAAAAACAAAGGAGCTGGATCGTTTGTTAATTTTAACAAAGCAGTCATCGCTCCTTATACGATTGTCCAACAAAAAATATTAGGAATAAAATATTTTCAAAGAATAATAGTGGAAGCAAAATCAGAAGAATATGTGTCGGCAGTTGTTAGAGATATAGAAACTCTAATCAGAAATAATCACAACATTGATGATCCTGAAAAAGATGATTTTTGGATTCAGACCCAAGAAGGAATGGCAAATAGTATAAAAACAATAACAACAATTTTGACGGTCTTACTGGCATCTATGGCTTCCGTATCTCTTATTGTCGGAGGGGTGGGAATCATGAATATTATGTTTGTGTCAGTTACCGAAAGAACTAAAGAAATTGGTTTGAGAAAAGCACTGGGAGCGACCAATAATAATATATTAAATCAATTTTTATTTGAGGCTTTGGTTTTTACTATTGGTGGTGGATTGGTTGGAATAGTTTTGGGTATATCGTTTAGTTTGGGAGCTTCTTATATCGCTCAGAAATTTGCTCAAATAAATCTTCCTTATGTAATATCGGTTCAAGGAATTATTTTGGGAGTTGTTGTATCCACCGCAATAGGACTAATTTTTGGAATAGTGCCGGCTTGGAGAGCGGCTCAAAAAAGTCCAGTTGAATCATTGAGAAAATAAAATGAATATAAGAGATATTTTAAAAACTACATCCAGCGATTTAACTGTTAACAAAGGCAGATCTTTTTTGACTGTTTTGGGAATAGTTATTGGTATAGCCGCTATAATTATTGTTATGTCAGTTGGGGATAGCGCCAAAGGGCTTATAACCAACGAAATTCAATCATTTGGACCTCAAAATGTTTTTGTTAATCCAGGACATCCGGCCAATTCTTTTGATATGGCTGGAGCGGTTTTAAGCAAATCCATAGTTAAAAAAGATATAGACGATTTAAAAAACAAAACCAATGTTCCTGATGCGATTTTAATCAGTCCTTCGGTAACCGGTTTTTTTAGCGTAGCTTATGGACCGGAAACCAGACAATCAACGATTTGGGGAACAGCCGCCGAAGGATTGGCTATTTATAATCTGACGGTGAATGAGGGAAGATTGTTTACAAAAGAAGAATTGGATGGAAAAGCCAGCGTGACAATTATTGGAAAAAATGTAGCCAAGGAACTTTTTGGTCTTCAAAATCCCATAGGAGAGAAAATAAAAATTAAAGAAAAAAACTTTTTAGTGGTCGGAGTTTTTTCTTCAGGTAACAGTTCTTTTTTGGGAATAGAAGATATGGTGGTTGCGCCTTATACAACTGTTCAGCAATATTTAATGGGAATAAAACATTTTCACGAAATTGCCATTCAGGCTAAATCGGCTGAGTTGGTGCCTGGAATGGTTGAGGATATAAAAACTACTTTAAGAAATAATCACAACATTGATGATCCGGACAAGGATGATTTTATTATAACGACCCAAGAAGACTTGATGAAAACAATCGGGGGTGTTTTGGATGCATTGACTGTTTTTCTTGCTTTGGTGGCGGCAATATCTCTTATTGTTGGAGGAGTGGGAGTTATGAATATTATGTTTGTTTCAGTAACTGAAAGAACTCAGGAGATTGGTCTTAGAAAATCAATCGGAGCAACCAATAAAGACATACTCACTCAATTTTTAATTGAGGCCGTATTTTTGACCGGAATCGGGGGAGTAATAGGAGTTTTAGTCGGTTCGTTTATTACATTTTCAATGATGTTTATTGCCAGTCAGGTTACGGGTGTTAATTTTCCATTTATCTTTTCAATAACCGGAGCATTGCTGGGTATAGCTATTTCGGGAGGGGCTGGACTTGTATTCGGCGTTTTTCCGGCACGACAGGCTTCCAGAAAAAGCCCAATGGAAGCATTAAGATATGAATAGCATTGACATATAGCAACTTTAATTGTATTTTACAATCAGTTCTTACTGCAGAGAAAGGGAGGATTTTCCAATGGGAGTTTCGGTTGCTATGTTTTCTCAGCTCCATTTTTTAGGTGGAGCGGAATGGGAAATTGATATTGATCATGGTGTGCCATTGGATTTAATTACTAGGATTATGAAACCGTCAGTTTTGGGTTTTGAATATCCGCCTAGGCTTTCTGGTATTGATCCTGAATATAAATATAACGTGGACAGTTTGGCGACTCCCAGGAGATTTACTGTTGCCATTGTTCGTTTTGATTCGAGAGTAACAGCGCATGATGCATTTGATGAAATTCTTTTGGAAGCTAAAAGAATCAGTAGAGTTGTTATACCTTTGAGCATCAGACAACTTCTGTCATTTGTATTAAGTGGAAAATTATCAGGATTTCATTTAACTGCAGACATTAGTGTTATGTCGTCTAAGGATATTATCAGAAATGGCGAAAGACATTTTCCAGTTTTGAGAGACAATAAGGCGTCGCTG
>DAOOCG010000046.1:0-3318 GCA_035408245.1 Minisyncoccota bacterium
TTGGCTTTTAACAACAGCACGGAACAAGCTGATCACATAGTTTTAAAAGATAACTCAATAATAAAAGTTGAAATTATACGTGGTCCGGCTTTGGTGTATGTTGATAACAGACAAGAATTTGTAAATCTCATCGATGGAGATAGTGTTACTATAGAAAAATCTTCAGAGATTGCTTCAGTTGTCAGAATATTGTAATGTTGTTTTGATTTTTGATATTTAATATTTGGTTTTATATTTTTTATGGGCCCATGGTCTAGTGGTATAACACGGCATTCGCATTGCCGAGACGGGAGTTCGATTCTCCCTGGGTCCACAAAAACAAGGAGCGAAGCGACTATGTTTTTGTGAGATGCCGCACGCTTGTGCGGCGCCACAAAACAGCGAAGCGACTATGTTTTTGTGAGCTCCTGATTTAAACCATAGAATCAAAATCTTGCTTCTCGGGTGTTTTTGATGTATAAAATCAATTAGAACAATTTGCACTTTGACACGAAAGGGGGCTCAAGATGGGTCTTTCGGTAACAGCCATTAGCAACGCTGAGTTTGTCCATAAAAACGATCAATGGTGCGGACAAGAATCTCATTATTTTATTGCTCCATTTTCTGATAAGACGAGCAATCTTCTTCTTGGTGGTATGTCTCCAGGATGTTATACATCTTCTTTTGAAGATCTTTCTTTTTCAACTGGTTATGGATCGTGGAATCACTGGTGCCAGATTTTATCTGTATTAAATCCTGCAAGAATAAATTCCAGACTTACGAAGAAATTGGGAACTAAAAAAGTTGCTAAGATTTTTTCCGATGCTCCGCTCACAATTTTTGGATTTGTCCAGTTATCACCCGTTAATGGATCTGTAAGTAGTAGTTTTTGTAAAATTCTTTACAAACAAATGAGTATAATGGAAAAGGTCATCAAAAAAGAAATTACGGACTCTATTAATGATAAAGAATTAATCAAATGGTGGTTGGGGATTTATAAGAGTCTAAAGCGGGCATTCAAAATTGGATCCAAAAAAGGTTTTGTTATTTTCCACTAAACCGACAACAAAGAAAGGGAGGCGAACGTGTTCAAATCATTCAATCAACCCAAGAGAGGATTGGTAAAAATTATAATTGAAGGAAAAGAGGAATATTGTGTAAGAGCAAGAGCTTGTGGTGCTAGAATTGAAGGCAGTAATGAACCCGTTCGCGGATTCTTCATTGAAGAGGATATCAAAGATGGTTTTGCCAAGGTCATTGTTTTGGGAACTGATAGTGAGAGTGGCGATTACGTCGTTGCTTCGGATGCCACTGCGGAAGATTACGGATTTATTCCCGAGAATTTTCTAATTTCTCCAAAACTTGTCTTTTTTACTCACCATGACACGATACCGACTATTGCCGAAGATTGTCTGGTTGTGGATTGATTTGTAGAAATTAATTGATTTTAAAACAAACCCTTTCGTGCCTATGTATTTCCAGTCCAAGCGGGCTGGTTTTTTGTTTTAATTGATAATTTGTATATACTATTTCAATGACAATCTGGCTTTATTCATTGGGAAGTGTGGCGGTTGTGAGTATTATTTCTCTTTTGGGGGCGTTTTTGTTTTCTTTGCGTTATGAAAAAATACGCAAATTCATCATTTATTTTGTCAGTTTAGCGGCGGGAGCTCTTTTGGGGGATGTCTTCATTCATTTAATCCCGGAATCATTTGAAAAAAGTGATTCAACAGCCCTCATCTCGCTTTCAATAATTGGAGGAATGTTGTTGTTTTTTATTCTTGAAAAATATATCCGTTGGCGTCATTGTCATTTGCCGGAAACTGAGGTTCATATTCATTCGGTGGTATCAATGAATGTCGTTGGTGATGGGGTGCATAACATAATAGATGGGATGGTTATTGCGGCAACTTATTTAGTTAGTATTCCTGTCGGTGTAGCGACAACAATTGCCGTGCTTCTTCATGAGATTCCTCAGGAAATAGGTGATTTTGCCGTTCTGTTGCATGGAGGGCTTTCAATAAAAAAAGCGTTAATTTTCAATTTTCTGACTGCTATTCTTTCTTTTCTGGGGGCAATTATATCGTTGGTTCTTGGGCCGTATGTTCAAGGATACGCTCAATCATTGCTCCCTATTATGGCTGGAGGATTTTTGTATATTGCCGGATCCGATTTAATTCCCGAACTTCATAATCATGAAAATAAATCATCTTCTGTTTCTGTGGCTCAATTAATATTTATGATATTGGGAATATTATCCATGTTGGCTGTCGGGGTTGTAGGATAATGGTTGCTATTTTGCTAAAATAAAAAAATGATTTATTTAATTTCTTTTTTAGTGATATTTTTGTTTAGCAGTGCTTCTGCAAATGCGGTTTGTCCGGTTTGCACGATTGCCGTTGGAGCAGGTGTTGGGCTTTCAAGGTGGTTGGGGGTGGATGATACTATAACCGGTCTTTGGGTTGGGGCTCTGACAATTGCTTTATCAATGTGGACTATAAATTGGTTTGAAAAAAAACAAATTCGTTTTTGGGCTAGTAAGCAAATAATTATTTCTGTTTATATCGCCTTAATTGTTGTTCCATTAGTGTGGGTGGATGTAATAGGACATCCGGAAAATCGTCTTTGGGGAATTGATAAACTTCTTTTGGGGATTGTTATCGGGGGAATATTATTTTTTGGGGCTGAAAAATTTTATGATTATTTAAAAAATAAAAATGGCGGCAAACCGCACTTTTCCTATCAAAAAATTGTTATGCCCGTTGCAACGCTTTTAATTGCAAGCGGAATATTTTATTTAATTGTAAAATAATGAAGATACGATACCAATATACGAATTTATACTAATAATGCGAATTAATACTAATAAAACCAACAAAAAATGAATCCAATAAAAAATGTTGATGATTTTATAAAAAAGGTCCAGGAATCAAAAACCAAAGATAAATTTGATCTTTCTTCAGACGAAGATCTATCTATCGCTGTGATGAATTTAGTAAGTATTGAAGAACATTTTTTCTTTACTGCTCAAAAAACACAAAATCCCGAATATTTAGATTTACTTAATGAAGTGCGTCAGATGCGCAAAGAACTCTTAAAAAAACTCATAAAAGAATATGAGGGTGAAGTTTGGTGTATATCCAAACATCTTTTGGCGGCTTCAATGCGTTTGATGGAAGTAGGCACCAAACAACTTGGCATCGGAAACAAGAAAGAAGCTCAAGATCTTTTTAATAAAGCGTTTAATTTATATTCGCTTTTTTGGGGAGTTAATTTAAAACTGGTTAAAACAGATGATATAAAAAAAATAGATGATGAAGTTATAAACAGACACGATGA
>DAOOCG010000047.1:0-3301 GCA_035408245.1 Minisyncoccota bacterium
ATTTTATCAATACACAATCTCAACCGATACTTGGGTTAGAAAAACGGATACGCCCGGTTCCGGTTTTGGTCCTAGACGTGGTGCTACTTTAGCATATCCGGGCAGTGGGGATTATATATATGCAACATACGGAAAATATATTAATGGAGTTGGGGGTCTTATTAAATATTCCATATCTGGAAATTCATGGTCTCAAGCGGGGACTAAAGCTTTGCCGGCTGATTTTGGGTCAGGAAGTGCATCCAGTGCGTTTAGTGGCGATATTATTTACTTTATAGAGGGAGGAGATACCAGCAGGGCGTTGTATAAATACGTAATATCAACAGATACTTGGACATTACAATCAACAGCTCCCAACACTGTTTCTAATTACATTGGCCCGGGTGCGGGACTTACAAATGACGGAACAAATCTTTATATTACTCAAGGATATAACACAAAAGGTTTTTATTCTTACAATCCATCAACAAATACTTGGACGAGATTAGTTGATTCGCCTGTAAATATTGGATCTACAGACACAGGTAGTTATGGAAGAGGACAGATAACTTATTCATCCACATTAGGATCTGTATTCGTTGTAAGCGGTAATGGTACTGAAGGTTATGCTTCAATAATGAAGTATAATATAGCCACTAATGGTTGGCCGCTTGCGGTTACGTTGCCACTTGCTATGGCTACATATGGAGGTGGTCTAACATTTATTGATAGCACTAATTTATATTTTCTAAACGGTGGGTCAAATAGAGAATTTTATAGTTACAACATAGACACTGGTGTTTGGACATCAAGAACAGCATTGCCTAATACGGTTTCTGGGTATACTGGTGCCGGAATGAGTTTAACTTCAGATGGAAATAAAATATACGCTTCCCAAGGTTATGCGACGAAAGCTTTTTATTCCTATAATCCAACTCAAGATTCATGGACGAGATTATCAGATGTTCCAATGTCCATGGGGGTTACAAGTAATGATTGGGGAATGGGTGGTATAATTTATTCGCCTACACTCGGGGATATATTTGTTGTAAGTGGTAATGGTGGAACTGGTTACGGTTCTATAATGAAATATCATATAGCAACTAATAGTTGGCCATTGGCTGTTGTGTTACCAACAGACATAGGATCTGGATCTGCAATCTATGCTATGGGCGGAAATATTTATTTACTCAAGGGTTATGCGGCTACGGGTTTTTATTCCTATAACATTGAATCTGGAATTTGGTCATTAAAAGCCAGTGTTCCAGCTACTGTTGGTGCTGGAGGATCGCTGACTGGTGATGGAGATAAAATTTATGCTTTAAGGGGTTATGCTACAACTGGATTTTATATATATGATCCAGGCACAGATTCTTGGACCACAGGGTCTGTAACTCCTAATGCTATTGGTATAAATTCTTCAAATGATAGTAATGGAGGAGGGATCGTCTTTTCTTCTATTGCTGAAGCATTGTATGTAACTCCTGGTTTAGGAAATAGTTGGAGTGGATCAACTAATGTGTATAAAAACATCCTTTCCAAATAAATCATTCTAAAAAATCCGCATTAAGCGGATTTTTTAGAAAAAGTTTCTACTATTGGATCAAGATTTCCAGCAAGTATTTTTTCTATGTTGTGGAATTTTTTATTTATTCTATGGTCGGTAATGCGGTCATCGGGGAAGTTGTAAGTTCTTATTTTTTCCGATCTTTCCATTGACCCAATTTGTTCTCTCCTGATAGCCCCCAATGAACTTGCTTGTTGGCGTTGCATTTCTTCAAAGAGTTTTGATCTTAAAATAGTTAGAGCGTTTTCTTTGTTGGCATTTTGTGATCTTTCGGTTTGGGAAGCAACAATAACTCCGGTTGGTTTGTGAGTTATTCTGACTGCCGTTTCTACTTTATTAACATTTTGACCGCCCGGTCCTGAAGATCTAAAAAATGAAATTTCCAAATCATTTGGATTTATTTCAAATACTTTTGATTCTACCTCGGGGAGAATAGCGACGGATGCGGTTGATGTGTGAACTCTTCCGTTTTTTTCCGTACCCGGAACTCTTTGAATTCTATGAACTCCCGATTCATTTTTTAAAGCGTCGTAAACTCCAAGACCGCTTATTTTTCCAATAAATGTTTTATAACCGCCCAAAGTGGTTTGATTAGAGTCTATGATGGAAAAATTCCAACCTCTTTTAGCGGAATATCTTTGATACATATCCACTAAATTGCCGGCGAATATTGATGCTTCATCTCCACCAGCTCCGGCTCTTACCTCTATAATAATTTTATTAACAGGAGTATCCATGTCATTATTTTTTCATTATACGATTTATTGACGTAACAAAAAAGTGATCAGCGGATGGGCGAGTGATAATTAGCAAAAATTAATTTCTAATCACTAGCCACTAATCACTAATTACGCTATTTTGTTTTTTTGGCTTTCTTTTGGGTTTTGGCCGCTCTTTTTACCGTTTTATTTCTGACAACGGTTTTGGCTGCCTTCTCCCTTTTGGCTTTGAACTTCTCAACTCTTCCGGCTGTATCTATGAGTTTTTCTTTACCGGTATAAAATGGGTGACAGGCATAACAAATTTCAACCGCAACTTCTTTTTTGGTTGAACCGATGTGAAAAACATTTCCGCAGGCGCAAGTTATTTTGGCGTCTGGGTAATATGTTGGATGAATATCTTTTTTCATAATAATAAGTGAAACTGCGACTTCAAATCTTCCAGATTTTTATAGCAGCTCGATTAATTTTAAGCTGTAACCTTTTGCAACGATTTTGCCAAGCGGTGAAGATTTAAAAAATCATACCGCAATTCACTATTTGATACGTGATTAAATGGCAAACTTACAGAAAAATACTACCGTAGATTTACAAATATGTCCAGCCCAAAAGCCGATTATCAATCAATTAAGATTCTTTTCAATTAATTTATACATAATTTATATATAAACAAAAAAGTAAGCTATCCGACGATCGTCGGATAGCTTACTTTTGGTGTTGACGGATTGGAGAATAAGATGGTATAAAATAATCAGATCGTTGAAGGGGGTTAGAGTGGGAACTGAACTTCAAACATTGCGTTTTAAACCCGATATTTCTTTGGGAAGATATTATAAAATCATCAGTGGCAACAAAAAAGGAATGTTGATTTTCGTTATTAGTATCCACATATATTTTCCCCAAGATAGTCTTTTAGCAGACTGGGCAATTATGGGGTATGGCTTTCATCCTAATACTGGCGCAACTATGCCTCTTGATATCAAGGGTGATGAGACGAAGATTATTGATACCACGCCTCTATCTTCAGATGAGGTTG
>DAOOCG010000048.1:0-3289 GCA_035408245.1 Minisyncoccota bacterium
GTACGACACTGCATTCGCATTGCAGAGACGCGAGTTCGATTCTCGCTAAGTCCACATTAGACGATTTCTTTTTTTCCTCGCCCCTCGCTTGAGCTTCGCCAAAAATTTTTTGCGAGCGGGCGGCAATTAAAATCAATCTGGTTTATTCCAATTTTTTCTTTCCCGAATTTTGTTAATATATCCATATCCATTACTTGCCCATTCTTCTCCGAAAGAAAAAAATCCATAAGGTAAGGAATTTTTGGCCAACGGGTTGTGAACGATGATAAAATTTTCTCCCATTTCTTCCGGCGAACGCGGACTATTCAAGATGCTGTCTATGCAATAAATTACGGCACTAATGCCGGAATGGGCCTCGTCTTCGAAAAACAACATTGGCACATCTTTGCCACTACGCTTTCCGATTGTGGGGCGGCTAGACCAAAATGATTCTGGATTTTCTTGTCTAATACTCTTAATGGGCAAGGTCAGATGCCCAATTCCGAAAAGGGATTTTAGAATTAGCGGAAGGCCGGGTTCAACATGCTCAATAGCCGAACGATTAACCGCTATCACATAAGGTTCATTTTCTTTCACAATACCGCTCGTAAGTTTAGCTTGATATTTTTTAAATTTCTTGTCCAGCACATTGGCGATACGAAGCAACATTGCTTCTTCCGGCACATTTTGCACGGTTCCATAAACTATATCTGGCACTTTATCGCTTCCGCTACCTTTTTCCGCCGCTACCGCTTCAATCCAGGCAAGTCGCTTATTTTCGCCACTTCGCAAATCAAAATCGGGACCGGAACTAATATGTTTTCCTAATTTAAATCCCCTATTAAGCAAAGTTGCCCCAAGATACAATTCCCACGAACGTTGCGTAAATTGTTTTTTGAAATCGTTAAGAAATTGGGTATCGGCATATGGTTCATATTGTCGCCATAACTCTTCCATCCATTCTTTCGCTTTACGCCGAGACGTGTCAGCAGCTTGGTAAATATAACTGATGTCGTACGCTGGAAACTTCTTCTGCAAATTTGCTAATTCTTCATTGTTTTTTACTTCCCCCAAGTCTTCAAATAAGTTCATCTCGTAATTATTAAAATTTTAGAAATTGTTGTGTAGGTTTTTTTCTTAAAACTAAAAACAATTTCGTCTTTTGTTGATACTAAGGCGTTATCAAAAAATTTATCAATTTCGCTAAATACAAAATCAAAATCTCTTTTCAATTTCCAGCTTTCCTCTAAATTATTTTTACTTGCCAAAACTACGAAAAACCTATTATCTGCCCCAAATCTTTGTGTGCCCTGATTTTCATAAAGCCAAACAATTAAATTTTTTGGGTTTTTCAAAGCTTGCTCAAGAGTAAAATTTTTTGGTAGATAAGTAATTTTTAAGTCAAACGGTTGATCATCAAAGAAAATATCAACGCCAAAATTATTTTTAAGCGTAGGAATAACTTTTGAATGTTGGCTGATGTGGTCTTCAATTAAAACTGTTGTCCAGTGATTATACCAAGTAGCGATTACATAATGCGTAATATCATCATGAAGTCTGCTTTTTACACCTTGAATTAAATCTTCATACCTTACAAATCTCCGGACATACTCGGTTTGAATTTTTTGGTCCAATTGTCCTTGAACAACGCCCCATCTAAATTCTTGAACTTTTAATACCTCTTGCTTTAATGCCTCATCTGATATAAGTTTTTGCCTTTCTTCAACTTGTTCTTGATATTTTCTTTTAATAAATTCATCGATTTTATTTTGCGGAACATCAATGAGTTTTTTAATAAGATTTGAAGCAGTGCCTCTTGCGTCAACGCCTAAAGTTCTCGCCAATTCTTTTAAATCATCTAATTTGATAGCCCCTAATTTTAGATTCGCTAATTCCTTTTTTGAAACTAACATAATTATTTTTTTTGAAATAATAAAATATATTCGTGCCTAAAAATATAAAAGCCCCCGACCAAGGCCCTATATCGCCATAAATGTTCTTGGTTTCTTTTGGCACGATTATTAACCATGTTTTTAACTAAAATACTTTTTAGTATCAAGCCGCCTCGGTTTAATACTTCTTGCATAGTCATAAATCCCAACGGTACCCATTCGGAATTTGTATATTTATCGCCAATTACAACCGCTAAATAATGTTTTCTTTCAAGCAAATTCAAAAAATTAGAAACAACATCGCCGAAAAGTTTTAGAAATTCCTGAACTGATTTAGCATTACTTAAATCATCTTCTCTATCGCTAAATTTAATGATATCGTGATATGGGGGGTGCATTATTATAAGTTGAACGTTTTGTTTCTTATGATTTTTCAATACTTCCTCAACCTTTTTTCGCGTAGCTTCTTTGGTGCTGTCGGCAACTAAAATTGTTGAGAATAGTTTATCTCTAGAATCAAATAGTGTTTCCTGTCTGATTCTTTGCTCGGCCATTTCTGCAATTTTTGGCAATAACTCGATTCCTACCCCGTTTCTCCCCAACCTTTTACATTCAATTAAAGTAGTTCCGCTTCCTAAAAAAGTATCCAAAACAACATCACCCTTTTTTGTAAATCTTCTCATTAGTTGGTTCGGAATTTGAGGAATAAAATTTCCGTGATAATCACCCTTATGCGAACCGGACTTATCCCGTTCGCCAATAATCCACAAACTATCAGTCAAAAGGTCTTGATATTCTTTCCAATTTTTTAAGTTTAGGTCATTTATTTTTGGCATAGTTTTATTTTATTAAATCATCAACTGCCACCTCTAACGCTTTGGCGATTTTAGCCAAAGTTTTTATCGTCGGGTTTTTGTTCGCCCCCGACTCAATTTTGATAATTGTCTCATAGGTAACGTCGGTAATTTTTGACAACCTATCTTGCGAAATCCCCATTTTTTTGCCTGTATTTTTTGATGTTATCGGCTATTATGGATTCGTTGTCTGACTTCATTGTAATATAATATATTACTATATTTAAATTGTTGAGCTTTGTTAATTTATTACTATAATATCAGAAAATTAAAACTTAGTAAATTGAAAATTATCAAGCAAGGGAGTTCCTTTGTGTCGCCCACGTCGGGCGGGCGGGACGAATTTTCAGAAATTAGCGTCAGGGTTTTCTCGGTAAAAGCCCGAACTTTTTCCAGCAAACACCACCAAATTGGATTTATCCAGTAGCCATAGTCTTGATAGCCGTCGATGAATTGTTCAACTTCCAATTTTTTCTCAACCGCTTTTCGGATTCGGTAGCTTGTATTTCCCATAGACTTCCTGCTTGATAGTCCGGTGATTTCGATCAGCTCGCGATAAATCAT
>DAOOCG010000049.1:0-3250 GCA_035408245.1 Minisyncoccota bacterium
TCTCTTCTATCTAAAGAGATAAACCCTTTTGTTACAGATTGACTAACTAAAGGATCTATTTCTTTTTTCCAAGGGCAATGTTCTCTTCGGCTAGCCATATCTTGCACCTTAAGTAATTTTTTTAAAGGTTCTGACCAAGCTATTTTAGCTTCATCAAATTTTGCAAAATCAAACACCTCGTTTATTTTTACGATAACTGAAACAGGAATCTCTGAAAGATTTTTTTCAATCAACTCTTTGGCTGTTTCTTCAGATAATTGAAAAAAATTTATTATTTCTTTAATTTCATCGGTTAAACCAAGTCGTAGAGATGCTAACATACTCATTTCTCCAAATTGTTGTAGTTCTGATGGACTAATTTCTACTGACAATCCCATAATCTCAATATAATCTTTGATTCTTTTAGATGAACGTCCCATAACAACCCTCGCTAGACAATCCTTACCTACTTGTTGAATTATTTCTGGTAACAACACCCCTAAATCTATAATTTCTTTAATTTTTTCCATCGGTTCACGATAACGAATAGCAAAACTCAAAATATTTTTTAAAGCTTGCTGAACAAACTCGGTTGGCAAGACTCCTGAGTCTGCAATCTCTTTAATTGTAGATATTTTATCTAACTGAAAAAGTAAATCAAAAGCGTTTTCCGCCGTTTCTCGAATGATTTCATCAGACAATATTCCTGAGTCTAAAATCTTTTTAGCTCTGTTAAATTTTCCATTTCGTAATAAATCACCTAAACCTGATCGTCCTAACGCCTGAATATTTTCAGCTGGCAAGACTCCTGAGTCTACAATTTTTTTAATTTTATCTATTTTGGCACTATTAAAATAATAAGTTAACTTATTTTCTAGGGCGTATTCATCAACTTTTCTTTCCGGTATGATTGAAAAAATTGCTTCTTTTAATCGTGCTCCTATTTTTTTTGCTTGTTCAACTAAAGACTGAAGAGAACTTCTGGTTTCCTCATCAACTTCCTCACCAAACTTAGTGGCAATTTTTTCAGCTAAAACATCACCTTCTTGCGCCAGGGTTTCTATTTGCTGTTCAGCCTCATTAGTTATTTGTTCTGCCAAAAAACCAACATCGGCAGATTCTCGGTCTTCTTGTTCATGTTCTGGAACTAACAACGATTCCCCACCTTTTTTTTCTTCTTTATCCATAGTTTTTATTTGGCTATTTTTTTTATAATTTTATTCATTTGTTTGTTTGTTAATCGAACTTCAAAATCAGCCAAAACTTTCAGTTGTTGCTTCTTTATTTTATTCATATCTTCTAAAAATTCCAAATGAGACGCCTGAATTTTTTCGCGAGTTTTTTGCACCTGTCTATCTTTTATTGGTACCTGGGTTTTTTTTAACATATTAAATAAAAAACCTTATCTTTTAATTTTCTCCACCACCCATGCCACCGGCAAAATTATGGCTCTAGCCAAAGCCACCCACAGCCATTTATACCACGGTTCCCATTTTTGAAAATAAACTAACATGCTCTTGGTAAAATTCTTCTGCTTCCAAAAACTATCCCGCTGTTTAAAACTTTGACCGACAAAATCAACGCAAGAAATAAGCGGAGTGTAAAAAACTTTAAAACCCAAACGTTTAATCTCGCGGCACAAATCCACATCTTCAAACCAAATAAAATACCGCGGATCAAAACCCCAGCCCAATTGATTAAGCAATTCGCGTCTGACGAGCATAAACGATCCGCGAACCGTTTCCACTTCTTGCTCGGTGGTAAAATCAAAACCCCGCATCATATATTGATTAAGAACTCCGGGAAAAATTTTAGGAATTTTAAAAATAATCGCCAATTGATTTAAAACCGTAGGCAGACGACGCGGCCCGGCTTCCAAATTAACCTCCCCTTTTTCATTTACCAACCGGCACCCCACCAAACCCACTTCTGGTTTATTTTTTAGCCAAGTTAAAATTTTGGGCAAGCTTCCCTCCTCCAATTGCATATCGGGATTGAGGAATAGAACAAATTCGCCCTTAGCTTCTTGTAAACCTTGATTATTAGCGGCAGCAAAACCTAGATTCTGTTGATTGGCGATAAGTTTGACCTGAGGAAAATTTTGTTGGATATAATCAGCTGTGCCATCGGTTGAAGCATTATCAATGATGATTTCCTCAAATTCCAAACCCGCAGCAGCTTTTTCTACTGATTGTATCTGTCGGCCAATTTTGTCTTTGGAGTTCCAGGTGACGGTGATGAGGGAGAGCATAATTATTTTTTATAAACGACAAAATAAGGGAGTTTATCTAAACCAATATAATTAAACATTCTGTAATTAGCTCTTCTGGCAGTGGGTGATAATTGATATTTTCGCAAATTATCTTTAGGCACAAAAGGATAAAATCTTATCTCTTGTTTATCAATATCTTTTTCTTTCCACTTAAAATTAATAAAAATCGGTGGAGTGATAAAACCTGATTTTAAAACTTTTTCCATAATATCCCAACCAGCTCCAAACACAACCGATTTAGGCTTACTTATATTAGTCTTCACTTGTGCGCGAAAAGAACACCCAGTGCATTGAATATCATAAAGAGGATAATTTTGAGGAAGTGTCATTAGTTTTTTTGCACAATTTGGACAAGGTACTAAATTCACCACATCCATCTCACCGACGTCGCCATGTTTCTTGTTTAGGGACATAAAATTATATTTTAACACAACAACTTATGTTTTATCATCGATTGCCCTTAACCCGATTATGAGTCTTACATAACATCTGACAATTTTTAGATACTGTTTTACCACCCTTGCTCCAAGCCGAAACATGATCGGCGTCCATATCAACCAAACTCCAAATTTTCGCTTTGTTTGCGTCGTGTCCGATGGCGCAATGAGAACAATTTGATACGCCTTTTTTCTCTGCTTTAGCGGTTTGCGTTACATAAACCGATTTTTTAGTTGCTTCATCAAAAATTCTGACTTCAAGCAATTTTGTATCAACAGAACCACCTAAAATAAATTCAAAAATGCCTTTACGGTTTTTGATATATAGATCGCCATAAAGTTTACGTACTTCAGCTGACACTTTCTTGGGATCATAGGATTTTTTATGATACTGCTCATACAGCCGTCCCCATTCTAATCCCTGCATTTCACTTTCAACATCTATAAATACACTAGAAATCCAATCAATTACGCTGTTAAAATATTTTTTTAACTCATTAATATTTTTGTCATTGCGATGAATACTCATGTAGTCATCAATATTTCCTTTACTCACCCAATC
>DAOOCG010000050.1:0-3130 GCA_035408245.1 Minisyncoccota bacterium
TAGAGCGTTACATTGACATTGTAAAGGTCCCAGGTTCGAGTCCTGGTGCGCGCACAAATGTAAGTATTACTAAAAACTAATCGAAAATTTATTTTTCATTATGAAAAAAGAGTCAGAAACATCTCAATTAGAAAATCTTGATTTTAAACCTATCACAAGAGCCGAAAGTGGTTTTTCTGAAGAAGAAATCACTAAATTAGATAGTGAACTCAGGAGAATAATTGAAAAAATAGGCGGACTTGAAATAACCGCTAAAAAATCTGGAGTTTCTTCTGATTATGAAAAATACTCCAATTTCTCAGATAAAATATTAAAGGATGTAAAATCTTTTAAAGAAAGAATAAAAGAAACTTACGGTGAGGATATTTTGCTTCGCTGTGAATTGTTTCATATATACACCGGAAGCTCATATTCGGAACTTAATCCAGGGAAAATAGAATTGTATTATGGCGGTCCGTTATTTTTTGATTTTCCCAATCACGAATGTGAAAAGTTTATAAAATACATTAGGGAGGAATATGAACAATTTTTACCCGAAGTTGAATAATTAATTAAAATCCTTATTTTTCAATATGAAAAAATTTTCATCTCCTGAAAAAATTGAAAACAGCTTACAAGAAAAAGAAATGGAACTTAGGAAAATTTGGAAAGAAATTATGTCCAAAAAACCAATGGGTTTTTACGAAAAAATAAAACCTTTGGAAAATGAGATAAAAAGAGATTTTCCCGATTTTATAGACTATCGGCTTTTCTATGTTCTTGTGGGAAGTAATGTTGAACCCGATTGGGAGTGTCCACATTTTGATTTTCCTGGCAAGTACTCGGTTGAAAGTTTTATTCGCGAAGCGGCTTTGGAGCTTTTGGGAAAAAAGACGGTCTAATAAAAATGAATCAAGATCCAATTGTGCTTTATTCCGATTCTGATTTACTGGTTATAAATAAACCAGCCGGACTTTTGGTTCACAAAAGCGATTATCAAAAAAAAGAAGAAAAAACTTTAGTTGATTGGCTTTTAAAAAATTTTCCCGCCGTTAAGAATGTCGGGGATGATCCCAAATTTAGACCCGGCATCGTTCACCGTCTTGATAGAGAAACTTCCGGAATAATGCTAATCGCCCTAAATCAAGATTATTTTTCATACCTCAAAAAACTTTTTCAGGAAAAAAAGATAACCAAAACATATTTGGCAATAGTTAAAGGGGAAATAAAAGATAAAAAAGGAAGAATAGAAAAACCAATCGGAATAAATCCCGGCACCACTAAAAGAAGCACCCATTCTTCTAAAATGTCCAAAGAAGCCATTACTAACTATGAATTGATTGAAAATTTTAAATTAAATGATCAGGATGTGGCTTTGGTAAAGGTTTTTCCCTTAACAGGAAGAACGCACCAAATAAGGGTTCATATGGCATCCATTAATCATCCGGTTATAGGGGATAATCTCTATGGAGGCAAGACAAATACTAAATTGGCCGATCATCAAATGCTTCATTGTTTTTCTTTAGAATTTGAAAAGGAACTGGGAAGACAAATCTGTTTTGAAGCCGAACCCCCAGATGATTTTAAAAAAATTGCCGGCGAAGTCTTGACAATGCTCAAATAATATAGTAATATCCTTCTTACAATGTTATCTAAAGAAATTATCGACAAAATCAAATCAGGCGCTCAACTTACTGTTGTTGAGCGAATTAAGGAAGGGGAAAAGGAACGCCAGAGCCAATTTAAAGGTATTGTTTTGGCTAGAAAGCATGGCTCTCAAAAAGGATCAACTTTTACCGTTAGAGCAATAATTGATGGCATAGGGGTTGAAAAAGTTTATCCCATTCATTCTCCAAATATTGTTTCTATTAAGATTCATATGACTCCCAATAAAATAAAGAAATCAAAACTTTATTTCTTGCGCGATGTTTCCAAGAAAAAGTCTAGACAAAAAATTGGAGTTACAGCTTAAATTACCGGTTCATCTAGACAAGATATTGATTGTTAAAAAGGGGAAGCGCGTGCTTTCCTTTTTAGTTTGATACATTGGTATGCGCTATCACCTTGAGCAAAAAATGGTTTATTGATAAAATTAGATATAAACAAAAAATTATGAAACCATTAAATAAAGTTAAGATAAAATGGTCTTCTGATTTTGCTTACGCGATTGGATTATTGGTTACTGACGGAAGTCTCTCAATTGATAAGAGACATTTGGAGTTAACCTCTAAAGACGTGGAACAACTAAATAATTTTAACAAATGTCTTCAAACAAACTTTAAAATCTTTTTAAAAGATAAAAATAATAATAATAAATGTTTTAGAGTACAGTTTAGCGATGTATCTTTCTATAATTTTTTAATTACTATTGGTCTAATGCCAAAGAAGACAAAAATAATAGATTCAATTAAGATCCCAAAAAAGTATTTTTTTGATTTTTTAAGAGGTCATTTTGATGGGGATGGATGTTTTTATTCTTATTGGGACAGAAGATGGAAACATAGTTTTATGTTTTACACCACTTTTCTCTCGGCTAGTAAAAAACATATTAATTGGTTAAGAGGAGAGATTAGTAAGAGAATTGGAATAAAAGGACACATCACAAAAGCAGCAACTGATTCTGTGTATCAACTTAGATATGCAAAAAAAGAATCAATTATAATTTTGAAAAAAATGTACTACAAAAATAAAGTAACTTGTCTTTCTAGAAAAAGGTTGAAAATTAATAAGGTATTAGATACAATTGAGGAAATTTTATAGCAATGCGCGGGTGGTGAAATTGGCATACACGCATCCTTGAGGTGGATGTGCCGCAAGGCGTGGAGGTTCGAGTCCTCTCCCGCGCACAATTGATATAATAATCGCTAACAGCGATTATTATGTTTAATGCGGGAGGAGCACGCCAACTGCTTGGCGTGCGTTAGGACGAGAACGACGGAGCATGTGCTCATTAGTAAATGAGCACGCGAGTCGGTGCCTAGCTCGAGGAACGCGACGGCGTGACGAGAAGCGAAGGAGAGTCCTCTCCCGCGCACAAAATCAAAAACAACTATTTCAGTTGTTTTTGTATTTAAAAAACAAAACATTGACATAATAATATCTTGTGATATTCTATAAGAAGCAGTTTGAGCAACTAACCAACAAGAAAGGG
>DAOOCG010000051.1:0-3071 GCA_035408245.1 Minisyncoccota bacterium
TTTACGCTGTTCCCATAGAACTAAGCGATCCTCAAGAAGCCGCTCAAATGATTTCTCCGATTATCAATAAGGACATAACGACTCTTGTAAAAGCTCTTTCAAAACCAAAGAGTCAATACGCTTTGCTTGTTGAAAAAGCTGACAATGATCAAGTCCAAAAAATAAAGGATCTTAACTTAAAAGGTATTTATGTTAAGAATAAAATTTTTCGATCCTATCCTTTTGGAACGATGGCGGCCCACATTTTTGGTTTTATTTCTTCTGGCGATGATGGGCAGGTTATCGGACGATACGGACTTGAATCCTTTTTTGATAAAGAACTCAGGGGGCAAGAAGGAGAACGCCAAGAGGATGTAACAATCACTCCCCAAGATGGAAAAAGTCTTTACCTCACTTTGGATCGGGCAATTCAAAACGAAGCTGAGAAAATAATAGACAGCATAAACAAAGAATGGCATGCCGATGGAGCCACTATGATTGTCCAAGAGCCTTCAACCGGAAAAATTCTTGCCATGGCGACTGTTCCCACTTTTGATCCTAATGAATATAAAAAATATGAGCTTAAAGATTTTTTAAATCCTGCAGTTCAATTACCCTATGAACCGGGATCTGTTTTTAAGGTCATAACAATGTCTGCCGGAATAGATGCTGGGAAAATTACCCCTCAAACAACTTACAATGACACCGGTTTTTTAAAATTGGATAAGCAATGGACTATTTATAACTGGGATTATACTACCCACGGCGCTTGGGGGAAAATTAATATGACCAATGTTATAGAGCATTCTCTTAACGTCGGGGCCGTTTTTGCCCAAAGACAAATGGGTAATAATATATTTACCGAGTATGTTAAAAAGTTTGGATTTGGAGCAAAAACCGGAATAGAACTTCCCGGGGAGTTAGCGGGGGATTTGCGTAATATTGAAAAAGGCTATGCATCAAATTATGCTACCGCTTCATATGGACAAGGAATAACCGCCACCCCAATTCAATTAGTGGGCTCTTTTAGCGCGATCGCCAATGGCGGGGTATTAATGAAGCCGGTTATTTTTTCCGATCAAAAACCCGAAATAATACGCAGAGTAATTTCACAAGAAACCGCCAAGAAAATAACCGACATGATGGTTTCAGCCGTTGATGTTAATAAAGTTGCCGCTATCCCTCAATACAACGTAGCTGGAAAAACAGGCACGGCTTTTACCACTCGATACAATATTAAGGGTTATGATGAAAGCAATCTTATAAATACATACATTGGGTTTGCTCCGGCAACCAACCCAAAATTTACAGTATTTGTAAAACTTAATCATCCAGAAGGAACTCCTTTGGCCGGGCAAACCGTTGTCCCTGCCTTTAGAGATATGTCCGCTTTTCTTCTTAATTATTACAATATCTCTCCCGATAGAGTTGATGTTGCAAAAGGGGCTTCAAACCAATAAACTATTCCCACTATGAAGAAAGGGATTATCAAAACTATTCAATTCTTATCAACAGCACTTGCCCGACTTACTATAAAGCGTTTTAAACCCATTGTAATTGTAGTAACGGGTAGTGTTGGAAAAACATCAACCAAAGAAGCTCTCTGGTCTGTTATTAAAAACAAAAAATCGGTCAGAAAAACATCGGCCAATTTTAACAATGAATTGGGAGTGCCTCTGACTATTCTTGGAAACTGGGAAACTATTTCAAAACCAGCTTGGTTTTTTTGGATAAAAGTTTTTATCTTTAGTTTGGCTAATCTTCTGTTTGGAAAAAAATCTTTATATCCCGAAGTTTTAGTGCTTGAATATGGAGCGGATAAACCCGGTGATATTTCTCATCTTGTTGATATTGCCAGACCGTCTGTAGGAATAATCTCAGCTATCGGTCAAATCCCTGTTCATATTGAAAATTATTCTCAGGGAATTGATTCAGTTATTAGGGAAAAAGGAAAAATTGTCAGTGATATGATGGTTGGCGACACGGCCGTTCTCAACGCCGATGATGAATCCGTTAATTCTATTCGATTTAAAACTCGGGCCAAAGTTCTAACATTCGGGCTTTCAAAAGAAGCTGATGTTAGAATATGCAATTTTAAGCATATGATTTTGGATAATAAAATAGACGGCATTGCTTTCAAACTTGAAAATGGGGGAGCCTCTGTTCCGATTATTTTAAGACATGCTTTCTCAATGTCTCATGCTTATGCGGCGGCCAGCGCTGCTTGTGTGGCATCAATTTTTGACATCAACCTGATAGAAGCGGCCAATCTTTTTGCGATTCATTACAAACCGGTTAAAGGACGTTCAACAATAATTGATGGCATTAAACAAACTCAAATTATAGACGAAAGCTACAACTCATCGCCTCTGGCGCTGGAAGTTGCTTTAAAAACCATTGCTCAAGTTACTCATACCCGAAAAATAGTTGTTTTAGGAGATATGATGGAACTTGGAGATTATACTCAAAGAGCTCATGAACTGGCGGGTGAGTTAGTGTCACAATCAGCCGATTTTCTCATAACTGTCGGTTTAAGATCTAAATTTATAGCTCAAAAGGCTATAAAAAAAGGAATGGCAGCTGATCAAGTATTTTCCTTTGAAGACGCTCACCAAGCAAGCCTTAAACTTCAGAAAATAATGAAGACAGGAGATATAATTCTGATAAAAGGATCAAGGGTTATCGGATTAGATGAGATAGTGGAAGAAATAAAAAGTAGGGATTAGGGGATAGTAATTAGTAATTGGCAGGTGGAAGTAATTGGCGATTTGTTTTTCGTTCTTTTTTGTTTTAGTATTTACCTGTTATTTAGTTAGTTTAAGTATATGGCGTCATCGTCTAGCCCGGTAGGACACTGCCCTCTCACGGCAGGAACATGGGTTCAAATCCCATTGACGTCACAAAAAAGAAAACACCCGTACAACGGTGTTTTTCTTTTTGTTAAATGGGATTTGAATCGGAGAGGGTCGGAGAACTTGTAGTTCTCCGTGTAGGAAAAAGCTCTAAAAGAGCGTCAAGAAACCGAGGGTGTCTTGGGAGGAGCAAGGCGACGACGTGAGATTCCCATTGACGTCACAAAAAAGAAAACACCC
>DAOOCG010000052.1:0-3028 GCA_035408245.1 Minisyncoccota bacterium
AAAGAACTTTATGAAGAACCTTCAATTTGGCAAAAATTAAAAGAGTTGAATCAGAAAATGTGGTATTACAACGAGACCATTACTAAACCACACCCAGACCAATCGGAGTGGTATCAATGGCCTTTTGGTGTGAAGCAAATCTATTTTTGGGTAGGAACAACTGAGGCGGATTATATTCCAAAACCAAAATTATACCTGAGAGCCAATCAATTTGTTTGGTATGGAGGACTTGTAGCAATTATATTTGGAATTATCTGGTTTATAATAAAGTCATTTTATAAAAATAAATCGGAAGATTTTTGGGCTATTGGATTATTGCTTTTAGGATATCTAGCTAATCTGGCGCCATACGTTTTTATTAGTCGGCCGGCTTTTTTGTATCACTATTTCCCCTCGTTGATTTTTGCTATAGTTGGTTTTAGTTGGTTGATGTTAAAGTTTTTCAGAAAATACCCAATTATCATAATCCTGTTATTTATGATGGTGATCTGGTATTGGATTGGAAATATTAATGTGATTTATGGGATATAGATTTTTGAGAGTTATTGGTTATTAGTTATCATGTTATTAGAAAATTAATAAAATGTTAGATCTAAAAGATTTGGAGGTTTACCAACTTTCTAAAGAGCTTGCCAGAAAAGCTTGGGAAATATATTCTGGTATGGATTTTGAAACCAAAAAGATAATCGGTAGCCAATTTATAAAATCAACCGATTCAATTGGAGCAAATATTGCTGAGGGAGAAGGAAGGTTCCATTATCTTGATAGAAATAAGTTCAATTATAATTCGCGGGGATCATTGTTCGAGTCAATTCATTGGCTTGATGTTATGGAGGAAAGAAAAATAATATCCAAAAAAGAAGCTGGTGATTATAGAACCATTGCTGAAGAGTTAAAGATAAAACTAAATTATTTTATAGCATCAATCAAAAAGACCAATAATAACCAATAATCATTAATTAATAACCCATATATTATGCTTCGCACTATAAAGTTTTTCATTTTTCTAATCGCTTTAACTCCTTTGGTCGTAGACACAAAAGTATTTTTTCCATATGTAGAAGGAAAAACTTTTGTTATCAGGCTTTTGCTTACGTTGGTTTGGTTGTTGATGGGAGGATATCTGGTTTATAGCAGAGATTTTTCTCATAAAATTTTACAAAGATTAAAAACACTAATAAAAAATCCAATCTTTATCTCTTTTGGGGTTTTTATGCTGGCTGTTGGAATAAGCACATTAACCGCCTTTTTCCAATTTAGAGCTTTTTTGGGAGATGTTGAGAGAGGAGAGGGGTTTGTTGGGCTTTTGTATTTATATTCATTTTTCGTTTTAGCCTCTTTGATTTTCGAAAAAAAGGATTGGATAACATTTTTTAAACTATCTTTAATAACTGGATTGGTTATGTTTTTTGATGGGATCAGAGAACTTGTTGGGGGAAATAGTCGCCCAGGATCATTAACCGGAAACCCTATATATCTTGCTGGTTATTTTCTTTTTACGATTTATGCCGGTTTGGTTATTTTTAAAGAATCAGAAAATAAAAAGTTTTGGAAATGGTTTGGGTTATTAATGGTTCCAATTTCTTTGGCTGGAATTTTAATTACCCAAACAAGAGGAGTGATGGTTGGGGTAGTTGCGGGACTTATTGGGTTGTTGGTCTACCTGGCTATAAGAAACAAAGATGTTAAAACAAATGAAACAAGCAACTCTCAAAAGTTTGGTTTACTCAAGAAAATAGATGTAAGAAAATTTTCAATCATAGCGGTTCTTGTTTTGTTGGCTTTTGGGGGTCTGTTCTTTACTACTCGCAAGATGGATTTTTGGCAAAAGATTCCCGGATTGGGCAGATTGGCTCAATTTGAATTATCCGATGCCAATTTTAGAACTCGTCTAATATCTTTGGGTGTGAGTTGGGACGCAATTAATCCTGCCAATGAAGGAGTAAAAAGATTTTTGTTTGGTTGGGGACCGGAAAACTTTTCAATTGCCTACAATAAACATTACAATCCGGAATATTTTAGATACGAAACTTCCTGGTTTGATAGGGCTCACAACAAACTTATGGATGTAATGGTAATGCATGGATTATTGGGATTAGTAAGTTATTTGGCAATTTGGTTTTTTATTGTTTTGACTATATTTAAACTGAGTAAAAAAAATATCTTTCTCTCTGGTTTGAGCGTTTTTTTCGCTGTTTCTTATTTCATTCAAAACCTAACAGTTTTTGAGTCGTTACCGACGTATCTTGCCATCTATTCTTTTTGGGGGTATTTAGTAAGTGAATCAGTGTTGAATGTTGATAATCATCAAAAAGATTTTCCAAAAAACAACCAAGAGAACAAAGAATCTCTTACTATTTTGATGGCTGCTATATTGTTGCCAATTGTCTTCATAATTCTTTTTGTCTGGGCAACGGCTGTTCCATATTTGCAGATGAGATCTTATTTTAACGATAAATCTGAAAAAATTGATGTTAATGCCTTTATAACCAAAACAGAAAAAATACTTTCCCCATATACTTATGTACAAGAAAATATAAGAACGGATTTGGTAAGAGTTTCTGATTATCTAGTCGGGCAATATGGATTGAAGGCGTCCAATGGGGGAGTTGCTAAATTATACGAAAAATCTTTGTCTTGGTTGGATGAATTGACCCAAAACGAGCCATATAATCCAAGATATTTTTTGAGGTTGGCTCAATCATACAATGAATTGGGACGTCAACTTGGAAACAGCGATTATTTGAATAAGTCTGAAGAATATGCCCAAAAAGCTTTGGATTTGGCTCCAAAAAGGCAGGATATTCTCTTTGTTATGGGATATAGCATGCTTTTAGATGAAAGATTTGATGAGGCTGTAAAAATTTATAAAAAAGCTTACGATGCTGACCCACAAGTTCCAGCCTCAAATTTTTACTACGGCGTAGCATTGGCAGCTTCAGATCCGGCAAGATATAAAGAATCACTTGTTTTCCTTGAATATTCAGTTGCCCATGGTTTTAAGGGTCAAGATAGCGGACAAATTATC
>DAOOCG010000053.1:0-2933 GCA_035408245.1 Minisyncoccota bacterium
CCTTATAGGAACCTTGGGCAAATACGGAAATTTCCATTTGTGATAATTTAGCATCTTTTTGGATCGCATTTTTTATAGCATTCTCGGTATTTTCCATTTTTTCTTTTTCGGTTTGCCCAGGGGGTCCACCCCATGATCTGAATGTATCTTCCCAACTCATAATTAAATTATTGATTGTTTAACAATTTGTATTTCTTTTTATCAAGCAATTTTAAATCGCCTTTGTTTTTCCAAATTTCTTTGAAATCCTTATTTCTCATTGTTCTAATGTGCCCAAGATAAACAGAAACAAAATAGCCGTTGATTTTCATTTCCTTTGTCGCTTTTATATTTTTCTCGGCGATTTTAACATAATCAGAATCAAGTTCTATGCCGATATATTTCCTGCCTAATTGCTTGGCCGCGACTGCTGTTGTGCCTGTTCCCATAAACGGATCAAAAACAACATCGCCTTCATCAGTGGTCATTAAAATTAACCTTTCAAGTAGCGGGATAGGAAGCTGGCAAGGGTGTTCATCTCTTCGCTTTTTGTGCCTTATTCGGTGAATATCATTCCAAACATCAGAAAGAAGCGGGCCAAATCCATGCGCCTGATCTTTCTTCCCGCCATAATCTTTTAAAAATTCATCGCACGCTCGACATCTGGGGTGTGGGTATCTAATATCATAAAACTTAAAATCTTTGTGAGATTTTGATTTTGTGTAATACAAAATACCATAATGATTTGGCAATAAAGTTTTTCCCATTGGCGCGCCGCCGGAATCCCAAGCGATCCAATGTCTGAAATAAGCAATTTTGTTTAAATGCTCAGCGTAATGCGAAAGCCAACGAGGGATATTGTGAACAAATATAGCTCCCGTAGGTTTCGTAATTCTCACCATTTCGCTCATCCAATCATTGCACCAATTTAAATAATCTTGTTTTTCTTTTGAATCTTCGTAGTGATTATATTTTTTCTTTAAATTAAAAGGTGGGTCGGCAAAAGTCATATCCACCGAGTTGTCCGGTATTTTTTTTAATACTTCCAAACAATCGCCTTTAATTATTTTGTTCAAAAAATTATTCATCATAACTATTTGCTAAGAAAGGTTTCAATTAAAATTTTCTCAAATCTTTTTAATTCTTCTCTATGAAAAGTAAAAACATCTTCATAGGCCGTAACCATTCTTTTTAGATCACCTTTTCTGACATACCAACCAATACCGTCCACAAAACCAATAAATTTTGCTTTTGGATAGTGCGACTTGATAAGCGAATCAATAGAAATCTCTGTTTTTGATTTATCGCCTTGACCGGATGAAGTAGTTACCAAAAATGAACTTTCGGCAATAATTAACGGATTTTGTTTGTTTGGAATAATAAAATCCATTGTTCTTTTATTATCGGGGGCATTGTCAATGAGTTCGCTGAGGTCGCCTTTTTCAAACGGTATTTCTAAATGATTCAAAATTTCTTCAATTAAAATTTCTGGATTATTTTCTTTCATTCCTGAATAACTGCCTTTTTCCTTGTATCTGATCAAAGTGTCTATCATTTCCGGCAATTCAAATTTTAGTTTTGAAATGCTTAGTTTCTTCAATTCAAATAGCGGAATAGTTTTTGTCAAAAACGGAACTGTTGAACCTTCAAAGAAAATATTTAAAATTCCTTTTCTAAAAAATTCGTTTTCTTTTATAAATTTTGCGATTTGAGCATCTGACCACTCTTTCAGATTATTTATGTCTTCATCCTTAAACCATTTGTCCTTATAAACCAACTTGCTCAATTCTGGATCATTAACAACCCTAATAATTGTAGTCAATCTTTTTAAAGTTTCGTTTGAAAACCCGGTCAAAGCGAGCAACGCTCTAAGACCGTTTTCTTTTTCAATCAATAGCTGTTCAAAAAATTCCTTTTTCAATCCCTGCGTTTCAATATTATTTTTCAATATCAAAAGCATTTCCTTTAACGAGTTTAGATAACCTTCATATTTTTCTTCAAAAGCTGGATTAAAAAAATAAAAAGTATTTTTATTAATCACGGTTTTAAATTTCAATTCGGTTGTAGGTTTTGTGTATTTCATAATGTTATTTTTGATTAGTAAAAAATAATATAGATTCTTCCTTCATTGTATTTTGTAGCCCTCGGATCGGCTTCTTTAAATTAAGTTCAAATTTTAGCCCTTGTTTTTCTCCAAGCTCAATGACTTTTGTTTCCAATCTCACGCCATTTGTTTGAATATCGTTTGTGCCAATAATTATAACAATAGGCGCATTTTTCTTTGATACCCGTTTCATTTCGCCAAGAGCCTGATTCATTTTGTCAAAATAAATTTCCAATTTATTTTCTACGCCTCGCCCTTGTAGGCCAATCATTTCTTGTCGCAAAACTTCCAGATCGTGGCCGAGATATTCTAATTGGGGCTGATCATTTTTCAAATAATCAATAGCAAAAGAATAGGGCGGCGAGGTGATTACCGCATCCACACTATTATCACCAAGTGGCAAATTTAGAACGCTACCTTGAATAATTTTACTTTTTCCAATTTTTAAATCCATTTTTTGCCTTGCTTCTTGAAAATATTTTATCGTTGAAACATATCTGTCCAATACGCGCGGAAAAAGTTTATCAACAGAAGAACTGCTTCGGCCAGCAAATCCGACAGTGTCTAAAAACGCTAATAAAATTATTTCGTAATAGTTTCTTTTTTTGTCGTCTTTGTTGTTTTTAAAATATTCCGGAACTTTATCTTTTTTCAATTTATCCAAAATTTCTTTTGGATTTTTGATAATTGACTCTAAGATTTTAATATCCAAGTTTAAAGCAAATGTTTTAACTTTTCCCATTAGTTCACAAAATGGGCTCAAATCAACAGAGATAGCGTCAATGCCTAGCAAATTAGCTTCAACCGCAACAGTGGAACTTCCGGCCATTGGATCAAGAACAACATGGCC
>DAOOCG010000054.1:0-2928 GCA_035408245.1 Minisyncoccota bacterium
CCAACTGTAAGTAAGAACTTTAAGTCCATTGGGATTGGCCAAAGTTACAACGCAAGCCAAAATCCCCCAGACAACTTCCTTTATCCAAAGAGAAGGAATTTTTATTCTGGGAATTAAGAATATTCCGATATAAACAGCAACTAAAAATATCCCCAAGATAACCGAGGCGTGAGAGTTAGCCCAAACAAAAAGCACTGGAACAGATAATGCGAGCCACTTTTTATTTCCCGACAATCTCCATTTTTCAAGAATAAAAATCAAAAAAGCACAAATAAAAAAACCGAATATTTGCGGACGAGCTGACCAATAAGACCAGATTATTATAAAAAATATAGAATAAAGGGCCGAGATAAAAAGTATTGACCATTGGTTTGATCCGAAATTTTTTGACGTCTTATATAAAACAATGTATGTAGCAACGGCCACTAATGAAACAAAAAATATTAACCCCCAATACCCCAAAATGCGGTTTACTAAATACATAACCACATCGGAAAACCAGTAGTGATTCACCCAAGCTTGACCGATAGCCGTATAAGAAAAAACATCTGTCGTGGGAATTTTCAAATTTTCTATGATGTATTCCCCAGTTTTAAGATGAAATCCGGTATCATGATTGGAAAGTTGGGCAAAAGAAAGCAATCCTATAATTAATAGAAAAAATATCGTTAAAAAAATCTTTGAATTTAATTTAGTTGCCATTAAATTATTTATTATTCAGACGTTTTAAGGAAATTGTCCAATTCGCTCTTTATTCCCATTACAAAAAATTTAGCGACTAAAGAGTCTGGGGAGATTGAATAAGAGCGCAAAGCTTCTTGATAAGCTTCTTTTAGATCTTCTTTTTTTATATTTTGGATATTTATTAGAGGATGAATATATCTATACCCATATTCTTTTGTTAACGTTTCATTATTTTTGTTTGGACGCACAAGAAGAATAGCAGCATCATCAAAAAATACAGGAACAAACCCTAATTCTTTTGTATAAGCGGTTACTATTTTTTCCCCTTGCTTGTTGGCAATGTCCGGATAAGAAAGAAGAATGGAATTAATCCTATATTTTTCATTAAATAAATATTTAAAATTATTCCCTAAATACATCATCGACATATAATCTTCGCTGGGAGCGCCGGCGGCTATTTCGCTTCGGCCATCAATAAAAACTTTTTCTTGCGGCCAGAGTTGCCAGATTAGATAACCCCCAAAATGTTGGTGATGAAAAATTGGTCCGCTAATTCCCATATCTTTAAAAAAATGGACGGAATTTACGGGTAAAAGATTGTGGTTAATAACATCCATCTTATTTAGTCTCAACAACGGACCAAGAATAATTACTATCCCAATAGCAACTACAAGAGGAATGGTATAGCGTATCTTTTCAATATTTATTTGTTTTTCTCTTAAAAAACACTCAAGTTCAAACCCCACAACAGGTAATACTAGTAATGAAAAAAATCCGGCATGACGTGTTGAATAAAATGCCATAATCACTCCCCCCGTTACCAGACCCAAGCTTATCCAATTAATATCAAAAAAATTGTTTTTTCTTCGTAATTGAGCCCACCAGACAAAAACCAAGGTAATTATCATTAGTATGATTATGGCTTTGGCATCAATCCGATCCCAATAATACAAAAGAGGTTTCCATTCAAGAATATTATATTGTTTAACGACGGGAGCTATTGTGGATCCGTAAGTAAGTAATTTGTATCCATTGGGATTTAAAAGGGTTACTAAGCAGGATGTAACAAATATACCAATTGGACCGATAATTGATTTTATTTCTCCGCGCTTTTTTACCAAAACCCCTCCGGCATACAATCCTAAAATAACCATTCCAAAAACCACTCCTGCGTGCATATTGGCCCAAACGATAAATATTGCCGGCAACCAATAAAGATATGAAATTTTATTTGTTTCCCTCCATCTTTCAAGAAGATAAATAATGAGAACGGAAAACAAGAGTGAAAATAAATGAGGCCGCGGAACCCAATATTGCGTCATTAGATAAGCGTAGATAGGCAATAATAAAAGAATAACCAAAGAATGGCCGAATTTTTTCCAAAACGTGGCGAGCACAATAAGATAAGAGATAACGGCTAATAAAGAAACAAATCCTATTATTCCCTTCCCTCCAAACACAACATATACAAAATAAAAAACAACATCCGATAACCAGTAATGAGTCACCCATTGGGCATTGGGAGCGGTGTAAGTAAAAACATCTTGTTTGGGAACTTCTAAATTTTTTACTACATACTCTCCGGTTTTAAGATGATAACCGGTGTCATAATCGGCAATCGGACGTAAAGTCAGCATAAAAATTCCCAAAAGAAAAATAGTCGCTAAAACCCAGTATTGCCAAACAAACTTGTTTTTATTTATTTCTCCCGTCATTTCTTAAATATTTAAATATTTCCCAAAATACTGCAGTTAGGACAAGTGATACAAGTATACCTCCAATTATCGGTATCCAAAAATTTTGATTTCCTAAAAATTGCTTAACCGTAGCTAAATTATTTAAAGAATTGGATGTATTTTTTATGGAATACTCTTCTTTTGAAATATTGTTTATGTTGTCTGTCTTTTTTAAAGAATACGCTGTTGCTCCATTGGATTTTATAAAAACTTCATCGTCTGACGCAGAACCGGTATAAGAAAATGTATCGGCAAGAATTCCATTACTATCAAAAAGATAAAGAGTATCCCCGTTATTGTTTAGGGATATTCTTGTTTCACTGGGTTTAAGAATAACAAAACCGCCTCCTTGGACGGTTACATCACTAAAAACAAATTTTTTATTTGAAGCATCTTTAAGAGTCCATCCTTTTAATAAAACTGTTTTGTCGCTGTCGTTGCTGATTTTTATCCATTCTCCTTCGGTATCTTTTCCTGATGGATTTGGAAGGGCTTCAACGATTTTCAT
>DAOOCG010000055.1:0-2914 GCA_035408245.1 Minisyncoccota bacterium
ATACATTTTAATTTTCAAAAAATATGGACATAACAAATAAAGTATCATCATTTTTAAGCGAAGACATTGCCTATTTTCTAGGCTTAATTGTTGGCAGAGGCACGATTATAAAATCGGCAGAGCTAAATAAATTGGTCGTAGATTTCCCATTTAAAAATTTGGAAGCCACAAGCCCGATTGATCCAAGCAAAAAATTTGATACTCAAATTTATCTATCAAACAGCTTGGATAAAATTGTTGAAAGAATAAAACGACTCGGGCTTGATGTAAGCAAATTTAATGACGAGGACAACAGGGGTGTTAGCCTCGTAGTTGTTTGGCGAAATACAGATTTAACATGGCAATTTTTGAGTTATCTGTTAAATGGTGATTTTAGCGATTATCATTCTTTCAGAATACCAAAGGCAATTTTTCAGGCAGATAAAGAAAAGCAAAAAGAATTTTTGCGCGGATATTTTGATGTAACTGGTTATGTTCGCGCTTCAAATGCTCAATTTGGCAGAGAAGATCAACAAAGAATTTATCTTGAAGTTGATCATAGGAATTGGTTTTTAGTTTTGGATTTATACAAACTTTTTGAAATAGTTGGCATACCGATTGAAAGCATAGATTTTGGACATCCAAATTTCCGTGACCCAAATTTCAAAAAGGCGGCTGGATTTTGGGCGAAAGAACATCAAGTAAAAATATTTGCCAATCAATTTTTACCCGTTGGCTCATATTTGAGACATAAACAAGAAGTGTTAGCCGATCTTGCCAAAATGAATAAAGCGGGAATTGGCGATAACTCAAGTGAAAAGAAATTTAGAATTAGAGAAAAAGCTCAAAATTCAGAGGAAAATTCTGAAAAATTGCCTGATTTTCTGAAAGGAAAACATTTTAATCACTACTCGGAGCTTTTAGCTGTTCTTGAGGAAAACGATAATATAAAAGCCTATGAATAATTACGAATCAAAACAAGAAATTGCGCTTTATCCAAGCATGCTGAAATGGTTGCAAATGTATTTGGAAAATAAGCACCCGAAAGCGGTTATAAAAACTTATGATGTGCACTCTGTTGATTTAAGTGATTTTATACAACGCAACAAATATACACAATATTTCCCTGAATACGCCACTTATAAAATAAGGGTTGATTTGCTCGGAGTGATTTTGGAAAATGACAAATGCAATTTGGTTTTTGTTGAAGTAAAAGACACGGCATTAAGCTTGATTAACCTTTCACAGCTTCTTGGATATTGCAAAATTTTAAGACCGGAATTTGCTTTTTTAATTTCGCCAAAAGGACTTGCAAAGCCATTAAGCCAGTTATTGGTCCATTTCAATCGCTTGGATATTTTGGAATTTGATAAAAATAAATTTGTTCGCGTGGCAAAATGGAATCCCGCAAGAAATGCGATTGAAATTGACAGCATAATTCCGCCATTAGGAAATTTATAAATTACAAATGTTTATCAATAAAATCACAATTAAAAATTTTAGACTTTTCCCTTCGGAAAAGGATTTTGAAATTGATAACATAAACACGCCAGACGGCATAAATGAGGGTTCGGGACTTAATGTATTTGTCGGCGAAAATGGCAGTGGCAAAACAGCTCTTTTAGACGCTTTTGCGCTTCCGATTTTAGAATATAAAACTGAAAATTTTGGAATAGATAATTTTAATGATCGCGGTAAAAAAATTGAAATAAGCATATTTTCAAAAGATGAATTTGAGGTTGACGGAACAATGCCCAAAGGCTCGTTTAAAGCAAAGGGGTTTTCTTTTGAGGCGGGAGTAAGGTCAAAGGAAAGTAAATCGTATTTATCATCAATCGTAGTCAATGACCAAAAATTTATTAGAGTTGATCCAGCAAAACCAAAAGATAACAGCCCAGATTTAAGAGTAAGCGTAAACAATCCGTTTAAGGGCAAAAGATTTAGCGAAAACGATATTTTGTTTTTGGATAAAAATCGCTTATTCCAAACACGATCTGGAAATTTTAACACGACAAGATTCGATCGGTTAATGGAAGATTTTAGTTATCAATACTTGAAGAATTGCGAGTTATGTAATTTAAACGAAGATTTAGACAATAAGATTAAAAAGGATAAAGTTGAAAATAAATTTTTGGGCGAGGCGGTCAGCAAATTTCAAGAAATTAGCGGGTCTCAAATAAGATTAGATTTTTTAGATAACTGCGAACCATTTAAAAATGCTTTTTTTGCGACGAGAAAAGAAAACAATCAACAAATTTTACTAAATAATCTTGGCTCGGGCTATGAAATGATTTTTGCTCTTTTATATTCATTTTATCTTGCTCAACAAAGTGGAAAACAACTGATTGTTTTAATAGATGAGCCTGAATTACATTTACATCCGACTTTGCAAGAAAAATTTGTTAAATTCCTTTTGGAATTTTCAAAAAATGTTCAAATTATTTTAGCTTCTCATTCGCCTTTGCTGGTTAAACAATTAGCTTTTAATGATAAAGTTAAAATTAGCGTGATTCAAAACGGGCAAGAAGTGTCAGAAATTGAAAAAAGGGTTTTGCCATATATCTCGGCAAATGAAACAAATTTTTTGGCTTTTAATCTTGCTACGGAAGAATATCATAATGAGCTTTTTGAGGAGTTGAAATTTATAAATGGCGATGATAAATCCATTAAAGATTTTGATAATGATTTTTTTGTTACCACAAAAAGTGAGCCAAAAAATTCATCGTGGAGAGGAAGTCAAAATGAGGTCAGCGAACATACCTTTATACGAAATCAAATTCATCATCAAAAAGAAAATGGAAAAACGGATTATAATGTATTAAAATCATCAATAGAGAAAATGAGAAGTTTTTTCTAAACCCACCCACCACCCTAATTTGAGGCCCCGCCGTCCGCTCGCTCAAAAAATTTCAGGGCGAAGCCCAAGCAGGCGGGC
>DAOOCG010000056.1:0-2886 GCA_035408245.1 Minisyncoccota bacterium
TTGTGCCATCAAGCCGATCTTGATTGTATAAGAAAAAGCGGATTCGGCCGGAAATAATATATTCAAACAAGAACAAATTCCTAACACTATTTTTGCAACCAAGGGATGTTTTAGGGAAATCGACAAACAAAAGGCACTAGAACCTGTTTTTTTGTTTTATTAAATTTTGATCTGAAAATTTTAAATTATCTTTTAAACTTCGATTATTTTAAGATTTTCTCCGGTTGTTTTAGGTTTAACAAAAAGTTTTTCCGTAGTTTTATTGTCGGTTTTTTGGGTGCCGTGTTTAATATGGTATTCGATGCCTCGCGCTTTGCAAAAATCAATGACGATTTGCGCGCTTCGGTTATAGAAATCGCCTCCGTATTTGAATTGCTTTGAGGTGGTATTGTAATTTAATTTTCCGAATATGATTTTATTGGCGAATGATACTGATTTTAAAATTTTCAACAAATCTTGTTGCACCAAATTTGGTGTTGGATACGGTTCCATGCTTACCCAAGTTTTCAATCCCTTGTTATGCAAATATTTTAATGATTTAATCCTTTCTTTATATGGCGCGGAAAAGGGCTCAAATTTCTTTTTGAATTCATCGTCAAGGGAAACAAGGGTAATACCATATTCATTATTTTTTCCGTATTTATCAATATTTGCCAACCCCTTAGGATAGATTCCTTTTGTCAAAACAACGCAACGAATATTATCTCTGTTCAGCCGCTCAATAATTTTTAGCGACAAATCGCTTACTTCCGGGTATTTATACATAAATGGATCCGTGGAAAAACAAAGGTGCACAAATTTTATTTTATGCTTATATTTCGGAATTTCTTTATCCAGCAGATCCAGCGCATTGGAAACAATTTTTGGCTCTATCCACTCTTTATAAGTTTTAACAATGCCACATCGTTTTTTCATCACAAAAGCATAGCAAGGAAAATTGCAGCCGTGAGCACATCCTTCCACATGATTTATGCAAAAATCAGCGTATTCCACCCCGCTTTGATACAAAAGAGTTTTGCGCAGAATGCTCTTCATAGTTTTATTATATGCTTTTATAAAAATTTTATAAGACAATCTGACGGATATGTCCCTTTTCTTTTTCTATCAGTTACTTCAATTCCTGACGGAATTGTTTTCTCCATCCTTCTAAGCACTTCCCTGCTATGTTTCTTTAAAAACGGCGTTTCGGATATAGTGAAATCGCCCAATTGACTAAAAGAAATTGTTTGCCCTTGGAAAGTATCTAAAATATTCTTTTTAAGTCCCTGATAATTAGGGTCATTATCAAATAAAGTCATTTGTGAACAATTATAAGTTGCGTCAGAAAACTGAAAATTACCAGTTTTATCAACGCTCCACATCGCTTCTTTCATTTTCTCTATTCCCAACAAATTATTTGTACCAAAAAATAAAAAATAATAAGTTTTATTTACCTTATTGATCATTTTAAATGAATGAACAAATTTTATGCCAGCTTCATTTTTTAATTGTTCCAAATAGACAGAATGGAGTATTTCAATCCTTTTTTTAGGGTCATTCTCTGTTGTCGCAGTTTTCCATTTGTCAGTGCCAAACAATTCGATATAATGCTTTTCGAGTTTTTTATCGCCGATAAAACGATTTATCTTCTCATACATAAAATTGATTAATACTTCGCATTTGCCATTACTCATTATTTTCTTTATCACCGAAAACGGCATATTGAACCCAAATGGATCTATGAAAATAAAAGAGGGGGCAATACTTTTTTTCTGTTCTTCTAAAAATTTAAAAATATTACTCAATGTTTCATCAAATTTGCCGCAAACAACTTTTGGTTTAAGGTTAATATTTTGAGGAATATTAAAAGTACTAATTTTTTGATTAAGGTGAGCGCACCTATCTTCATTTTCTTCAATAAAAAACATAATTATTTCCGATTTTATCGAAATTCTTTGTCCTAACACCGCGTTAATGGCTATAATTGGAGAACCTGGCTCTCCTCCTTCATATTCACCGGGGCCAGCAAAGCCATCGATATAAAGCACGCGCCCGTTATATCTTGCCATTATGGGTACCCAAGCATTTAAATATTTTTTCAAAATTGCATGTTTTGCTTCGGTATGCGGCTCAATTGGCCAAGTTGTTGTTCTGATTTTAGACATACATTTAATTCTGATGCGATTCTTTATGCTTTTCCTGGTATTTTCTTAATTTCTGATTCAAATATCTTGATTACCTTATCTCTCGTATCATTTTGAATATGTTTTGGAATTTTATAATTCTTGCCACATTTAGCGCATACCCATTTATCTCCTTCTCTATCTAATTCATATCCGCAATCATTTTCTATACAATATGGACCATCTACCCATACCCTTTCATGCTCTGGGCCGGAATCAAAAAGAGAATCTGACCCGCTCCATAGATCCCAGGAAACATTAAACAGCTCTGGCTTCCCATAACGAAAATGCTCTTGACTTGGCGGTGCTGAAATAAATGTAATGGCGCATCCTTTATTTTTTTTCTTCATTCTCCACAAAAAAACCACAAAAATAGTAATCAAGATGCCGGAAAAAATCCATCCACTATATTGATAGCCAGCGATAGCTAAAACCCATTTCGTTAAATTATTACAAAATGAAATCCAATTGTCGCTTATAACTGGTATAACGGCCAATATTAAACTGTATATTGCTTCAAGTAACACCATCCTGTTAATTTACATTAGTTCGGTTTTCATTGATAAAATTCCGAATGTGAAGATACCGGTGTATAGATATATTTATTATCCGGCAGGCTCATTTTCAAATGTTTGGCCGTAGTCTTTGGGGGTAATGACGGTGTCAAAAAGGCCGATGTTTTCGCCTTCGTGCTTGTTGACGCCTGCGTAGGCCAAGCTGGCGT
>DAOOCG010000057.1:0-2873 GCA_035408245.1 Minisyncoccota bacterium
ATTCTGAAAGACGGGATTTTAAGTTCTTATTTCCCGAATTGGTTATAAAATTACTCATCAATACTCCCCTTACTTAAATATAATCAGCATAGCTTAAAATTATGAGCATAAATATAAATACTTTATCCTGCATAAACTGATTTAACCTGAAGATTACTATGTGCGTAATTTATAGGGTGACAAAATCGATTTGTCGTCCAAAAATAATAAAAGAGTTTCACGCTTTGTGCTTTTTTACCTTTACACTATTTTATTACCTATTTTAGATGAACAGTAATAAAACATACTCTTTATAGCCGCTACAAAATAGTCAAGAACTTTATTTGCTGTAGTTCTTTCTTCCTGCTGTAACTGTCATAGTTTTTTTCCTGCTGTTACTGCTGTAACTCAAAACCGGTCTTTGGGCTGACTATGTAAAGCGAAGGCAGGTGAAAAATATACTGCTGGCGTGAAAAGCTCGTCTCAATTAAAGAAAACCGGTTTTAAGACACAGAACCGTTGTTCATTCTTCCTGCTGTTACTGCTGTAACTCAAAACCGGTCTTTGGATTGATAATGTAAAGCGAAGGCAGGTGAAAAATATACTGCTGGAGTAAAAAGCTTGTTTTGGTTAAAGAAAACCGGTTTTAAGTCACAGCAGACATTTCCTCTTCACTTTTTGACCTCTTAACTTCGTGACTTCTCTATTTATCTACTTATAGTCCTCTCGGCTTTTTTCACTCTTTCCCAATAGCTTTCAACAGTCGTTCTGCTTCTTCAGCAGTGATTTTGCCTGCTTCCAGCATTTCCAAGATTTTTATGCGGCTGCGGTCTGCAATATTCTCTTTTTCTTTTTTCTTGTGTTCTCCTCCCAAATAAGGTTTAATTTGGGGTGAATCCAGAATTTTTTTAACATAAGCAGCTACTGATTCGGTATGGAAACGATGTTTTTTTAAATCATACATACTTTCTTTGAGATTTTTAACACCTTCTTTCAGGGCATCCTGAATTTGGGAACCAATTTCTTCCAAATTTTTAAGCACTTTATCATTAGTTTCCCGAAAATCAAAGTTCGCTACCAAATCTTTTAATTTGTTGGTAGCAGAGGTTATTTTCTCTTTAATTATATCTTCCTTAAAAGAGGAGGCAATGCGATTTATATAATCAGCCACTTTATTAACCATATCCACTACTTTTTGTTTTTCTTCTTCCGTGTTTACATTAAGCAAAGCAATTCTAATCTGCTCAAATTTATTTTTCACGAAATCCAGATTAAGATGAGTATCCGAGTTGATTTTAATGATTCCGTTTTCGGTAATCGCTTTAATTTTGGTAGCTCCATCTCCGTTGATAATAACATAAGCATCATTTTCAACTGTAACAGGCAAATCAAGTGTGCTCTTTATCCTGCCGAATTGAGTTTTTGCTTCCAAAGCGAAATCAAAATCGTTAGGAAGGATTAGATTGATAGAACCGTTTTGGGATTTTAGTAGGAAGTCACCTTCTTCCACAGGAGTTGTTTCAAAATAGACAGATCCGTTTTCGGAAGAAATTTCTACATTAGGATAAGTAGAAAGACGAATTTTCAGAGGTCCGTTTTCACCTTCCAGATGTAATGTATTGCCACTTATATTAGCAGCTGATAAAGGACCGTTTTCTAATCGGGCAAAAATATTACCCTGACAATTATTTAAGCGAATCATACCATTTTCATTTTCCAGATGTATATCGCCCTGACAGTTTTGAACGGAGACAGGACCATTTTCGCTTAAAACCTTGATGCCGATTTTCAGATTATCCATATTAACAGGATCGTTTTCACTTTCCAAATCCAGAAAGACATCCTCCGGAATTGTGATGGTAATAACGACATTTTTAACATCTTCGGATGCAATTTCTTGCAAAATGAGCTTTAAGACACCATCCCGATATTCGGATAAAATATAATCATCCATCATAAAATCATTTTGAGGGTTTTTGAAGTTAACTTCTCCTTCCATGTATACTTCTCTTCCCTCACCGGTATGGATAAATAATTTTGCCAAGTGATTCTCAATCACAACTTTGTTCAAGGGTTCAAAAACCCATTTTTTTTCTACATTGAACTTTTTCATTTTTTCCTCCTTTGTTCAATCATAGATACTGCCTCATCTACATTGATAAAACCTTCTTCCAAATCGGATAAAACATCAATAACCGTATCCGTAACCGGTTCTTTTTTAGTTATGATCCCGATAATTTCTGCTAAACGGTTTTTTACTGTGGGATATGATATTCCCAGCTGATTTTGCAGCTCTTTCAAATTACCTTGCACTAATAAAAATAAACGAATAAACTCAAGTTGACCAGCGTCTAATTCTGCCAGCCAGTTATTTTCAAAGTCGCCTTGAAAACTAATTTCACAATGCGGGCAGTGCAATACCCTGATTTTCAATTCTCCTTTACAGATGGGACAGTTGGATAAATTCATCTTCATCTCCTTCAATATTCTTAAAGATAATATAAATATTATTGATGGATTGTCAAGTGAAAAATGAATATATTTAAGGTTCAAGCAACAAAAGGTTGAAATATATGTATTGAGAGCTATTTTTACCCGAACTTTTAGGAGTCGTCACTGCAGAAATAACTTTTACACAATACCCTCATTATTTTAACAATGAGGACTCGTGACAGCAATGTCTCCCCGATATTTTATCTAATAATTCCGAAATGAACAGAATATTTTAATAATGAGTAACTGTGTCGTCATTAGTCATATACGCTGCAAAAGCTATCTCCCAAATAAAAAATATCAAGGCGTATATGACTCCTGACTTTAATATCGGCAGAACTATGTTCTCATTCGTTTTCTAATCATTGGTTGACGAGAACATCAACCATCCGTCTATACAA
>DAOOCG010000058.1:0-2860 GCA_035408245.1 Minisyncoccota bacterium
GTGTAATCCGAGCGCTTAGCGCGAGGTTATGCTATTCGTGTGCCACCTTTGACAAAAACACGATTGATCATTATAACAATAGGAGCCCCTTTCTTCAAGGAGGTGGTAATGAAAAAGAGACTGGGAGTAATTGCCAGCACATTGGTATTTATTGTTTTAATCCTTATTATTGCTCTAATTGAGGCACTTCCATTTGTATTGACTTTGTTTAAAACAATAAGGCAAGGTTTTGGATATTAAAATCTTGCTTTTTTATTGACAAATTAAATTAAAAGATACATAATATAACCACGCACCTAAACAACTAAAAGGAAAGAGAAATGAAAAAGACCGCAGTCCTGATCGTCGCCATTTTGGCACTCGTTTTGCCGGTTTTTTCCTCGGCTCAAAGCTTCACATTAAACACTAAGGTGTTCTCCCGGTATTTGGGACAGAACGGCGGTATTTTCCATGATAGCCCGGTGATTCAGACGGATCTTTGGGCTGAGTGGAATAGCGGCGTTTATGCCGACATCTGGTGGTCAATTCCGGCTGATATGAGCAATTTTCACGACGGATTTGCCAATGAGATTGATTATAATCTGGGATGGGCAGGAAGTGTCGGGGGGTTCAATCTGGATCTTGGACTTCTGTATATTGATGTTTCTCCTTTGGTGAATGTCTACAACGATTTCTATTCTCCCTACGGAGAGATTGGAAAGTCGTTTGATATCGCCGGAGAAACGATCATCCCATATTTCCGGATTGAGTATTACGACAACGCCGACCCGAGCAAAACAGACAATATGGAGGGCGGCACATGGATTTATTTGGGAGCCCGCCATCAATTGAAGATTAGTCAGTCCACAACCATTTCGACGAACATCAGGGCTCTGCATGATGGTGGAGCGTTCGGACAAAAAACGGGATGGTTGGGGCAGGTATTTCTAACCGCTAAGAATAAGATCTCGCCCAAAGTTACTCTGTTGAGCGATTTCAAGTTCTCAGCACCATTTGATTCCAATGATCCCCGAAATCCGGAGACGATCGTCGGGATCGGAATTTCCTACTCTTTCTGATACGCGCACAGATCAGTACACTTTGGGGCTCCTTACTATTTGGAGCCCCTTAACATATAATAATCAAAAATGACTAAATCACTTTCTGAAAAAATAAATAAACTTCCCAAAACGCCCGGCGTTTATTTTTTCAAGAACAAAAAACAGGAAATTATCTATATCGGCAAGGCAAAAAACATTTACTCTCGCGTAAAAGGACATTTTGTTAATTTTAAAGCCAACCAAAAAAATGACGAGAGACGAACAACTATTATTCCCTATCGCAAAATAATTGATGTAGATTTTATCCCAACCCGTTCGGAAAAAAATGCATTAATCTTAGAATCAGGATTGGTTAAAAAACATCAACCCAAATATAATATTGAACTCAAGGATGACAAGAATTTTCTCCATATAGGTTTTAGTAATGATGCATATCCAAAAGTATTCACTACTCGCCAACCTAAAAAAATAAAAGCCCAATATATGGGTCCATTTGTTGCCGGATTTGAAACAAAAAAATTCTTAGAGCTAATTAGAAAATTGTTCCCTTATCGAACCTGCAATAACGGCGTTGATAAACCCTGTCTCTATTTTCATTTAGGATTATGTTCAGCTCACAAAGAAAAATCGAAAGACTACCAAAAAGTTGTAGACGGACTTAAAGCGATGATAAATATCTATAACAGCCGAGGATCTCATATTGAATGTTATGACATATCCAACACCAACGGAAAACTTTCTGTCGGATCAATGATTACTTTCAAAAATAACCGACCGGAAAAATCACTTTATAGAAAATTTAAAATCAAGGCTGTCTCCGGATCAAACGACCCAGCCTCATTAAAAGAAATAATTGATCGCCGTCTTTCTCATAAAGAATGGAAATATCCAGATCTGATAATCGTTGATGGAGGGCGAGGACAGTTATCAAAATTAAAAAATATACCCATACCGATTCTTGGAATAGCTAAAAGAGCTATCGGTAGAAGAACAAAATCATTGGGAACATTATTCAGTCCTTATGGATATGGAACAGTCAAGGTGGATAAACTACCCCAAATAGTCGGGGACACTATTTTAAAAGCCCGAGATGAAGCCCATCGATTTGCCATCAAATATCATCGTAGTAGAAGAATAAAAAATTATGAATTAAAGTAATAAAAAACACCTCATATAAACGGGGTGGATTTAAAGAGCGATTAGGATTTGAAAGATAGACATTCCTAGCAACAGAGCAAAAACAAAAGCAATAGGAAGACTAATCCAATGAATGATTGATTCTACAAAAAGACGTAATTTATTCTCACCCAAAAACATAAAAATGATAATTGAGAGAGAATAAATGAGCGCAAAAAGAAGTACAAAAGTATGGAATAGAGCGTGTGGACAAACAAACAACGACGCAAACGATACAGAAAACAATGCCAAACTTAAAATAAAAACAAAAAGAGAAAGAAACATGTCGTAGCTATACACCGTCAAAAAATATACTGCCAAAGAGTATACGACAACCAATAAATATGCGCACGACCACAAACTCGTCGTTTCCATTTTGTGCCTCCCTTTTCTAAAAAAATAATACCAAAACTTAACAGTCGTGTCAATAACTAAAATTTCCTATCTTATGTTAAAACTACGTGTTTTATAACAATTTGGTATTATTAGTATTCATTAGTATTATAAGTGCACATTAGTATATTGATATTTACTATGTTTGATATATCCAAAGAATTAATACCCGCAGGAGATCAGCCCAAAGCCATCAAAGAATTAATGGCTGGTTTTGAGAATGGAAATAAATATCAAACATTGCTTGGGGT
>DAOOCG010000059.1:0-2641 GCA_035408245.1 Minisyncoccota bacterium
AAAATTGTTAATAACTTTCTTAAATAATGCTTACTTTATTAGGGTTAAAACAATTCTAAAAAACCTTTATCGGAACTAACCGAAGATGATGTGAAAGCCTATTTCAGAAAAGCGTTTATTTTAATGTCCGTAATTACTTTGATGTCGTTTTTTCTCGGTATCGGCATTGGAAATGGAGTGCAGATTTCGGAATACATCTCCAAAGACAACCTAAACTACAACCACAAAATTACTTACAATACGAACGAAACAAAAGAGGTGTATCTAATTGGCTCAAACAGTGCAAATTATTTCTATATTGAAAAAGGGAATAAAAATGTGAAAATTTCACCTGTAGGAGCAATCAAAACTTTAGAATTAACAAAAAAACAATCAGAATGTATAAAAAACTAATACTTATATCATTGTTGGTCGTCTTTTTCTCGTGCAGCAAAGATAATAGCATTGCCAACAACAACGTAATATTAACGAATAACCTGCCCGGCACCATCTATTTCTATTTTACCGGAAGTTACGGACTGATAGATTTTAAAGCCGGCAGCTATGTGAAAGAGTATGCAAACCGCAAACTTAAAGGTTATTCTATCGGGAGTATTTATATTTCTCACACCGGGAAAAATGCGCTGATAGTCAGTGAAAAATTCTCTCAGTTTGGATATGATGCCCAACGAATAGATTACCGTCCGTTAGAAAGTTCTACCCCTGATTTAGACGATGGAAAAAGCATTTATGGTTTCGTCTATCGGTTTGGAGATATTGCCTTAGGCAGTGGCACATGGTCTCTTATCTCTCCCAATGAGAAGTTTGTTGCCATCGATGCTAATTCTTTTGCGAAACATCCCATTGTGCTTGTGGATGCAAAAACTGGCGAAGTAATAGAAAGTTTTAGAGCCGATAATGTGGATTTAAGGAAACACAGCATCATAGACTGGACAAACGATAACAGTTTGTTTATGAATATAGGAGGTGACATTTTCAAAGTAAACGCATCAGACAATTGGGAGCCACAACCGTTGATACATATAGAGTCGGAAGGAAGTGTAGCGGTTAATCGCCAGGGTACCAAACTGGTTTTTCGCGGCACTAACAAGCATCTCTTTTTATACGACCTGCGGAATGGGCAGATTAAACAGATTACAACAGGAAAAACTGATAATTCTCTGCCTGATGGAGAACGATTGCCCGAATTTAGCCCTGACGGTAACTATATCGCGTTTAGCACTAAATCTACTATCGCCGCACAGAGTTGGGAAAACCCGATTGACGGCTCAGTAACGGGCGTTTCAAGTGAGTTTGGATATCTTGCAATAATCCCTGCCGACGGAAAGTTGTACGATCTGGATAATACCAACAACGGAGTTATCTATCCCCGAAGTTCAAAAACCAAGTTAATCGCAGTTGACGGGAAATTTTACTGGCGGTAATCGTCTCCTCTTTCTGAAATAGGTAATGTTATCTCATATTATTGTTTACAGCCCTTTTTAAACAACTTTCGTATGAAAAGAATTCTGTTTTTCCTATTTTCAACTTTAAGCCTTGTAGTTTATGGACAAGGAGCAGACCATGAGGTTATATCAAACACTTTGACGGATAAACACATATCAGTTGAAGGAACTAAAATGAGTTTGATACTTCCTGATGGATTTGATAAGTCTGATAATTTTAATGGATTTCAGCAAAACGAAAAAAGTTTGTCAATTGTGGTTATCGAATCACCCGGACCATTTTCTGAAATAACAAAAGCATTAAAAGGCATTTGATAAAAAAAAAGTGTTATGAAACAAAAATGAATTACAAACGTCAATGATTTAGTATCTACGCATATTGTAAATCGCTTCCGAAATTTAACGTTAGTCATCATAAAAGTAGTAAATGGCAAAAATAGTTATTTTAATGACAGTATTTTTAATTTCAATTAGTATTAATGCTCAAGATTCTATAAAAAAAATACTATTGAATGAAGGAACTATGAGCGATATTAAGCACAGAGAACTTACTCTAAGTACTTTTCTTCATGAGTATAATGAAAAATCAGAGGCTCATTTAATTGGAGATTTGTATCTGCGAGTTGATAATGAACATGGGACTATAGCACAATTTTATGTTGATAAGAATAATGATAAATCAACAATAGAATATTATACCAAAATACATAAAAATTACTTTCTGACGTTTAAAATTGAAAACAATGACAAATATCTAATTATAGAACAGGCTCAATTTGGGAAGCCTTTTGCATTGTCGAGTAAAGAAAGTGCTTTAATAGGAAATAAAAATAACATAGAAATAGAAATTGCAGATTATATATACGAATGGGGTGATGATACACCACCTGAAGATAAAAACATGAGCTGTTATGATGATGTGAAATATACTTTAAAAGTGAAAGAAAACGATATTGTAAAAAAACTCAGTTTTTATAGTTCTGATATAAAAGGGAATTATATTATTGAATTAATTAATTACAGTATCATAATTCTATCTGATAAACATGAACATTCATCTGTCTTAATTGAAATGATAATGAACAAAAAAGAAGAATAAATTACAGTATTAAATAGGCGTTATGTGATATTTCATTTTTTATAAATGAATAACAAGATAATTAAGTGAATTACAGTTACAATGAAAGAAATAGCAA
>DAOOCG010000060.1:0-2635 GCA_035408245.1 Minisyncoccota bacterium
TTAGCGCGTAGATCAACCGGGAAAACTCTTTATGTTCTTGATGAACCGACCGTGGGACTTCATTTTGATGATGTTAGAAAACTGCTTTATATTTTACGATCTCTTGTGGTCAAGGGTAATACTGTTGTTGTTATTGAACATAACTTAGATGTGCTTAAAGAAGCCGATTGGATTATTGAACTTGGTCCAAAGGGGGGAGGTGGGGGAGGAAAGATTGTTTTTGAGGGAACCCCCGAAGAAATGAAAAAGAAGAAAACTACGACGGGGAAATATCTATAAGAGTAATCAGTAATTAGCTATTAGTAATTAGGGAATTAAGTTTTATTTTGTTAATTATTATTTTTTGATGTTAGTAAAATAATGTTGTTGATAGTTACTGCAAAAACAGGAAAGAAAGAAGAAAAAATTATTCCTTTGGAAAAGGGACTATTTGAGGTGTGGACAAAAAAACAACCGATTGAGAATAAAGCGAATAACGATATAATTTTGCAGTTATCTAAGTATTTTAGAATTCCAAAATCATCAATAAAACTTTCAAAAGGGGAAACGTCTAAGAAAAAGACGTTTGAGGTATTGGGTTTGTAATTTTTATCTACTTTTTCGTGTTTTTTGCTCCTTGCTTTTTATTTTTTATCAAATTCCTTTATTGTCAAGTATCTCACGATCGTGAGATACTTGACAACAGAGAAATTAGATAGAAATAAAAGATAAAAGACAAAAATAATAAATAAAAAATTAAAAATAAGAAAAAGAATAACAACGAGAATAAGAGGGATGAGAAACAGAAGAGATTCTTAAAGTATTACGATAAAAATTATAATTTTGAATAAAAAATGCCACCTTTTGAGTGGTTGCATAATTTGTTCTGTTGGTGTTATCCCTCAAAGAAGGGATCGGTTCCGCCAAGTTCGGCGATCTCCGCTAATCTATTCATGGTCGCCCTTAGATCTGCAGCCTCCTCCTCTGCGATCTTTGCCTGCTCGCGAAGTCTTTGGGCATATTCAATTTGGTGATAATACATTGCCCGCTTATCCCTTGCGAGTTGGGCGAACTCGTCAAATGCGGTGATGGGAATTCCCATTACTTGAGCGAATCGAACGACATGTGCCATCATGTTCTTATCGAGTGTTACTCCTTGAGCATTCAATGCGGCAATAAAATCATCAAGCTTTTTGTAATTGAAAGTCATATCTCTGAGGATATTGACCCTTGTCAATTGATTTACTCCAGTTGATACTTCCTCAATACTCTTCTTTACTACATCCAAACCCAAAACCCAACCCTCAAAAATAGAAACTAACCACTTGATCACGGGTTTCTCCTTCCGTCTTTAGGGAGTTAGTAGATGAGGTTAACTTGATACGCGTTAGTTGCTGGCTATAAAATAACATCCAAAGACTAATTTGTCAATGGATGTATTAAAATTTAAGTTGTGTGATAGAAAACATCAATTATCAATTTATCGTCAGGATGGATTTCCTTTTTGGCTGATTTGATGATTATTCGCGCTACTGCTTTTGGGGTGTGGTGAGGTTTGTGATCGGGGAATACACTATGAAACATTTTGGTATCAGTTGATCCGGGAGCAATAGTGAATACATCTATGCCTTTTTTGGAAACTTCTTCGTGGAGCGATTGGGAAAAATTAAGCACAGCGGCTTTGGAAAGGGAATATAAAGAAAGATTGCCTATTCCATCCATTCCGGCTCCGGAGGATATGTTTATTATCATTCCTGATTTTTTCTGAAGCATTCTTTTTAATATTTCCTGAGTTATAATCAGTGTTCCCTTGATATTGATGTCAATTGTCAAATCCCAATCTTTTTTATTTGTTTTAATAAATTCTTTTCTTTGAGCGATTGCCGCGTTATTGATTAAAATATCTATAGACCCGAATTTTTTGATAACCAAAGCGACAGTAGACTTAACTTTTTTGGAGTTTCTTATATCTCCTTTAATTATTAAAACTCGGGCACTTCTTTTTAACGCCGTGATATCCGGACTGCCTGGAACGGCAATAGAATAAATAACAACATTAGCACCTTCTTCAAGAGCTAATTTTGCAGTCTCAAGACCTATTCCGGTTGTTCCGCCGGTAATAAAAACGGTTTTGCCAGCTAAATTATTCATGTTAGTATTATTATAAGATAGTTAACCAGTGATAACAAACAATCATTACTAGAAGCTCTAAGCATTAATTTCTAAAATCTAAATAACTCCATATTCATTATTTGGGATTTGATTATTGTTATTTGGAATTTAGGTTTATATATTGGTTTTTGAGTATTGTTATTTGGTGTTTTTAAATTTATGTCCTACGGAATTTTCATAATCATATTAATTTTGGTATTAGCCATTTTTTTGGGAGCTTTATATTTTTTTCTGAAAAAATTCATCAAAAAAGAAGATAAATCTCAGGATGCAGGAATGCTGATGCTTCAAAATCAACTTAATGAAATGAGCCGGGTGATGGATAGCAAGTTGGGAGAAACTCAAAAAGTTACCCTCCATCAATTTCAAGAGAGTGCCAAAATAATTCGGGATGTAACCGAAAGGCTCACAAAACTTGATGAAACCAACAAACAAGTTATTAATTTTGCCGATCAACTGAAAAATCTTCAGGATATTTTGAAAA
>DAOOCG010000061.1:0-2358 GCA_035408245.1 Minisyncoccota bacterium
GGCGCCACATTTTTTAAGTTCTAAAGAAGCAGAAACCAAAGTCGCTCCTGAGGTGGAAACATCATCCACTATTATAAAATTTTTTCCTTTAATTGAGTCGGGTGAAATTACTTTAAAACATTCTTTTACATTTATAAAACGTTTAAAAAATCCTTCTTGGGCAGTTTGAGAAGGAGTATTTTGAATTCGGGCAAGATAATCTTTAGTTTGAAGAGAAAAATAGGAGGCAATAGAATCAGCTAATAAGCGAGATTGGTTAAAACCCCTGGACCTTTCTTTTGATTTATGAAGAGGAATAAAAGTTATCTCATATTTTTCCAGAGGAATATCAATTTTTTTAAGATAGGCGATAAGGAAAGCCGAGAGTAAAGTATTTATGTCTTCAAGCAAAGAATATTTAAAATGATGAATTAGTGCTGGGATAGGAGGCATAAAAAATGTTGATGGGGCGAGTATGTAAGGAGAGTGATGACAGATAGTAGAGCGTTCTCCTAGCCGAGACATACACACCGGACAATACAAAGAACTATTGAGTCTTATTAAATCAAAACATTGGGGACATAAAAACTCTTTTTGATTGTGAATTAAACATTGGCAATTAACGCATTTTGGAGGAAAGATTATATCAAGAATCTTGTTCCATGTTTTGCCGATGCTTTTTTGAGCCAATTCCATTATAATAATTGTATAACTGCGGATAGAAAAATTCCAAAACTTTCTTAAATGGGTTTAGGGGTTTTGGGGGAAAATTAACTGTTTTTGCCACTATTAGATATATGTTTGATTTTTTAAAAAATATTATTGGCGGGGCGCCTTCCTCAATTTTAGGTGTTGATATTGGAACAACATCTATTAAAGTGGTTGAACTTTCAAAAGGAGGATCCAGTCCGCATCTTAAGAATTACGCCGCTTTAGAAAGCTACGGTCATTTTGAGCGCTCTAACAACGTCATACAGGCTAATGCTGTAAAAATATCCGAAAGAGAAACCATCCTTCTTCTTAAAGCGCTTTTTTCCCAAGCCAAATTTTCAACTAAAAACGTTATCGCTTCAATACCATCCTTTGCTTCGTTTATTACTCTTATTGAAATGCCTTCAATGAATGAGGAAGAAACCAACAAGGCGATGGCTTTTCAAATAAGACAAAGCGTTCCTCTGCCGATTTCCGACATTGCGGTAGATTGGATTAGAGTTGGCGAGAGAACGGATGAAAATGGTTTTACCAAACAACAAATTCTTCTTATCGCTATTCCTAATGACATAATCACCCGATATAAAAATATTTTTAAACAAGTCGGATTAAAGTTAAAAGCTCTTGAAGTTGAGAACTTGGCTTATGTTCGCTCTTTAATTGGGGGGGATAAAACTCCCACACTCATAGTTGATATAGGAGCGCGCTCAACTAATGCCAGTATTGTTGACCAGGGATTTTTGAAACATAACACTCAGATAGATTATGCGGGTGATACTCTCACTCAAGCCATTACTAAAGGATTGGGAATAAGTTACAAAAGAGCCGAAGAATTAAAAAAACAAAGAGGTATTAGCGGAGGAGCCGGTGAATATGAGTTATCCACATTGGAACTACCATTTTTAGATGTTATAATAAGTGAAGTAAAGAAAGTGAAGGATAATTTTGAGCGCAATTTAGGCGCCAAGATTCAGCGCACTTTACTTGTTGGTGGTGGGGCTAACTTGATTGGAATTGATAAATATTTTGAAGAACAGATTGGGATCACGTGCGTTTTAGGAAACGGTCTCTTATTTGTTAATACACCTTCCCAATTGAGTGTTGTGACAAAAGAATTACAAACGCGGTTTGCTATAGCAACAGGTTTGGCAATTAAGAATTTTTTATAATTTAATTCTACATGGCGGACTTTAATACAACAGTTAATAGAGCGCGCGTTTCGGGAGTGCCCGCAGGCGGCTTTCCTTGGCGTCTTTTGATTATATCAATAGTGGTTTTTGGTTTGACTGTTTTAATCTATTTTGGAATTGCTTACGGATATACCCCGTATCTCAATTCTCAGGTTAGTAAAGTTAAAGCCGATCTCGATACTCTTTCAAAAAAAATTGATGATTCTCAACAAAAAATTCTAACCGATTTTTATTCCCAAATTTACAACATACAAACATTACAATCCGGGCATATTTATCCTTCTAAGTTTTTTGATTTTATTGAATCAAACACCTATCCCAGCATTAAATTAACTGGTGCCAGTGTCGGAGTTCAGGGCGAGGAAGTTAAGATTGAAGGAGTGGCTACCGATTTTAGTGTGCTTACAAATTATTTAGCCATAATAAAAAATCAACCCACAGTCGGTTTAGTTTCTCTTGAAGGAGCCAGACAACGAGA
>DAOOCG010000062.1:0-2352 GCA_035408245.1 Minisyncoccota bacterium
CCATAGACTTCCTGCTTGATAGTCCGGTGATTTCGATCAGCTCGCGATAAATCATACCATCATTAAAAATATGCGACCGGTTTTTCTTTCTTGAACAAACTTTTTCTGTCACTGGTGCCTAACTTTTTATATTCTTTATTTTCGGCCAGCAAAGAATCTACCTTATGGGGCTAGTAATCCGCTATTTTGAGTATTTTCATTGTTATGCTCATTTTTTAGTGAATAAAGGCTAATTTAAGCCTCAATTCACTAATTTGTGAACTACCTCCAGGACTCTTGTATTTACCTTCCACATATATTATAATACTTCTACTGGACAAAATAAGGACTTTTTGTCCACTATATTTAAAATAATATGCAAAAAGACATAGTTTTGAACCAAAAACGGCAAAAAGAACAGCTTTTAGCCGTGGAATACGTGCCAAGAACCCAAGATCAATTCGGCAAGAAATGGCTGGATTCGAGTTTAATAAAAGTCGTTCTGGGACCACGCCGAGCTGGAAAATCCGTTTATTCCCTCATGCTCCTCAAAGATCGGCCGTTCATGTATTTCAATTTCGACGAGGAAGCAATGGCAACCATGAACGCAACCGATACCCATGAGTTGATGAAAGAATTGCACGCCGCGTATGGCGATGTAAAAACCATACTTTTCGATGAGATACAGAATTTGCCGAACTGGGAATTGTTTGCCAACCGCTTGCACCGTGAAGGATATAATCTCGTACTAACCGGTTCGAATGCGAACCTGTTGTCTAAGGAGCTCGCTACCCATCTTACCGGCAGGCACATGCCGATAGAAATATTGCCGTTCGATTTTGACGAATTTTTGCGTGCGAAAAAATTCGCCCTAGATCCGCAATATGCCTCTTTGCCGGAACAGCGTGGAATACTTCTCAATTTGATGGAGCAATATTTATATAACGGCGGATTTCCTGAGGTGGTGGTAAGCAATCTCGATCCAAAAGATTATCTGCAAGTGCTTTTCGATGCTCTGCTTTTCAAAGACGTGGTAAAAAGACATAAAGTTAAATTTTCAACAAAGGTCAGCGTCCTTGGATCGCATCTTATAAATAATTTCGCGAGTCTTTACACAACGCGAAAACTTTTAGACATTCTGGATCTGAAGAGTGCGACAACGACAGAAAAATACATAAACTATCTTGAAGAAGCATATCTTATTTTTTCTATTTCCAGGTATTCACACCAATCATCCTACCGCATAAAATCACCAAGAAAAGTGTATGCCGTAGACAATGGTTTTGTGACCGCAAAAGCCATACAGCATTCGCCTGACAGAGGCAAGCTTATGGAGAATCTCGTTTTCATGGAATTAGTGAAGCGCGGTTTTGAACCGGAACGTGAATTGTTTTATTACAAAACTCGAAATAACCGTGAGATAGATTTTGTCGTGAAAAAAGAAATTGAAGTGCTCGGGCTTTATCAGGTCTGCTATGAATCGGTAAATCAAGCCGTGGAAGATCGTGAAGCGAAAGCCCTCATAGAAGCGAGTGGCGAACTAAAGACAGATAATCTCACCGTACTCACATGGGATGAAGAGCGCGAAATAAAACGAAACGGAAAAACCATACAATTCAAACCGCTCTGGAAATGGCTTCTTGAAAGTAAATCTGGCATAAATACATAATTTGAAAAATTAATTAACTAATCGCATGAAAATTTAGCCATAGCTGATCATCCACCAAAATCAAGCATTCTAAAAACAATTTCTCAAAATAATATAGACCCGGTAGTCACTTTAGGCGACCTCACTATTTTTAATATAAACGAGCTTAAACAAATAAATATTCCTAAAGTCAGAGCCTATGGAAACCACTGCTCCGGAATGTATTGTGAACCACTTGATATCAAAAACATGCATCTTACAGTATTTAAATTTCAGGGCATTACCTTTGGCGGGTTTGAGGGGGTCGTTAAAATACAAAAAAACAACACCAAAATGTACACGCAGGAGGAAGCAGATGATCTGTTAACAAATTTTAGCGCGTGATGCCATGATGGCTCATTCACCTAGCTGGCGCCAATTAATCAATTTTTGCAGTATTTTATTCCACCGGTTTTGCACCAAGTCCACCAGAGTAAGTTGGACACCGTCTAATCCCCCAAGGCTATATTAAAAACGCAGGATGTTACCATTTACTGACTTTTTGGACTCCGAAGAAAAATAAAACGAGGTAGACCAAAACAGAAAATTGCCAAGTGGCCAAATGTGAATTATACTACAGATAAGATCAAAAAATTTCGTATAGTCACGGGGTGTGGCGTAGTTGGCTAGCGCGCAGCGTTCGGGACGCTGAGGTCGCCCGTTCAAATCGGGTCACCCCGACCAAT
>DAOOCG010000063.1:0-2323 GCA_035408245.1 Minisyncoccota bacterium
TAAAAAATCAACCCACAGTCGGTTTAGTTTCTCTTGAAGGAGCCAGACAACGAGATGTTAAAGATGGGGGAGGTATCCCATTCTCAATTACCATAGCTTTTAATCAAAAGTTTTTTTCCGCCAAATAAAATATGAAATCAACTTCTAAAAGAATATTTTTTATACTTTTGGCTCTTGCCTTTGTTATCGGGGCAGTGGTGGTTTATTCGACTTTAATAAAGAAAGCTTATGCTGATGTTTCTCTATTGCGCGGAGAATTAGCTTCACAAACTGACATACTAAATAAATTTCAAACTACTTCGGAAAAAGTTAAGACATTGGTGGCTGATTTACAAAACGCATCTGACGCTCAGCGCCAAGTATCTTTAATCTTACCCAAAAGCAGAGATGTGGCTTATCTTGTGAGTCAAATAGTCGGTTTAGCTGAAACAAATGGCCTCACTGTCGGATCTTTATCAACCCAGGCTTTACCAGTTCAACCCAGCAAACAAACCATCATTAGGAGTGTTGGAAGGGTAAAAGCAGATCTAAAATTGTCTGGCAGTTATGCCGGATTTAAATCATTTTTAAGACAGGTTGAAAACAATATTCTTTTGTTGGATGTTTCCGATTTTAAAGTGGATCCAGCGAATAAGTCTGGAACCATAAATCAAACACTTGATTATTCAGTTTCTATTACCAGTTATTATCAGTCGGATAAATAATAATATTAAATATTTTGGAAATTTAAGATTTGTAATTTAGAATTTATAAAGTTATGGCAATCGTAATTGAAGAAGAAAATAAAGGAAATAGCAGATTATTCAGTTTTGGTCTTTTTTTCATAATCTTAATTATAATCGGAGTAGCGGTTTATTATCTTTTCTTTAAAAATCCGCAACTTCTTGATGTGGTAGCGCCGGTTAAGCTGCAATCAATAGACGAATTGGCGACCATAAGCAAGTTTGACCCCAAGAAAGTTCTTGATAGCAGTTTTTATAAGAGTCTTAAACAAGTCATTCCCTATCCCAGTCCTCCGCCGGCAGGAAACGGTTCTCCTTTTGGAGTATTTTAAGTCTCTATTTATGAATTTAGTTTTGTAGCTGATCAGCCGCACTCTTAGAAAAAAATGATATGGAAAACAAAATTCTCGTAGATAAGTTAATAGCTGGCGGTTCTTTAAACCAAGATATTGGACAGAAGCTTCTTCAAGAGGCTTCTTTTGCCAAAAGACAAGTTGAAGATATTATTTATGAAAGACGTATTGTTCCGGAAGAAAAAGTTCTTGAAATAAAGAGTCAGCTTCTGAAAATTCCTTTTAAACAAATTGACGTTTCAACAATAAACGATCAACTAATAAAATCTGTTCCCGAAACGACTGTTAGAAATTTTAGAGTAGTTCCTCTTGAAGTTAAAGATGATATTTTAGTCGTTGGAATGGTAAATCCCGATGATGAAAAAGCTCAAGAGGCTCTTAAATTTATTGCTCGGCAATTGAAAGTGAATTTGGGAGTTTATTTGATAGCTATGTCTCTTTGGGAGGCTGTTTTACGAAGATACTCTCCTTATAGAAGCGAAGTTGAAGCAGCGGTTAAATCTCTTTCCGTTTATGGAGGCAAAAAAATGATTGTTAATCAACAATCAGTTCAATTGGAGTCTGGGACAGCAGGATCTGAAGACGCTCCAATAATTAGAATTGTCGCTTCAACTTTAAAAGAAGCCGTTTATGAAAAAGCATCTGATATACACATAGAACCTCAACGCAACAGAATGAGAATTCGTTTTAGAGTTGATGGAGAGTTACAAGAGGTGGCATCAATGCCAATTGAGATCCATCAAGCGATAGTGTCGCGCGTTAAAGTTCTTTCTAATTTGAAAATTGACGAGACTCGTGTTCCTCAAGACGGACGATTTAGAACTATGCTTATGGGCAGAGATATAGATTTTCGTGTGGCTACATTTCCAACGCCGGTGGGAGAGAAAGTGGCCATACGTGTTCTTGATCCGACGACTGGATTAAAAGGATTGGAGGAGCTTGGACTTTTTGGAAAAAATCTCAGACTTATAAAAGAGGGAATTCATAAACCTTACGGAATGGTTCTTATTACGGGTCCCACGGGTTCTGGAAAAAGCACAACTCTTTATGCGTTAATGCAGGGTTTAAATAACGATGACGTGAATGTTGTGAGCTTGGAAGATCCGGTGGAATATTATATGGATGGTTTAAACCAATCTCAAGTTCATCCTGAGATTGGATATGATTTTGCTTCAGGTCTTAGGCAAATTTTAAGACAGGATCCGGATATTATTATGGTTGGTGAAATCAGAGACAGTGAAACAGCGG
>DAOOCG010000064.1:0-2290 GCA_035408245.1 Minisyncoccota bacterium
CTCACTTGGAAATTTTAAAAAAATACGCCGATCGGCTGATATTGGGATTTGATAGCGATGAAGCGGGTTTGATTGCCGCCGAGCGTTCAATTGATATGGCTCATACTATTGATATGTCGGTGAGCGTGTTTACTATATCCGGAGCTAAAGATGCGGCCGAGTATATTCAGAAAAATCCTGGATCAATCAAACATCTTGTAGATAGTCAGTCTGTTGGTGCGCTCGATTTTTACTATAACAGATATCTTAAAGGAGTCAGTGAGGGTGATATTAAAACAAAATTGCGTCATGTTCTTGAAAAAGTTGTCAGGGTTGCCAGTCCATTGGATCAAAATCAAATGCTCAAAAAACTCTCGGAAAAAGTCGGAGTTTCAGAAAATGTTTTACTTGATGAACTTTCTTATATAAAAAAGAAAAGGGTTGTTGCCACACAAAAAAATGAAGCGACATCCGGCAAAACTCCTCAAAAAATAGACCTTCCCACAAGATCCGATAATATAGCAATGGAACTTTTGATTTTGAGTTTTTTTGATAAAACAGAATTTAAAAAATTATTTGATATTAAAACCTTCCTTCCTCAAAGATTTGTTGATGCGGTTGATTTTCTTCAAGATGGCACCAAAGACAAATCGGAGGGAGCTGAGATTGCTCGCTATGCCGAAATGAAATCTTCTCTTCGCGCCGACCTAATCGATGATAAACGCCTTCCTTTGGTGGTAAACGATCTCATAAGAGACATAAAAAAAGAGTATTATAAGGAAAAACAAAATGAGGTTTTGGCACGTATCAAAAAATTAAAACAAAGCGGGCAAATCGAGGAGGAGGCCAAACTTCTTAAGGAATTTGACGAGATTACTAAATTAGTGAATAATTAACGCAATTCGTAACTGCCAATGTGGTGTTAATATACGAATAAATACTAATAATTTGTATCCGTTAGTATAATTAGCGTGTCAGTATTTTTATATTCTTATGAAGAAGTCATCTAAAAAATTGAAGAAAACAAAAAAAGTTGCCAAGAATAAAGTTGTAAAGAAAACCCCTGCTTCGTCAAAACCTAAGAGAGTAAGCAAAAAGAAAGCGCTTAAAAAAGTTATTTCAAAAAAAACTAAAAAGGTTTTTGAAAAGAAACGCATTTCTAAAAAGAAAGAACCTGCGAAAAAAACTTCTACCAAAAAGGTTGTTTTTGATGAAACTAAAATCAATGAATTAGTGGAGCGTGGCAGGGTAAGGGGATTTGTAACCGATTCAGAAATTTTAACTGTTTTTCCGAATATAGAAGATGACATTGATTTTCTTGAACAGGTTTATTCTCAGTTGGAAGAACGCAATATTAAAGTCATTGAAGTTAGTCAGTTAATAGACACCGAGAAGACAAAAGAAGTATCGGCAAAAGATCTCAATATGATGGAGACGACTGATTTGCCTGATGCTGTTCAACTTTATTTAAAAACTATCGGGCGAACCGCGCTTTTAACCGGACAGGAAGAAAAAGATCTTGCCAAAAGAGCGGAGAGGGGAGATGAAGAGGCTCGCCACAGACTTATTCAAGCCAACTTGCGTTTGGTTGTTTCAATTGCCAAACATTATGTTAATAGAAGTTCAAACTTGGGTATTTTGGATTTGATCCAAGAGGGAAATATTGGTTTATCCAGAGCTGTTGATAAATTTGATTATAGAAAGGGATTTAAATTTTCAACTTATGCCACTTGGTGGATCAGGCAGGCGATTACCAGAGCTTTAGCCGATCAATCGCGTACAATTCGTATCCCGGTTCATATGGTGGAAACAATTTCAAAATATACGCAGGTAAAAAGAAAGCTTGCTCAGGAACTTGGTAGAGAACCTTTAGCTGAAGAGATTTCTATAGAGATGGGAATATCAGTTGATAAGATTCGTCATATTCAAGAAATTTCTCAGGAAGTTTTATCGCTTGAATCGCCGGTCGGGGATGATGAAGATAATTCCACTTTGGCTGAGTTTGTTAAAGATGAAAAAGGACTTTCCCCGGATCAGATTACAGCTCACTCTCTTTTAAAAGAAAAAATAGTTGAAATAATGGATGATTTAGCTCCTCGTGAAAGGGAAATTATTATGATGCGTTTTGGATTGAATGACGGTGTTACCCATACCCTTGAAGAGGTAGGACAAAAATTCGGGGTTACTCGCGAGCGTATCAGGCAGATTGAAGCCAAAGCGCTTGAGAAAATGAAGGAACACGAAAAATCAAAAGCGTTGGAGGAGTATTAAAGAGTCTAAAGTCCAAAGTCTAAAGTCGAAAATCAAAAGT
>DAOOCG010000065.1:0-2289 GCA_035408245.1 Minisyncoccota bacterium
GTTGATTTGGTGAAGCTCTCAAGATATGCAATGCAGAATGAGGATTTTAGAAGAATTGTCGGGACGGTTGATATTGAGTTACCGTATTCTGAAAGACATAAATATTTGTATTTAGAAAATCAGACGAATTTGCTAACAACATATCCGGGCGTTGGCGGTATTAAAACAGGGTACACCGAGGAGGCGGGGTATTGCTTGGTTACTTACGCAAAAAACGAGGGGGTCGAGTTGATCGGAGTGGTGTTAAACTCCGTAAACAGAAAATTTGATATGTTAAATCTGCTGAACTTCGGGTTTGGGGTTTACGGGATAGAGGTTGAGAGTGGGTATGAGCTGTGAGGTACTGCTGATTTCTGAAAATGATATAATACGGTCATGGAGAACAATGGAAAAAACAACAATATACTGCCTTTGGTAGTAATTTTTTTAGTTATCGCAGGTTTGATTGGGGGAGCTTATTGGTTTGGTAAGAGTAGTATTATGCAAAATTCCCAAACAGGTCAAATGACCGATGTAAAAGAATCAACTGAACCAGAAAACAAATCCTTACAGGAACCTGAAAAATCGACTACAGAGCCTTCTGAAAATGTTGAATTAGAGGGAGAGACAGGGGCGGGAGAAACAGAAGACAAGCCTACAGAAGAAGGACCCGCGGTTGAAGAAGATTCCGACGAATCAGTAATCGAATCTCTAAAAATTCTTTTTGCGCAAAAATATGAAAAGAGAATCGAAGACATTACAGTTACCATCTCCAAAAGAGAAGGAAACTATCTTACCGGGGGTGTTAAATTCACTGCTGGTGGAGAAGGTGGTTACGTTTTAGCAGCAAAAGTTAACGGAGCTTGGAAAATTGTTTTTGATGGAAACGGAAGTTGGACTTGCAGTGCCGTAGATGTTGTTGATTTTCCTTCTACACTTGCACCCGAATGCTGGGATGAAGACACCATGGCCGTTGTTGATAGAACAGCTAATTAGTTTATCCTAGTTTTTTATTAGATATTCTTGATTTTATAGTTGCAAATGCTCGCAGTGTTTGTATTAATAAAAAAGGCCTAGTCTTTTGTTATAAAAACTAAGCCTTCGTCTGCAGTGTGTTGAGTAAGTATTCCCAAACCAAAACTGGAAATACACTTACCTGCGTATCTGCCCAAAATTATTCCTGCGACTATTAAAAGCACTCCCTGGATCGAGTGATGGAAATGATATTCTCCGAGACGTGTAACCCTTTTTCCAGTCTTTGGAAAATAGTTGTAAGCTGCAACTTCTAGCTTTCCAAAAATAAAACCAGTGAAGAAACAAATTAAATTTTTCACACTATCTCCTTTTTCTAATATGTTTATCGTCTATCTTACTAGAAATGTTTCTATTATCAAGTATTATCAATTTTTCCCACTATTTTTTACACTTAATTTCATACTTGCCATCTGTTATCATAACTCCGTGCCAACAAACTTTGAATTATTTACGGGATTAAATCCCCAACAAATTGATGCTGTTAAGCATTTAGACGGCCCCGCACTCGTTGTGGCTGGACCAGGAAGTGGTAAAACCCGTGTTTTAACTCACCGAGTTGCAAATTTAATTCAAAACCACGATATTTCTGAAACAAACATCCTTTGCGTAACATTTACAAACAAAGCGGCAGATGAAATAAAGCAAAGAGTAGGATCAATTCTTTCTGATTCATCGGGAATTTCAAAATTATCTTGGAGCGGAACATTTCATTCAATTTGTTCCAAGATTTTAAGAAAAGATGGTTATTACATTGGTATACCGCCCTCATTTGTTATTTATGACACCGAAGATTCAGCCTCCGTTATTAAAATTATCTTAAAAGATTTTGGAATTGATGCAAAAAGATTTCATCCAAGAGGTGTTTTGGAAACCATCTCAAGTGCAAAATCAGAATTAATCACCCCATCTGATTACGAGAGTTACGCTCAAGGTTACTACCAGCGTACTGTATCAAAAATTTACCCGGAATATCAAAAAAGGTTACAAAATAGCAACGCTCTGGACTTCGATGATCTGCTATATTTTACTGTAAAGTTGCTCGATACAGATAAAAAAACATTAAAAAAATATCAAGAGCAGTTCAAATACATATTGGTCGACGAATATCAGGATACAAACAAAGCCCAATATGTTTTAACCCGTCAATTATCAGATTTGCATCAAAATCTCTTTGTGGTCGGGGATATGTCTCAGGCCATTTATAGCTTTCGTGGTGCTGATTTTCGTAATATTTTAAATTTTCAAAAAGACTATCCCGAGGCTTCTATCTACAAC
>DAOOCG010000066.1:0-2283 GCA_035408245.1 Minisyncoccota bacterium
TATTAGAATCCCACCCTTCATAAAAAGAGCGGGAACCCATTAAGATATTTATGTCTGAATCATCGCGATTGATTTGCTGAAAATAGCTTTCGTTTTCAAATCTTTCATTTATCTCGTATCCATCAAGTTTATTTTTCAGCCAGCCAGAAATATCGCCGATTTTGATCAAAGCAAATGGTTTATCGGCTGTTGTTAACTTAAAAATTAACTCCTGCCTGTTGCCGGGGATTTTCAAAACTTCAATTTTCCCGGGAGTTTCAGCATTAAAAACATATTTCAAAATATCCTTGTAATATAATCTTGAAAATAAATCAGCATCTATTACATACTCCAATTCCTCAAATACGAATTTAGCGTTATCGCAAAATTCTCGCTTAATTTCCTCTTTTGCTTCATTAAGTAAATCCGACATAATTTCATTTCTCGCAACCTTTTCCAATTCCCTGAAAAATAATTCCAAATCGGATTCTTCCACATTAACAGAATTAACCAGCGTCAAAAGAAGCGGATGATGGTATAAGGAATCGTCAACCTGTCTGATCTTTTCATAATGCTTGTTGATGTATGTTAAAAGCAAAAGTGTTTTTGAGATGATTTTTTGTTTTTCGATTGGTGCAAAGTCGCCTTGCCCGCGGAACGCGTTAATTTCAGCAGACGATACATAAATATGCTTGCCATATCCTTCTTCTACGAATCTTGAAAGATTGAAATTAAAAACGCAGGTTGCAAAGTCCCTCGGGTCGGTAAAGGTTGCGGAAAAATTAAACAAAAATCCGTTTCTTGAAAGTATAGAGTATAATATCTGTCTTTTGCTGTCTTCCTTATCACCTTTGTGGGCTTCGTCTAAAAGAACATACCATTTACCGCCATTATCATAGTTTTGAAAATTAACGATTTTTTCTTTGTGTTCATCAGAAATTAAATCGGAGCGGTAATAAAAAACTGTAATCTCGTTTTTGGCAAACGGAAGCGTATTTTCACGCTTCACACTTTCATAATCTCTTAAATTTTTAAGGTTTATTTTTGTATCAAAATTGAAGCTATTGAATTCATCAACATGATTTTTGAATTGGTCTAAAAGGTCGTCGCGGTGAGCCAAAAAAAGAATATCCCCCGCTGGCAATTCTTTTTCCGCAATGAGCTTGCCTAAAAGCTCAATTAGTTTAACGATAATCAGCGTTTTGCCGGAGCCAGTTGCCATCCAGAAACTCATCCGATTGATAAAATGGGCAAAAGAAATTTTTGAATCTACGGCGGGATAATCTTTGTCATATTCTAAAAGATATTTCGCTGTTTTGCCTTCTGCTTTTTTCTTTAAATCGTAATCAAAATTCTCTGTAAATTGATTATCTTGATAAAGTTTAAAAAAATCTTGTTTATTTGCATTTTTATCTTTGAAGTAAAGCCATAAACCTTTGAGAGCGTTTTGAAGTCCTTGCTTTTGAAAATCAAAAAGCATTTTTTCTTTTGAAAATCGGTTAAAATCAAACCCCTGCCACTTTACGGGCAAAGTTTCAAAAGAAATATCGTCTACGATGTTTTGAAGATAGAGTCTCATAGGTATTTTTCCCTTGGGATTATTACAATAAATTCATTTTCATTAGCTATTAACTCAATATCAAGGCCGCTATGATCTTTTACAAGTTTTATCATTCTTCTTACTCCACTGCCTAAATCTGTTACCATTTTAAATTTTGCAAGCATATTATAAATATGAGGATTTCTTAGTACATGAGCTCCACCTACCTTCATGCTTTCAATGGTTACTGTATTTGGTAATCTACCTGGACTATGAACTTCTATTCTATCTGTGAAAATTAAAATCCTTATTGGTGAACTTATAGTGTAATCACGGTGTGCAATGGCATTGACTACAGCTTCCCGTAAAGCTTCCATTGGAATCTCATATTTAACTTCTGGTTCAAAATCTCTTATCTTGTGTTTTTCTTTAATATAAATTTTTAAAAATCGTTCTGTATCTTCTAATATTTGAATAATAGTTCCATTCATATCCTTCTTATCCAAAGGTGCAGTTGCAATATCATTTCCTTCTATATAAGCACAAACAATACGTGCTTCTTTTAAGAATGATTGAGGTCTTTTGCCGAAAAATAAAACACCTGTTACAGTAGGTATTAAATCTTTATCAGCTAAAAATAAATTCTTTAGATATGACAATATTTCTTGTTCGTTAGTATCTGAAACACTCTGATCCATATAATCTTTTAGAAAAGATCTAAACAATTCCAGATCAATATCCTCTAAATTAGCGTTTGTGATTGG
>DAOOCG010000067.1:0-2207 GCA_035408245.1 Minisyncoccota bacterium
AATTAAAAATGTTCTCAGACTTAAAGTGGGGGATTCTTTAATTTTGTGTGATGGACAAAACGGTGAGGCGGAAGTTGTTTTAAAAGACTTTGGTAAAAATAGTGTAGAGGTTGAAATTGTGAGTTTTTCAAACAATACCAAAGAATCACTCAATAAAATTTCTCTTTATTGTGCTATTTTAAAACGGGAAAATTTTGAATTGGTCGTTCAAAAAGCAACCGAAATAGGGGTTTTTAGAATAATCCCATTGATTACCAAAAGGACGGTTAAATTATCTTTAAAAAAAGAAAGACTTTGGACTATTGCAAAAGAAGCGGCCGAACAATCGGGCAGAGGAATAATCCCTGAGATTGCTTCGCCTATGGAGTTTTCCGATGCGGTTAAGGACGCAGATAATCTTGATGCGCAGATAATGTTTGATTTGTCCGATTTATCCGCATCAAATAATATTTTGAATAAGGCTCAAACTATCGGTATTTTTATCGGTCCAGAAGGAGGTTGGGATGAACAAGAGATTTTGTTGGCAAAAAAATCTGGTTTTTCATTTATGAACCTAGGATCTTTTGTTCTGAGAGCTGAAACGGCAGCTATTGTTGCTGTTTATAAAACTATTCATTTGGAAGATTAATGAGTATATAATTTTAAATAAACAAATATGAACAAAAAAATACTAACAATAGTAATAATCTGGGTTGTTGTGTTGGCTGGGATAGCTGCTGGCTATTATTTTTTTAAAAACCAAAAAACTAATAATCCCGTATTAAACAGTTATTATAACGACGATTATCATTACAGCATTCAGATACCGTCTGATTGGTCGGAAAATTATATTCCCTACAGGATACAGAAAAACGATGTTGTTTTTCGGTATATCAAAGATGATAAAAAAACAATAGACATTTTTTTTATAGATGTTATGCCGGTTGAACAATGGAATGCTCAAAAAACTCAAACATCAAACACATTTAATCTTATAACTATTAACGGAGAAAATGCTTTTGTTTATCGCCTCGCCTCAGATAACCCTTGCTCAGTTCTAGGAGATATTGAACTGCAAAAATGTTCTAAAATAGTCAATCAAATAAATAATGTTGTTAACACAATGACTTTTAATTAATATGTGGATTTTTTACGCACTTCTTTCGGCATTTACCGCCGCATTAGTTGCGATTTTGAGCAAGCTTGGATTGAAATCAATAGACCCAACATTAGCCACAACCATTCGCGGTATTATAATGGCGATCTTTTTGTTTTTGACTAGTTTATCTATAGGAAAATTCAATGGCTTTTCTTTTAAATTTCTATCTTCAAGAGATTGGATCCTTATTGTTTTAGCCGGAGTGGCTGGGGCTTTATCTTGGTTATTTTATTTTCTGGCGATTAAAATGGGTGATGTGGTTAAGGTTGTTGTGATAGATCGTTTGAGTCTTGTTTTTGTTATTATATTGGCTTTGCTTTTTCTTGGAGAACAGATGACATGGAAATCAGCTCTTGGTGCAGGCTTGATGGTTTTGGGGGCAATACTAATATCTTTAAAATAAAAAATCCCTTTATTGGGATTGATTTTCAAACAATAATTCATACAGAGATAATTTTTCGGTGTTAGAAAGTTTTTTCCATACTTTTTTTGTCCACTTACGAATTTTTCTTTCCCCACTATTAGGAAAAATTTCATGAATGATTTCATGGACTAATGTAGCAGCTGGCGAGGGAACTACTCCATCTTCCGACTTTTCTGATCTTGGAAATTTAGATATTTTTATAATAGTATCGCCATCTTCTGCTGTTATGTATCCTAAGACTTTTGTTCCGGTTGTGGATATATAAACATTGGGTCTGTTAATAAATTGGAAAATTTTTCGTATCATTTTTTTGACCCTTCTCACCTTGTTCTCCTTTTAAAATTTGCTATTATCATTATAACAACACTATGTTAAAAGAAAAGAAAGTAAAAATAGCTGTTTTTGATATAGATGGGACAATTTTTCGGTCCAGCCTGCTTATTGAATTGGTTAACGGTTTGGTAAAAGCTGGTATTTTTCCAAAGAAAGCACACAAAGAGATGGAAGCTGATTATTTGGCTTGGTTAAACAGAGTCGGAGATTACGATGACTATCTTGGCAAAGTGATTAGTATCTATGATAGGCATATAGTTGGAAAAAAATTTAAAAATGTTGAAGTAGCTGCTCAAAAAGTTATTAACAAAG
>DAOOCG010000068.1:0-2068 GCA_035408245.1 Minisyncoccota bacterium
GTAGTCTTTTGATTTTTCTTTGTGGGCTGAACATAGTCCTAAGTGAAAATAGAGACAGGGTTTATCAATGTTGTTATTGCAGGTTCGATAAGGGAAAAGTTTTCTGATTATCTCTAAAAATTTTTTTGTTTCAAATCCGGCAACAAACGGACCAATATATTGGGCTTTTATTTTTTTGGGTTGGCGAGTAGTGAATACTTTTGGATACGTGTCGTTACTAAAACCTATATGGAGAAAATTCTTATCATCTTTAAGTTCAATATTGTATTTGGGTTGATGTTTTTTAACTAATCCAGATTCTAAAATTAATGCGTTTTTTTCCGAACGGGTTGGAATAAAATCCACATCAATTATTTTGCGATAAGGGATGATAGTTGTTTGTTCCCCGTCATTTTTTTGATTGGTTTTAAAATTAATAAAATGGCCTTTTACGCGAGAGCGAATATTTTTTGCTTTGCCAATATAGATAATTTCTTGTTTTTTATTCTTGAAAAAATAAACGCCGGGCGTTTTAGGAAATTTATTTATTTTTTCGGAAAGTGATTTGGTCATTTTTGATTATTATATGCGAAGGGGCTCCAAATAGTAAGGAGCCCCAATGAAGTGCTGTAGTACGCTTTATAACTGTTTAATTCCCAACAACATATTAATCATATTTGTCTGTTCATCGGCAATTTCCATTAGCGTTCTACTCGTCTCTCGTAACATATTCTGCCATTCTGTATGTGCTTTCGGTTGTCCTTGTTGGGTCGCTATTGATAAAAAGAAATCAACTAATTCCTTGGGGAAAGGAATATATCTGGTTAGAATAATAGCCTGTTTTGCCAATCTTACGTCAATATCTTCCGATTTTTCTCCGCGTAAAACACGATTAATGACTGCTATTCCCGCACCTGCGTAAAGCACGAGATGTGAAATATCAAACTCAGACATTTCTTTTGTGCACGATATATCCAATACCCAACCTTGTGTTGATGTCTCGTTTGGCATGATCATACCCTCATTGTTCTTTCGCTATTATAATTTGTTGATTTTGTTTTTTCAATTACAAAAAATTCCCCGTTATTAATATTGGGGAATAAAGATGTGCTAATTCCATACATATCAGAAAGAGTATGAAATTCCGATCCCGACGATTGTTTCCGGGTTTCGGGGGTCATTTGAATCAAATGGTGCTGAGAACTTGAAATCGCTCAACAGGGTAATCTTGGGTGAAATCTTGTTTCTGACAGTCAGGAATGCCTGTCCCAACCATCCTGTCTTTTGACCAAAGGCTCCGCTGTCATGTAAGAGTCTAGCATTGGTTGAGATCGTTGTAGACTGACTAATCTTCAATTGATGGCGGGCTCCCAAATAAATCCATGTGCCACCCTTCATATCGTCTGTCTTATTGGGGTCGGCGTTGTCGTAATATTCAATCCGGAGATATGGAGCAATCTTTTCTCCGGCGATATCAAACGACTTTCCAATCTCTCCATAGGGAGAATAGAAATCGTTATAGACATTCACCAAAGGAGAGACGTCAATATACAAAAGCCCAAAATCCAGATTGAAATCCCCAGCGCTTCCTGCCCATCCGAGATTATAATCAATCTCGTTGGCAAATCCATCGTGAAAATTGCTCATATCGGCCGGAATTGACCACCAAATGTCGGCATAAACTCCGCTATTCCATTCGGCCCAAAGATCTGTCTGAATGACTGGGCTATCATGGAAAATTCCGCCATTCTGTCCCAAATATCGGGAAAACACCTTGGTGTTCAATGTGAAGCTTTGGGCTGAGGAAAAAACTGGCAAAACGAATGCCGAAATAGCGATGACCAGGACTGTGATTTTTTTCATTTCTCTTTCCTCTCTTTCAGTTGTTTAGGTGCGTGGCTATATTATGTATCTTTTAATTTAATTTGTCAATAAAAAAGCAAGATTTTAATACCCAAAACCCTGCTTTATTGTTTCAAACAAAGTTAATATAAACGGAAGTGTTTCAATTAGAGCAATAAGAAGGATTAAGACAATAAATGCCAAAATGCTGGCGATCATTCCTAGTCTCTTTTTCATTACCACCTCC
>DAOOCG010000069.1:0-2032 GCA_035408245.1 Minisyncoccota bacterium
TCCTTTAAAAGTGGTGTGGCCAGGTCGCTCATAAATAGCTGTTTCTTTCGGGTTTTAATAGTTAATATCTAATTTTTCATAAAGCTGACACTGAACATCCGGGCACTGATTACTTTTTTGTAAATCGCACTCACCACGTTTTGAACAAATATCTTTAAATGTTGCATAATCTATATTGTTTTGTTTTAGTCTTTTCTGTGCATTTACCCTACTCTTGCCGATTGATAAATTTAACTGTTCGCAAATCCACGGAAAATTACTCTGATCTGAAAAGAAAAAGAAACGTGCCCTGACCATGTTATAAATCTTTTCCTGTTCATCTTCTCGTAATTTTTCTTTATTATATATTTTCTGTCTTAGTTTTTTTCGGAGCTTTAAATCTCGCCAAGATTTAATTACAACAGCCATCCATAAATTACGGACAGGATTGCCCTCACATAAAACTTCTTTTGCTGTTCTTGCGCCGACAGGTCTTCCCATTATTCATCCATAAAGTTATTTTGATTTGAAATTTCAATATTATTTCTGAAAAATTAAAATATATTCTTTTTGCATGACATTATATAGGCCATAGATTATTTTTTCCATTTTTTTGATAGTTTTAAATCCTATTTTTTCGCAGTAATCAATTACGTTTTGGGTGGTGTTTATTTCTTGTCCTTGAAAAGTAACGTTTCCTATGATTACGACGCAATACTTATCTTTCTTTAAAACTCTGTACATTTCACTATATGCCTTTTCCATATCCTTCTCATATAACTCAAATTTATTTAATCCAGTTCCGCGAACACCGATAAAATCTTCTTTTATTTTGTCTAAATCATATCCCAAGGCCTTCAATGAGTGGGCATCGTTGGCAACATAATTTAAAGCAATAGAATATGGCGGAGAGGTAATAATTCCGTCTACTGATTCATCTTTTAAATTTATTTTTCTGGCATCACCTTCTAAAATTTTTGTTTTGCCGATTTTTAAATTATGTTTTTTAATCGCGTTGCTGTAATCTTCAATTGACGCAATCATTTTTAAAGCGTTGCTAACAAATGAGGACTCAAAATTTTTACCTCTTCTTGATTGATCACTATGTGCCATCATTTCAGCAACTTTATAAAAGTTTTTCACCCTCTCATCGCTTGATTCTTTTCCGCCTTTTTTAAAGAGATAAAAATCTTTGTATTTTTTAATTTCATCAAGAACATCAACGGATTCTGTTTTTACTTTTGAAATAAGGACGCAAAGGGGGCTTATGTCTAATCCTATTGCATTTACTCCTAAAATTTGGGCTTCTAAAACAGCTGTACCACTTCCAACAAATGGGTCAAATAGCGTTTCGCCATTTTGGATTTTTATAATATTCATTAACGCCCTAATCATTTGAGGGTGAAACTTGCCCTTATATGGATAAATCCAATGAGTTAAATATTGATTGACCGACTTTGTTTGATTATATTTTTGTAAATAATAGTAATCAGAGTAATCGCCATTTATCGTTTTAAAATAAGCGAGTCTTCTTTTGAGCGTTTCAAAATTTCCGTCATCTTTTAACTCAAATTCTCTAAAATCATTCGTAACTTTTAAATCGGGGTTGAAAGAATGTAATTCTAACCTTGCCAAAGCAAGCTCATAAATAAATTGAATATTGTCTAATAGTTTTAATTTTTTTGTGTTCGCCATAGTTATTTAATTAAATCCTCAATATTAACACCGAGAGCTTTGGCGATTTTTGCCATAACCAAAACAGAAGGTTTTTTAATAACACCGCTTTCAATTTTTGTTAGCGTAGTGTATTTAACGCCGGATTTTTTGGCAAAATCTTCCTGCGACAATCCTTGTTTTGTGCGGTATTTCTTAATGTTTTCGCCAATGTTATTTTCTCTTGCCATAGTTTCAATAATTTGATAGTATGTTATTGTAGTGTTAATAATTCCAGCTTTCAATATAATGATACCAAATAAATTAAAATCAAGCAAGGAAAATAAGAAAAGCCCGCTTCTGGCCAAAATAAAGTTCGAGCCGACATTTTTTCAGGTTC
>DAOOCG010000070.1:0-1984 GCA_035408245.1 Minisyncoccota bacterium
TTGAAAAATCCGCCGCCTTGCCAATTAACATCTTTACTTAAATGTGGTTTTCGTATTACGGGGCTGTGAATGGCCTTAAATTCTTTGTCGCCATTCAAAACGATCTTCATTCTTCCCAAAAGACCGACTTTTTTAATTATTACTTTTGCTGTTTTTTCAGTTTCAGAAATTATCTTAACTATTGCGGGGTTATCCAATCCAATATTCTCCTCATCCTCATCGGATTCACCCGCAGTTTTCTTTATCTCAGTTTCGTCCAAGTAAATTTCCTTAAAATAATCTCCCATTTCAATCCCTACCCACTTCCGATTGAGTTTTTGCGCGACGGCACAAGTTGTTCCGCTTCCTGCAAAAAAGTCAAATACAAATCCCCCTATTTCAGACGAGGTTTGTATTATTCTTCTAATCAAGTTCTCTGGTTTTTGATTACTTACGAAAGATAAACTTTCGGTTATTCGTGGTTCACTGTATTGGAAAGAATAAATATCATTCCAAATTGTTCCTTTGGCTTTCACCCTTTTATCAACCATTTCTTTTATATATTTTCCGTTTTTCCATTTTTCGATAAATATTTCATTTGATTTTTTGCCAATAAAGTCCAACCATCCAATGCCATCCTTTTTATTAAGCGGTTCAAATGCTTTATAGAAGATGTTTTTATCTGTTTTTGTGTAATAGTGGATAAAGTCGGCTTGCCTAATCCAATTTAGTGCTTGAGACTTGAATCCAGAAATATTTTCACCAGTATTCCAAGTAATTTTTGCCTTGAAATTCTCTGGTCCAAAAACTTTATCCAATAAAATCTTAGAGTAATGTTCAGCAAGATGGTCGAGATGCAAATAAAGATTCCCTTTATCATTTAATAATAGTTTGGCGAGCTTCAAACGATCATTTATAAGTGAAAGCCAAGTTGAATCTTGAAAATTATCCAAAAAGATAAAGTCGTTGCCAGTATTAAAGGGAGGGTCAATATAGATTGTTTGTCCTAGTTCCTTAAATTTTGGTAGGATTGTAGTCATTGCTTGATAGTTTTCGCTTTTTATCAGCCATCCGTCCAGAGATTTGTCCAAGTCCTCAAACTGGCTCAAAATCTCAAGCTCTAAATCTTTGAAGTATTTGGTATCAATGGGTAAATGCTGGTATTTTTGAGATAAATGTTCACCGGTTAAATCTTTTTCAATTACTTCTTCTTTTTTAAAGTTTTCATCAACAATACTCAACTCCTGCCATTCTTTAATTTGTTCATTTATTCCTTTATGTTTAAGTATCTTTTTAACAAGCTCAATATTGTTTAACCTATCAAGAGTGACGACATAATTTGAGTTTTTTACAAACTTTGGTTTATTCCAAATTTTTACCAGTTCATCTTCAAACTGCGAAATGAAATCAATAATTTTGAAAGCAATATCTTTGAGTATTTGCAATTGATTAACTCTATCGGCACTCCATTCTTTTGCTCCTTCCCAGAAATACTGATAACTCCAGAGTTTAAACTGCTCTTGCAAAAATGCTTTGGCGTTTTTGTTAATGAAGAAATCAATCTCGCTTTGTTTTTCAAAAACCTTAAAGGCTCGCTCCAATTGTTCTTCGGTAATGGCAATGCCTTTTCTTTTTATGGCTTTTAATATTTCGTCTTGCTTTGTTTTTGCGCCTCTTTCGGAGTATTGAACACCAAAAACAATAGTGCCGTCCTCGCGGACATTGCTTAAATCAAAGATAAGCGAGCGTTTTTCATTGGCTTTTTTGTTTTCTATCTTTGAAGCGTCAAAATAAAATTTGAATCCGTCAAATTCAACCGGCAAACTTCTGAAAATCCGGTCGGTTTTGACATAGTAAAGCATCTGCGTTTTCCAAAAGAGAATCACATCTTTTTCGTCAGTATAAACTTTTTCGTAGATATTGTTATGGAATGGCGTTGAATTGAAATAGATTGAGCCGCTTTCCGTAAAGTATCGGCTGAAAAACGAATAGAGCTTGTCAAAAA
>DAOOCG010000071.1:0-1940 GCA_035408245.1 Minisyncoccota bacterium
CTTTGGGATTTATTTTAGGACCTCTTGTTTTTAGTCTTTTGTTTGCAATGTTGGAAATATATAAAGCTGTTTCAAAAGATATATCTTAACTATGAATGTGTATATCTCGATTTTAATTGCTGTTTTTTTGTTCTATTTAATGGGTAAGGTGGCGGATGTAGTTATTTTGCATACCAGGGAAATAGGAAGACGTTTGGGGATTGATATTTTCTTTCTTGGTTTGGTTTTGGGTTTTTTGACGTCATTTCCGGAATTATCAATCGGAATCGGATCGGCATTAAGAGGAACCGCCAATTTATCTTTAGGGAATCTTTTGGGAGGTATAGTTGTTCTAATAGGATTTGTTTTGGGATTAAGTGTTGTTTTGAATAGAAAAATAAAAACAGATGGGAATCTTTGGCACATAACTCCAGTGTTATTTTTTTTGGTTCTCCCTCTTATTTTAGGATATGACGGTCAACTATCTTTTGGTGATGGTCTTGTCATGATATTCCTTTATTTTTTGATGATGTATGTGCTCTACAAACAAAATAAACATATTCATCACGAATCATTTGATGCACCAGAAATAAATGAGCGTGGAGTGGTGTATCATTTTTCTATTCTATTGATAAATTTATTGATTATTGTTGTTGTGTCTCAATTAATTGTCTATTTGGCATTGGATGTATTGGAAAAGTTCAATGTGTCAGTTTTTTGGATGGGATTAATTTTGTTTTCTGTCGGAACAAATTTACCGGAGATAATGATAACTTTGCGATCCTGGAATAAGCACATTAAAGAACTTTCTTTTAGTAATTTATTGGGGTCATCCATGGCCAATATAGCCATTGTCGGAATGGTAACTTTGATAAATCCAATTACATTGTCATTAGATTATTCATACTATTCTCTTCTAATATTTATTGTTATTTTGGGATTAATGTTTTCTATTTTCTATAAGACAAAAAGACAATTGACACGCAGTGAGGGAGTTATGTTACTCTTGATTTATATTATTTTTGTTATTTCACAAAGTTATTTTGGAATATTATTACAATGATAAACTACGACACATTCAAACAGGTTGAATTAAAAATTGCCAAAATTATTGAGGCGGAAAGAGTTGAGGGCTCGGATAAACTTATAAGATTGAAAGTTGATTTAGGAGAAAGAGATGAAACCGGATCGCTTATTAACAGACAGATTGTTGCCGGAATAGGCGTAAAATATCAACCAGAAGATATTATCAATAAAAACATAATAATAGTTGCCAATCTTGAGCCGAGAAAATTAATGGGGATAGAAAGCCAAGGAATGCTTTTAGCGGCTTCAAACGACCATGAAGGACCGATCCTTTTGACGGTGATGGAAGATATTGCTTCCGGTTCGGAAGTGAGATAGTTTGTAAATTATCATGAGATTTTTATTGTTTGCTGATGAAAAGAATTATTCCACCATTCTTCCTATATTAAAAAGAGATGGGATAGTTTTAGTTGATGAAAATCCGGATGTTGTTATAAGTTTTGGCGGAGATGGAACACATATCAGATCCGAACACGCATATCCAGGAATACCCAAGCTTTTTTTGAAAGGGAGCAATATCTGCAAACAATGCGAATCTTTGGCTAATGATGAAATAATAAAACATCTTGCAGATGGCAAATATCGCATAGAACCTTTGATAAAGTTAAAAACGGTTACTAAAGGAAAAGAAATTATCGGATTGAATGATATAACCATTCACAATGGAGATCCCAGGCATGCCATTCGTTATCGTGTTTTTGTTAATGAGAAACAAATTAATAAAGAAGTTATTGGAGATGGCATTGTGGTAGCAACACCATTTGGATCGTCGGGATATTATCGCAGTATAACTGATGGCACTTTTGAAGTAGGTATCGGGTTGGCTTTTAACAACAGCACGGAACAAGCTGATCACATAGTTTTAAAAGATAACT
>DAOOCG010000072.1:0-1918 GCA_035408245.1 Minisyncoccota bacterium
TGGTTGTAAAATACCAAACCCCCAAAATAATAAGGATTAAAATAATTATTGTCCAGATAATTTTTCTCATAGGAAAGATAAAATAAAAATTTTAATATCGACCTTTAGTTATGTGTCATTTTTGGTAAATGTATTTTTACCAAAGCGAATTATTAGAGTGAATATCTAGAATTAGAGTTATTGTTATTTATCTCTCTTTATTTTACCACTATCAAAAAACTCCGCAACAAAATAATAAAGGGGATTCAGTCACGAGTTACTTTTTATTTGTAATTGAAAATTAAAAATGTCTCTTTCGTAAACTTACTTACCTTGCTTTCTTTAACTTAAACTGACATTGTTACACTATAACTTTATGTTAAAGCGGGCCTTGTCACGCCGTAGGTTCGCTTCAGCGAACCGAAGGCGGTGTTTTTTGATTGATGTTCGAACTTTTTTTGACGAAAATCCTGAAAACTAATTTGGACTCGGCGGGGCAAACTATTTTTCTGGGGGAATGGAATTGCCCCGCCTCGGCTTTCTTCCCGCCCGCAGGAGGGGTCTGGGGGAGGAATGAGGACGGGTTTCGAACTGGAGGTTTTCGGAAATTCGGCGGCTAATCTCAAACCAAAACTTATATTCTAGCCGAAAATTTTGCCAAAACAAACCTCTCAAAATTTTCGGTTTCCTTATCTGGACGACTTGAATATTCTTGATAGATTTCAAAAATCAAATCTCTTAATCGATTTATTTCAAATCGTTCAAAATATTCTTGAGATTTATTTTTGAAATCTTCAATTGTTTTTATTCCAAGCTGTTCGCATCTTCCCTTAAAATTTTTACTTTCTACTAAAAATTTCTGGAATTGATTTTCTGTTATACCAGAAATCTTTTGAGTAAATTCCTCATAAGTTTGAGGATGTTTTCCCTCTGAAACAATTTCGGTATAGGTTTTTATAAATTCCTCGCAAAGCAAGCTAAAATGACCATCACCATAGTCTTGCTTTAATTTTTCGCTGGCAAGTTGAGATATTTTTTCTTTTTGCTCGTCAGTTAATTGCTGAGATAATTTTTCAACAATTGGATTTATAATGCCATGGGAAAATTCATGGTCTTGGTTAAGAGTATTCTCAATATAAGAAATTATTATTTGCTCACCAGGAAAAGCGGAAAAGTTTCTTCCAGAATTTTTCTTATAAAGCGGGTCGGTCGGAACAAAACTTAATTTTTTAACATCTGTCGTTTTAGAATCGGGTTTGAAAAAATCAATCAATGTCTCAATCCTTTTTCTAGTTTCTTCCATTCTTTGTAATCGCTCGTTTCTATCTCGTTCAATTTCGGCAATAAATTTTTCCGCTAATGGAGAAGCAGAAAAAGTTTGATCAAATCGCACCAAAAGAGCCGAAACTTTTTGATAAACATCCTGTGGATTTTTTACATGAGGCTTATATTTTGCCGCCATTTCCAAAACTTTTTCTGCTCTTTCGGGGTGTTGATAAGTTAATGCTAAATTATAAAGTGTTTCTTCGTCCACGCCTTGAGCATTAAATTCACGAATGGTTTTTAAAATATCTGGACTTAATGGATTGTTTTCAAAATATTCTACAGTTTCTTTTGCCAATGGAGTTTCAGTTTCTCCCCATTCTGGATTTTCCGCCTTTAGCAATAAGGAAAAAAGTTGCGCCCCTCTTTCTTCTTGCACAACAATTTCTGGCGTTTTCATAACCTCAAAGCCAGTTTTATTTTTTTCTGCTTCCTTTGGTTTTTCCATGTTTCGATTAAATTTTGGTTCAAAATTTTCCATAAAATTACTTAATCAATTTTTCAATATCAACACCAAGAGTTTTAGCAATTTTGCTCACTACAAAAACCGAAGGTTTTTTAATAACGCCAGTTTCAATTTTGGCGGAGAGGGTGGGATTCGGTCACGAGTTACTAA
>DAOOCG010000073.1:0-1883 GCA_035408245.1 Minisyncoccota bacterium
TTAAATCCATGGGTTATGTGTAGGAGCGGCCTTGGCCGCGATTGCTGACCCTCATATCGCGGCCAAGGCCGCTCCTACAATCAACATGTTAGTTTTTAGACAGCTTCTAAATCCCCATCCTTATCCAGAAATCACGTTAGTGCAGTATGTGTCCATGCTTGAATAGGCGCACAATCTCAAGTGCGTTACCGATCACTTCCTGCGAATCCTGATGATTCCCCGATTCATCTATTTGCCGACATGAGCGAAGACAAAACCTGTGGCTCTTTGGTAGTTCGCGTTTCTGGTAAGTTACTGATAATTATGCAAATAACTCATACCCTCTAAGGTCGATGAAAAGCCGCTGGAATAAATGATTTCGGTTGATAATCCCGTAGCAGCGCCGTTTAATTACTTTGATTTTATTATTCAAACCCTCCACAAAACCACTGCTTTGGCGCTCGACAAAATAATTAGTAATCTCCTCCATTCGCGTTTCCATTGTTTTCAAAAAAGAATCAAAACATTTAATGCCGAATTCGTGGACTAATCCTTTCCAACCACGCAATTGGTAACGTGCTTGTTCTTTAGTAATTGAACTTTTAAAAACGTGGGTCAGCGTCAAACATAACAGATAAGCTGTGACTAAATCTGGCGTATGCGGTTTAATTTTTTTAATCATCTCTAAATCGGCTTCAGTCAAGTCGTCCACATTTTTTCGCAATACCCACATTATATTTTTGAATGATTTATATTCTTCCTTTGGCAATTCTTTCTTTAAACGCTTTATCTCTTTCTTACGCAAGTTATCTAAACTTTTTCTATATAAATTGGCTACATGAAAGCGATCCGCTACAATTCGAATCTTTCGACCGAAAAATTCTTTGGCTGCATTGATAAAACCTTCGTATAAATCTGTGCAAAAAACGCGCACCGTTTTACGTAAGTGCTTGGGAATACTACTAAAAAATTTCCGAACCGTCTCCTTCTTGCGGTTTTCCAAGACCCCGATCACTCGTTTTTTTCCGTTCCGAAGACAAACCGAAATGATCGTCACAAAATCTCGATGACCCTTTTTTAAAGCAATCTCATCCACCCCGATGATTTCTAGATCCTCAAAGTCACTCCAATCCACTTCTGGACTCACCTGCCGTTCAATAATACCCATTACTGCTTCATAGCCAATCCCTTCTTTAATACTCACATCCATTACAGTACTATTGACTAAACCCAATAAAATATGATTCTCATACGCTCGCGTATGTGGACTTCTCGGTTCATACCAAGCTAACTTCTGCGTCGTTGTGGGCTGTGCTTTGCAATGTAAACACCGGTATCTTTGCGGTCTTAACTTAAGGTAAGTGGGCTTTCCTAAAATAGATAAGTGACGTAAAGTGATTTCACGGTTTTCACCATAAAAATCAAAGATTTTTTGTCCACAACTCCGACAAACTGTTCCTTGTATTGTGCTGGTTATCGTGATAAAGATTTCACCTTCCTCAGTAAATTCAATGCTCTTAATATTTACATCCGCAACGTCCAATGGAATCTCAAGGTAATTCATAAAAGCCCATAGCTCCCCATGTCCTGAAAAACGAAAAAATTCTTTAACTTATTATTTTAAATAAACTTTATGATCCCGCAAGATGCCAAAGAGCCTGGGTTTTTGACCCGATTTTCTCAGACTTTCCGTTCGGTTCGGTTTCCTATACCCGTCACTGGCCGGGGGTTTACTGCTGTTTTGGCTGGTCTTGCCCAGTCGGGATTGTAATTCTTGCAGCGCCGCCGCCTGGGTTTCTAGTTGCTTAGCGAGCGCCTCGAACGGTGTTCCTAAATTCAGGATCAAGTCGACTACCGCCTCTTCTCCTTGAGCGAAGGCCAGGTGGATTTCTTCTCGGGTCGGC
>DAOOCG010000074.1:0-1832 GCA_035408245.1 Minisyncoccota bacterium
AGTGCGCCCGCCAGGAGCCCCTATCAGGAATATGTCTTTATGAAAGATGAAAAAATGCTCAAAGCACTTGACATTGATTATGAGAACGACAAAGTAGAAGTTGATTTATCAAAACTCTACCCAAACATAGATATTGCTGAAACTTTATCCAACCTTACTGGCAAATGGATTAAGAAAATCAGTGAGAGCGAGGTGGAGCTTGAAGATGGGACGAAAATCAATATCAAAGATTTGGATTATAAACTAATTAAACCATTGATTTGGTGGTAATATGCGACTTTATTTGCAAGATATTGTAGATGATATTCCCTTTGAAAATTTACCTGCAAAGTGGCAAGGGTTTGATTTTGCGCGCTTTTCAAAAGACAAGGCGCTTTTTGATTTTCAAAAGCAAGGGCTTCAAAACGCGCTCAAAGGATTATGGCTTTATTTCAAAGACAAAAAAGCGGACAAGCAAAGTTTTTTTAATCTTTATCAAGCTAATAGCTTTAAAGAGAATTTTGATTACGACTTAAAGAAAAAAGCTGAAGGCAAGACAGCAAAATATCTTTTAGAATATGACAAAGATTATCCCGCCGTAGATTCTAAAATTCCTTTCGCCTACTTTATCAACCGAATGAGTTTCTGGATGGCAACCGGTTCGGGCAAGACGCTGATCATCGTTAAATTAATTGAAGTTCTAGGCAAGCTTATTGCCGAAAAAGAATTGCCGGCTCGAGATATTCTTTTTTTGGCTCACCGGGACGACCTTTTGGACCAATTCAAAAATCATGTTGAGGAGTTTAACAGCTTCAATTTTGACACAAAAATAAGTCTAAAAAATTTGAGGGATTACGAGAGCGTGAAGCGCGAAAATGCCTTGCCGTTTGCCAAAAACGAAATTATCGTTTTTTATTATCGTTCCGATTTGATTTCCGATGAACACAAGGAAAAAATCGTCAATTTTCAAAACTATGACAATGACGGCCAGTGGTATATTCTTTTGGATGAGGCGCACAAAGGCGACAAGGAAGACAGCAAAAGACAGATTTTATACTCTATCCTTTCAAGAAACGGATTTCTATTTAATTTTTCCGCGACCTTTACTGATCCGAGGGACTTTGCGACTTGCGCGTTTAGCTTTAATCTTTCAAAATTTGTAGAAGAAGGTTATGGTAAACACATTTATGTTTCGGCTGAAGATATAAATGCTTTTCGAGATGATAATGATTTTTCGCTACTTAAAAAAAAGCAGAAAATCGTTTTGAAAACACTTTTGCTTTTGGCTTACATCAATAAGCATTATGAAAAGATCAGACAGGTTGACGATTCCTTATACCACCACCCGCTTCTTTTGACGCTGGTTAATTCCGTGAATCTGGAAGAATCCGATTTGGAATTATTTTTTAAAGAATTAGAAAAAGTAGCAAAAAATAATATTATAGCGGATTTACTTAATGAAGCAAAAGAGCAACTTGTCCATGAGTTTAGCAACCATTCAACATTTGAGTTTGAGCAGTTGGGATGCGTAATAAATACCGATTTGATTTCAAAATTGGATTACAAGGATATTTTAAAATATGTTTTGAATGCAATCACGCCGGGAAAGATTGAAGTTTTAAAAATCCCTGGTAATAGACAGGAGCTAATTTTTAAGTTAACAACAGCCGATAAACCATTTGCTTTGATCAAAATCGGCGATATTTCTTGCTGGCTGAAAGATAAACTTGAGGGATACGAAATAAATGAGAGTTTTGAGAATGAAAGTTATTTTCAGCAAATCAATTCCGATGATTCCGACATAAATATCTTAATGGGTTCCCGCTCTTTTTATGAAGGGTGGGATTCTAATA
>DAOOCG010000075.1:0-1725 GCA_035408245.1 Minisyncoccota bacterium
AAATAGATTTAAATGAAGCACCTTCCGCACCGGATAGAAACCTCTCCGTTTCCTGAGCCATACGATAGCTTAATCCTATGTGTCCTGCGCTATCCCATGTTTGATAGCTTTTATTTAAAATATGGAAAATTGAGAAGAATAAGACGTGAAAAATTATTAAAAATAATAATAGTTTGTCCCATTTATCAGATAATATTTTTTGAGAAAAAAGATTTTTTATCTTCATTTGTTAAATAATAACTTATTTTCCTGTTTTTATGCAAAAAGAAAGACCCCCGAAAAACTTATCATTGCTGATAATCGGGGGTCGTTCTGACATGCTATGTGCGGGAATTTTAAAGATCAGGATCGTTCAAAAGTTCAGAGCCGTTCCAGATCTTTCCAAAAAACAAAGGTTTTTGCTCATCCACATTGATGGTTAAGGTGTGCTCACGAAGAGCTTTTAAATCATTGACCTTAAACAAGACGGGGCTGATATTCCAACGTTCGTTTTCAGCATTCCAACCGGTGTGAAAAACCACCTCAATTGGGTCATCAGAATCGTTGAAAATATAACCCATGGAACCCTTGTTCTCGTAGTCAATAACCTGACCAGATGCATTTGCACCACCAGGATCAGATGACCACAAAACACCCTGATTGGGCTCAAGCTTGACCACAGGATTTACGTTAGGATCTTTTAACCCTACAGCAATAATCTCCCCGGTTCCAAGCTCAACGATACCAGGTTCCTCTTCCACTACTTCAGCAGTGGGTTCCACGACGGGGGGAGCCTGTACTTCAGGTTCCGCGGTCGGGGATGGAGCGGGTTGGGTGGGAGCAACAGGTGCCTCAATTTCAGGCGCCTTTCGATCAAATCCACCGGACAACCAAACGGCGATCAAAACTGCCGCGATCAAAATCAAAATGAAATGCCATCTTTTCATCTTAGGCCTCCTTGCCTAGATTTTCTTATCCAACCAGCCGAGAAGGCCAGTTTTTTGTGGATTGGTTTCCTGCTTGGGCGCCGGTTTGTTTTCCTGCTTTTGAGCAGAAGTGGTTTGTGGATCCGCTGGTTTCTGAATCTGAATTTGAGGCTTGTTGTTTCCACCCGATACGGATTTTGGAGCTAATCCAAGAGTGTTTAATTTATCTTGTAATGCCGCAATCTCTTTTCGGATCTGAATTGCCGCAACTTCGTTTTTCCCAGCTGAACGCAACTGCTTTACTTTGGCTTCAATTGAACTGATTACCTCAGCGATTTCAATTTGAGTATCCAAAATACTCCGTTGGTTCTTCAAATCTTGCAAACTTGGCTGTGTAGCCATCTTATATTCTCCTTATATTTTATATTTTTGAATAATCTTAAAATGACTTCTACACAGCCTAAGCTGGTAGAACTAGGTCTAGGACCTAGATGATTTTCTTGTGTGTTCCCGCACACCTTTCTAACTACATTTTTTAAATATAATCAAAAAGGTGCACGAGAACTAAAATCTATAATAAAGGAGAGTGTTTCCGCACATATTGTCAAAGTACTCCACTCTATAACAATTTTTATAGAGTTGATTTTTACTCTCATTTAATAAAATAAGAGCAAGAACCATTTACACGGGTAGGAGGAAAAACTAAAAGAATAATACAGATTTAGTCTCTCTCCAACTCTGTAATGGAAGAATTCTATACTATTTTTTCAATTTTGTCAACACTATAGGGCTGAAGATGTTTGTTAATCTTGATTTTAAG
>DAOOCG010000076.1:0-1524 GCA_035408245.1 Minisyncoccota bacterium
GAAAAGTAGCTCAATAAACAAGAAAGCCCCGCGTAAGAGTTGACAGTAAGTCCCCAATGGACGAACCGTCGGTTTAACAAAAAAACTTTAACCGTACGGGGGCAAAAATGATTTACGTTGGAATGGATATATCAAGCAAGGATTTTATGATTTATTAATAAGTTCGTTGGATAATCAACATTAAGCAGCGTACTTTAAATTCGGTTTTTGAAAAAATGAACGTACTTTGTCTTTGTTCTTTTGAAGTGACTTCATCGATCGGGTAACTTGCTTTTTGAAGTTGGCTTTGTCAGTGACTGTTGAGCGACCGACAGTATTATTTTTCAAGTGATTCCAAACCAGTTCGTCAGGGTTTAGATCTGGAGAGTATGGTGGCAAATAAAATAATTCCAACTTCTCGCTAATGCTGGTGACAAAAGCCTTGGTTTTTTTGGAAATATGTGACGGCCCATTATCCACAATCAAAAATATTTTCCTTTCTGCGCCAGCAATAAGTCTTTTCAAAAATTGAATAAAAACTGCGGAATTAACACCACCTTCGGTCACCATAAATCTCATTAAACCGCGCGACGAAACTGCAGAAATCAAAGAAAATGAAAATCGTGCTCCAGATGTCATTACCACTGGAGTTTCACCTTTAACTCCCCAGGTTTTGCCAGCATGATGATCTGACCTAATATGGGCAGCATCTCCAAAATAAATGTCAGCTTTTTCTTTACTAGCGCGGGATTTAATTTGTGGATAGATTTTCTTAAGCCATTTTTTTACCAGAGATTCATCTTTTTGGATTGCTTTATAGAGTGGCTTTTGACAAGTGAGTCCTAATTGTCCCAAAAGCCGTCCAACAGCCTTCAAACTCAATTTAATTTTAAATTTATCTTTGATCAATTTCTGAATCATTTCCCGAGTCCACAGTGCAAACTCAAATTTCATTTGTTGCGGATTTTTCTGCGTAACAGTGTCAAAAATCCATTCCATTTTTTTGCTATCGATTTTTGGCTTGGCCCCTGGAGTAGGTTTGGATTTTAAAGCACTCCAACCGCCATCGCGATAAAGTGCGAGCCAAATATAAATTGTAGATCGATTGAGACCAAGGGCTTTTGAGATAGCTTCTGGACTTTCGCCAGCTTGAACTCTTTTGACCGATCGGATTCGTAGTTCTTCTAGGGTTTTGTGATCTAATTGTCGAGCATCATCTTTTCGCATTTAAAAACAGTATCAAGATTTTACATCAAATTGCAAGATTATGTTGATTATCCAACGCACCTATTAATAGTTCAGTCTGCGCATTTATTTTTCGTAGAATACGAGTCCAACACGCTCGATGTGTTCAATCAGATTCGTATTTTCAATTAGGCTATAGAGCGATAAATCAATTTTGTAGGGAAGAAGCAAATCATCGATTTCATTTTCTATCTGAAAAAGTTTTGATAAAGACAGCTGTGGAGCTGAAATAGTTAAATCAATATCTGACCCCGGTTTATAATTTCCTTTAGCTCTTGAGCCATACAAAATAACTTTATT